>JAGSHB010000181.1 GCA_023954815.1 Myxococcales bacterium | reverse complement strand
TGGAACGGGGTGTCTTCGTCCAACGGCAAGGTCATGCCGATGAGCTTTTCGATGTCGGCGAGGCAGCCGGTCTCTTCTTCGTCACAGAACGCGACGGCGACACCGGAGCGCCCAGCGCGACCGGTCCGGCCGATACGGTGCACGTACGATTCAGACTCATTGGGCAGGTCGAAGTTGAACACATGGCTCACATCGTCCACGTCGATACCACGCGAGGCGATATCGGTAGCGACGAGGATGCCAATATCTCCCTTGGTGCAGCCCTCAATAGCGCGCTTACGGGCACCTTGGCTCTTGTTGCCGTGAATGGCCGACGCTTCGATTCCCTCTTTCACCAGGGTCTTGGTTAGACGGTTGGCACCGTGCTTGGTGCGCGTGAAGACGATGGCGCGGAACACCGGGTTCGTCTTCAGCAGGTGGACGAGGAGCTTGGGCTTGTCGGCCTTCATGACGAAGTGCAGCTTTTGGTCGACCCGCTCGGCGGTCGTCGACTGCGGCGCCACGTCCACGCGCACGGGGTTGTGCAACATGCCGGAAGCGAGCTTGGCGATGGGGCCAGGCATGGTCGCGGAGAACAGCAGGTTGTGCCGCTCCCGGGGCAACAGCGAGATGACCTTGCGAATGGGATTGATGAAGCCCATGTCGAGCATGCGGTCGGCTTCGTCGAGGATGAACACCTCTACTTGGCCGAGACGGATGTAGCCCTGGTCGATGAGATCGAGCAGTCGGCCCGGCGTGGCGATGAGCACGTCGACGCCCTGCTGCAGCGCGCGGACCTGCTTGCCCTGCTTCACGCCGCCGAAGATGACGGTGTGGCGCAGCGGCGTGTGCCGGCCGTAGCTGGCGAAGTTCTGGCCAATCTGAGCGGCCAACTCGCGGGTCGGCGAGAGCACGAGGGCACGGATGGGGCGGCGCTGGCCCTTGACCGGCGGGTTCTTCGCCAGATGGTGCAGCGTCGGCAAGGCGAACGCGGCGGTCTTGCCGGTGCCCGTCTGCGCGCAGCCGAGGAGGTCTTTGCCCTCAAGCAGCAGCGGGATGGCTTTTTCCTGGATGGGGGTGGGCGATTCATAGCCCGCGTCTGCGACGGCGCGCAGCAACGGCTCGGACAGACCGAGCGCTTCGAAGTTACTCAAGATGTTTTACCTGGTTGTAGGGCGCATCCGGCCAGCGCACGAGGCGGAGGAGAGGCGCGATTGATGCGGCGGTGCGGGGAGTTAGGGCAGATTGGCCCGGGTGTTCAGAGCGACCGCACCGCTCAGAGTTCGCGGACCCTACAGATGCGTGTTCGGTTATGCAATGAGAATCTTTGCTGCCCGTCAATGACATGGCGACGGACGTGCCTTGTTGGCCAAACGTGCTCCGGCATCTTGAGCGACCCGCCTACGCCGCCATGGTGGTCTGCGCAGTGGATGGTCGAATCGACAACTCGTCTGCAAAGAGGCGGTTTTGGGCGATTTTCCAGCCATTGTTGTGGCACGTGCGCAGCATCGACAGCCGAATTGCGCGGCCGTTGCCGAAGGTGCTTGGCGCCTGGTCTCCCGTGAACTCTGCCTGCACCATCAAGAGCAGGGCGCCTTCGTCGGCCCGGTCGTAGGTGACCGATAGCAGCTTCATCTGCGGGTGCTCGCCCTGGAGCTTGTCCGCCAAATCCTTTCGTACGCCGGCGATGAGCCCGGGGATGACCTCATCTGCCACGATGGCCTGCAGGCTCTGATCCAGCGCTACTTTGAACCAGATGAGGAAGCCACCGGAGAAGTTCTGCGGCCGGTTCGCGATGAAAGCGCCCGTCGTGTAGGTGACCGGAGCAAAGCCATACTCGCGGACTACCACCTGCTCCGGCGTTTGCACCGTCACCTCACCGAACATGCCGTCTTTGAGCTTCACCCAATCGCCCACCTTCGACGGAAACCAGGGCTCACCCTCAACAACCTTCCGGCTGTGCTTGCCGATCAATTCGCTAGCAGCGACGTGCATCGTGCCGCCTTGAATGCGCTCGTTGACCAGCGTGGAGACGATCCCCAGCTTGTCGATCCGCCAGGGCAGCCCCTGCCACACAACCCGCTCGCCCTCACGAACGGTGCCCAGATTGAGCACCAGCCGCATCTCGGCGACATACTTCGGCGCGAGGTGGCGGAAACTCCAAAACAACAGTGACAGCACGAGCAGGGTGATGGTGAAGAGCAGCACATCGTTGAGCAGATAGAACGCCAGCAGGGAAGCGGCGGAGGCGAAAACGAACGCCAAGCCGCCGTAGAGCGCGCCGAGCGGCTTCTTCAGCCAGCGCATCCGATCGGAACGGTGCTCCAACAAGCGTCTGCGGCCCGCGAGTGCCAGCAGCAGCACCAACACAAACGCCAGCGTCGCGATGAGGATGTTCTTACCTTTGGTGCCGAAGAACTCCGATGCGGATCCCCGCATGGTGTCCACCCAACTTGTGTCATCGCTCAACTCGGTCGTGAGCTCCCGCTGTCGCCTGTCGAGGCGGATGTCCAGCTCGGCGGCGATGCCTTCGACGCGGGTCCGTGCCTCACGCACCCGTGGTGCCCAAGGCTCAGCGCTGTGGAAGTGCAGCAAGGTGTCGAGGCGTTTTTTGGCCCGCCTGGCGGTCTTTTGCTGTTCTGTGAGCTCGCGAATCTGCCGGCGCAGCTGCTCAATGCGACGGGGGCGCGCGCTGACCCGCCGGAACGCGTCGATGACCGGGCCGAGTAGCTCTTCGACCTCCGCGACAAGGTTGCGTTGCCTGCGCCGCGGGTCGGTGAGCAGGTGCGCAAAGGTCGTATCAGCGGCGAGGGCATCGAAACTCTCTCGGGCACCCTCGATGCGCTTGTCGATCACGGCAATTTCCCGGCCAATTGCCGCACGCCGAGCGGGACTGGGCGCCTGAGCCATGGATTCGGCGCGCTTGGCTCGTCTTTGCTGCAACGCCGCCAGGGTCGTGTGGATATGCGCCAGTTTCTCGGTGCGCTGGGCGTCGCTGAGGGCCGGTGACGTCGACTCTGCCTTGGCACCATCGCCGACCACGGTGGCTGAAACGGGCACATCTGGTGCTGCACTGCTGGCAGGAGGCGCGGCGTTCGCGGTGCCTAACGCACCCAAGCAGAGGCAACCGGCGACGAGGAATACGCGGCAAATACGGCTCATGCGGCCCCCCTCTGTTCGAGTTGTTCGAGTTGTTCGAGTTGTTCGCGTTGTTCGACTGGCGCCGCGGCGCGAGGACGGTCTCCATGTCGGGTGTGCGCGACAACTTGTTCGATGGTCCGTAGACCGAATCGCTGGGGCGCCAGGGTCCGGTGCACATCGGCTCCGCGCACCTGTCCTGCTGTGAGCATTTCTAGGCCGAGCACCGACTGCGCCCAGTAGATGACCGCGTCGATGGTCGGCGTTCGAACCTGGACCATCTCCGCCAACCCGCGGAGCGCGACCAGATTGCAGGGCACATCTTCGGCGAGGTAGCGGTGTTGAAAGTCCGGTCGCCAACCGAGGTCTGTCTGCCGGACGGGACAGGTCAGCCCAGCATAGGAGCGGTTGCTGACGAACTTGCGATGCAGCGACCGGCGGTCGGAGATGTCCGTGCCGTAGGCCCAGTCGAGCCAGTCACCCACGTGCCGCACGTGACTGTCGTGCAGCTGAGGCAGGTGTTGGGCCAACGCCGCGTGCACCGCCAAGAGCTCCGACGAGGCGCGGTCGATTCGGTCTGCGGCCTCGGGGCTCAGCCCTTGGTAGAATAGCGGCGGTCCGACTTCACGCTGGCGGGGACGCCAAGCGCCAAAGTGGTCCTTCATGATGAACGGGTGGATGATTTGGCAGATGTTGGCGAGCCCCACCTCGATAAACCCACCCGGTGCGAGCGGGCAGGAGGAACCGACGATGCCCTGCAATAACGACGCTATCTCTACAAATCGCCCCTGAGGGCGCACGGCCAAGGGCATGTGGGACTTCACCGCCATGACGCGCACGGTGTGGCCGTAGGTCGTCACCCGGCAGACCCAAGGCAGGTTGATGAACGAAAACACCCCGTAACTATCAGGCGATCGCCCTGTGTTCGCCATGGCGTCATCGATGGCCCAATCCACTCCTGCGCTGCCGCCGACCGACCCGATCAAGGCGCCTTGGTCGACGTATGGCGCGGCCGCCCGCAAGACTTCGTCGCACGCGTGGGCGGGGACGCACAGCAAGATGACCTCACAGCCCGGCACGACCTCACTGGCGTAGCGTGACACCCGTGCGGGGACGCCGACAACGGGTTGGGGAAGGCCGGTCACGGTGATGCCTCCTCGTGCGATGCCGGCCCGCCACTGCGATGCGCGATCTTTTCGCGGCGCGAACACATGGCATTGCCAGTCGGGAAGGGCGGAGACGAGCGCCGCCACGAGGTGAGCGGCGTTGCCTGCGCCCAGCACACACGCAGTCCGGTTAGCGATGGATCTTCGCTCTTGGGTCGATGCACTCACGTCGCCTCCCGCAGATGCCAACGATGGCCCGGATACCTGCTCGCAGGGGCGCCTGCTATAGACCGGGCACCTGACAATCTAGGCACGCCGGCCCCTCAATCCGGGAAAAATTGACTAGGTGCAAGGAGATTGGCTCGTTCACATCTCCGTTCGTGCGCTCACGTATTCCATTCGCTCCCTGCTCAGAAATCGGGTATATCGTGAGCATGGGTTCAACCTTCGATGTGCCGATGGCGCGGTAGTGGCAAGCTATACGTGCGGTCAACATCGACCCGCCCGCAAAGGACTGACCATGTGCACCCCCCACTCGACCGAAACATCGTCCTATTTGAGCGGCCAAGGGAGTGGTCTCCGCCGCTCCTCCAGACTGTTGCTGGCCGCTGCAGCGCTCACGACGCTGATGACGGGGATGACCTCTGTCGCTTTGGCACTGCCCACGAGCACCCTCTTCGACGGTGTGCTGATGAGCACAACCGGCACGCCTGCAGCCGATGGCGACTACTCGCTCACCTTTCGGATCTTCGCGGACGCGGCTGCAAAGACCGCGCTCTGGCAGGAAGGTCCGGTCAAGGTCAAGGTCACCGGCGGCCGCTTCATCCATGCGCTCGGTAGCCTGAAAGCGTTGCCGGCTACGGCGATTGCCACGGCGAAGGCGCCGCAGTTCTCCGTCCAGGTTGGCTCTGACCCGGCGCTTCCCGCCCAGCCTCTGCACAGCGTTCTCGTCGCCCACCGCGCGTTCGGCTTGGCCTGCACCGGATGCGTCAGCGTCGCGCAGCTCAAGTTTGACGGCGACATCGACCTCGGGAGCCACAGCTTCAAAGCCAAGAACGGCACATTCACCGGCGCGCTGGCCACCAAGTCGCTGACGGCCGACCAGGTCAACGCCAACACCGTCACAGCGACGGCTTTTGTTGGTGATGGCAGCAAGCTCAGTGGTTTGTCACTCCCGAAAGGATCGTGCCCGTCGGGGCAGGTCGTCGTCGGCATCGCAGGCGACGGGTCACTGGTCTGCAAGTCCACCGCTGGCTCTCTGCCCAAAGATGGCCTCAGCACGGTCAGCAATGGCGCGCTGAGCAATCAGTTCGTGGACGTGTACACCGCCAACGTGAACAAGCAGCCCATCCCGGACAACACCGGCCTAGAGGCAGCCTCCGCTCTGAACATACCGAACACCGGCATCGCGCAGGACTTTGTGTTGAACGTGGAGCTGCAAAACACCGACCTGAGCAAGGTCTCCATCATCATGCTGCCGCCGAACGACAAGAAGGTGGGCTGGGTGCTGTGCGACCCCTGCGGCAAGCTCAATGAAAAGCAGCTCAAGCGGAGTTGGACGGCCAAGGCGCCGCCGCAAAAGGGCGACTTGAAGCAATGGATCGGGGCCAACCCTGCCGGCTCGTGGACACTCAAGGTCAAGGACACCGCCTTCTGTGTGCCGCAGATGGCTGGCAATCAGCTGTTGTGCGACACCAAGAATACGACCGACGGCTGGGTGATGGGCTGGAACATCACGGTCAAGACCCTGGCGAGCTCCAAGGTCCAGACCACGGGTGGTCTGGTGATTGGGTCGGGGATGCAGCTGGGCGTACTGAAGTCGGCCCCGGCGGCCTGCACGGCCAAGACGCGCGGCATGATGTACATCGATGACGCCACGGACCGCCTACAGATCTGCCGCAAGACGGGCTTGTGGGGGACGGTGGTGATTCACGAGTGTGGCAACAAGAAGATAGAGACCGGCGAGACCTGCGACGATGGCAACGTCAAATCGGGCGATGGCTGCGATGGCTCCTGCCAGGCAGAGTGCGGCAACGGGCAGGTCGACACGGGCGAGGAATGCGACTTCAACGACCCGAAAACCAAAGACAAGTGCAGCAAGGTCTGCAAGAAGATCAAGTTCGGCGCCCTGTGGTTGGAGAGCAACTACTACCGCTGGTACCCGGTGCCGTATCCGCATGCCGCCTACAGTGAGAGCAAGGCTGTTGCCGTTTGCAAGTCGGTTGGCTTGCGCCTGTGGCGCGACGAGAGCGGCAGCAAGACCGATGTAAACTGGGCGTACGACTACAACGGCGGCCACAACCTCGGCGGCCACGACATCTGCTACAAGGTCAACAGCGCGACGGCGAACAACCAGCAGGGGCACACCGGCACATGGAAGTCGTTCGCCACGGCTTGGAGCAACGACATCAAGTCGCTCACTCAGTCGACCAATGGCACGACCGTGACCATCCTCAATCACTATCATCACACCGGCAGCAACGAGACCCACGCGAGTTGGTGCAAGGTGCGGCCACAGGCGACGAGCGTGCAGTGGGCGGGGTCGAGCAATGGACCTATCTCGGGGCTCGGTGGCAAGGCCGTCGTTCTCTGTGCGCAAGGGAAGTAGGCGCCTGCAGCTGAGCAGTGTGCTGTATGGATGACCCGCTAGGATGACCTAGGACGGGCGATCCGCAGGGGTACCCCCTATTGGTCCTTCGAGCGCTGCCAACGTCAGCAGCGGGCTCCCAGGGCCCTTAGAAGGCAAATCGCCCTCGAAAATAGGGTCTACCAGCCCTCCGCGAGCCATCATCTGGTCGTTCACACTCAACGTCGGACGATGAGCCGGCGGGCGCACCGCAGCGCCGGTTTCTCATCGATTTGGACAAGTGGCTGGCAATCTCTGCAGTGACGGATTCGCCCCTTGGCCGCAACACCCTGGTACGGAGCGACAGTCGTCGTCCTCGCCTCGATGAAACGGCCTACAGAAAGGGACGGCTATGCAAGAAACTCATCGGCACACAACAGGTGTGCATGCACTTGTAGTCACGACACTGGCGCTCGCCGTTGTTGGCGGCTGCGGTCCAGACCTTCAAATGCAACACTTCCCGCAGCTGAGTTTCACGGTCGAAGGGCAGCCCAACCAGCACAGCTGGCAGTTCTCATCGGACACGAGCGGCGGTCAGCTCACGCAGCAGGCAGCGATTCTCGTCGTCAACTCGGGAGCGGTCCCGCTCCAAATCAGCGCGGTGTCGTTTGAGACGGACAATCCATACATGCGGCTGATCTACCCCAGCGGCAAGCCCGCCTTCCCGGTGACCTTGGCGACAAACGAGCGCCTGAAGTTGCTGATCCGATTCAAGCCGGACTCAAACATTGCGGACTTTCGTAGCGGTCGGCTCACCATCGGACACAACGACGCGGAGCGGGGCCCTGTGGAAGTGCGCTTCGGCGTAGAACTGTCTGGCGCAAAGGTCTCTTTCGACAAGAAGGCGCATCCATTCATCAATCCGAGCGCCGCAAACCCGCAAACCGCCTGCTTCAAGTTTGGCAACATCGGGCACGCGGCGCTGACGTTCAACAAGGCCTACATCGAGACGCTTTCTAAGGTTTATGCCATCACCAAGTCACCTGTAGCGGGGACAACAATTGGGGCGATTGGGCAGGGTAACAACCCCAAACATAGCCCCAAGACGCTCGAGGTCTGCGTGCGGCTGACGCTGGCTGCGAAGACCGACGACCTCAACGCCAATCTAGTGGTGCAGACCAGCGACAAGGCCAACCCGCTGACAAAGTTGAAGCTCCTGGTGAAGTGGCAGCCAGACAACGTCTTCA
This sequence comes from Myxococcales bacterium, assembly GCA_023954815.1. Lineage (GTDB taxonomy): Bacteria > Myxococcota_A > UBA9042 > UBA9042 > UBA9042 > UBA9042. The sequence continues at coordinate 4,547 of JAGSHB010000181.1, read as the reverse complement.
CGGTGTCCTGCGCCCCCCAAGACGGCTCCCTCACGTATGACTTCTCCGACGTGGCTAGTGGTTCGGCCGAACGGTGCTGCAGCATCGCCAATCATGGCCCCGGGTCCATGGTCATCCACGCTGTAGCGATCGCCGCGCTTGATGGCGCCGACCAGCAACTCGCAGACATGCTCTTCGGGCAGAAAATCTACAAGGTGTCGCCCAGCACCGGCGAAGACGTGCCAGCCACCCTGCAACAGGGCATCCACCCCGGAAAAAGCCTCAAGTTCTGTGTTCAATATACCCCCGATACGCAGCGAACAGCGGCAGCGGTGGTGGTGAATTTCGCCCAAGCGAGCGGCCCCGCAGCCCTGCACCTTCCTGTCGTGTCGGGGCCGTGCGACACGCCCACACTGCTCACCGGTCCCAGCGAATCGCCGCTGTGGATGCAGACGACGGTGGGAGACAAGGTCACAAAGCGACTGGTGCTCGCCAACCAGAGCTGCGCGCCGCTGCAGATCCTCCAGGCGTGCGCAACCGCGGTGGCGAGCGCTGGCAACCCTGCCAATCCGTGTGGGGACAAGTCACTCCTGTCTCTTCAGTTTGGCCTGGACAAAGCAGTGGGTCTTACCGCGCTGAAGCCTTGGGGCCAGCTCGCCGTGGACGTGAGTTTCAATCCTTCGAATGCCAACTATCCCCACATGAGCCACTTCCTGAACGTGGTCTATTGCCCCGGCAAGTGGTCGGACAGCAGCTGCGCAGTCCCGTTGGCGACGCGAACCGTGGCCCTCAGCGGAGTGGTTCATCCCAGCGAAAGTGCCGATCCGCAGTTGCCGACACTCCAGCTCAGCGTCAGCGGCGACCAGACGCCGAAGGCGGGGCAGCCCTTCAAGATAGTGGCGACCGCGTCCGCCGGTGATTGGCCAATTGGAGAGTTCGGCGCGTATCAGTGGGTGATTGCTGAGCGGCCAGCCAGCTCGAGTCTCTGGTTGGGCGACGGTTTTCAGAGCACAAACAAGCCGCAGCTCACCTTGGTTCCCGACGTGCCCGGTACTTACAAGGTTGTCGGTCGCGTGCAGGCTGTGGATGAGACGAGCCCATCGAATCTGGCCTGGAGCACGCAGGTGGAGCTTGGGTTTGTTGTGAAGTAGGCAACCGAGTATCGCAGGTGCGTACGGAGACTCGCTCAACGGTGCAACTGCGCGGTCGCACCTGAATATCTTTCGCGCTATCCTTGATTCATCATGTAGCGCTCAAAGCCATCGCGAATGGCGCCGCGCCCATCGCTTCGGGCGTCTGCCAACATGTATCAGGAGAACGCGATGACAGCTTCCAACCGCGTCCGCGTGTACATGGGCTGCTCGCTCGACGGCGTCATCGCCGGACCCGACGACGACCTGTCCTTCCTCGACACGCCGGGCCCCGCCAACAGCCCTCCCAGCTCCCCGGAGGCACTGCAGTTCGACGCCTTCATGGCTGAGGTGGGCGCCATGCTCATGGGCCGGCGCACGTATGATGTGGTCGATGCGATGGATGTTGATTGGCCCTACGGCGACACACCCGTGCTCGTCGCGACCCATCGGCCATTGACCGGCGCGCCTCCGACGGTGCGCTCCGTGTCGGGCGACATCGCGTCGGTCGTCGCCGAAGCCAAGGCAGCGGCGGGTGATAAGGACGTCTACCTCGATGGTGGCCTGTTGATTCGCCAGGCCCTGGCCGCTGGCCTTGTCGACGAGATGTGCCTGACGATTTTGCCGCTCATCCACGGCGACGGTGGCGTTCGGCTCTTCGACGGGCTGCAGGGCCTCACGAAGCTGGCGTTTGTCTCGCACCAGGCCTTTGAGGGCGGCATGATTCAGATTACCGCGCGGCCTCGGTGAGAGGGTGGAGAGTGGGGTCAGATCTTATCCTTTACCTTTTCGAGTCGAAAACGCTGCGCTAAACTCGGACCAGATCTTATCTTTAGTGGATTTCCTCTTCAGTCGACTCAAACAACCGCGCCACGAAGCGATTGCGAAAGATCTGCTTCGGATCGAGCCGCCGCGCCAGCGCAACAAAGCGTTCAAACTCCGGATACTGGCCTGACAGTTCGGCCACGTTGGCTTGAAACTCCTTGCCCCAATGCGGCCGGCCCCCCAGCGCCTTCATCGCGCCTTGGAACGCGCCAAAATACCGCTCGATCCCCTCTGACTCGGCCATATAGGCACCCAGCTGGCAGCTATCACGAGCCGTCGCTGGGCTCAGCCAGGCGTCGTCGCCACGCACGAACCGGACCTCGGTGATGAAGTTGACGCGCAGGTTGTGACTACCGATCAGCGCGCGCGTCTGGCGAAGGGCCTCACCCGCTTTGGTCATGGGTACCGAGTACTCCATCTCCCGATGGCGCGGGGGCATGGCCAGGCTCATCACCTTGTCACTGCGACCGACGACCCGCCGCGGCTTGAGATAGGTGCGCGCGACCAGCCGATTGAGCGGTGCGATGAGTCCGTTGAACCACCGACCCAGCCAAAGAACCGTCGCGAATAGGAGCTGGTTGACGATGTGCTCGTCGATCCATCGCACCACGGGCGAGATACGGCCCGGCTCCGTGGTTCGTTCACTACGAAAGACGATGACTGCATCCGTATGGGGCAGCCACCAGAGCTTCACATATTCGGCGGAGCGCGCGATGGCCTCCATGTCTCGCACCGCATCGTCAAACGGGATGGTCTCGGTGGTCTCGCAGAGGCGAAAGGCAGGCTGCACGCTCAGCGTCACCTCCGTAATCACCCCCAGGGCCCCAAGCGCGACCCGTGCGGCAGGTAGCAACTCATGGTCCTCGTCGAGCACCAGCACGTCGCCTTTCCCAGTGACCAGCCGCATCCCCACCACGGCGCTGGGGATGTTGCCGTGGGTCAGGCTTGAGCCGTGGGTGCCGGTCGACATCACACCGGCGATGCTCTGTTCCACCACCGAGCCGACAATCGGCAGCGCCAGACCGACGGCGGCGAGCTCCTCGTTGAGCCGTGCCAAACGAATCCCAGCTTGCACCCGCACGCGCAGCCCGTCCCTGTCGACCTCCAGCACCTGCTGCATGTCATCGAGCGAGACCACGATGCCGTCGCTCATGGCGCAATCGCTCCACGAGTGCAGCGCGCCGATGACCCGGATGGTGTCGCCGTTGTCTGCTGCGTTCTTCACCAGGGCGATGATGGTGTCTTCGGACCTCGGGCGCTCCAGGCGGGCTGGCGTGCAGTGATGGGTCCGGCTCCAGTTGGCGATGGATTGGCTCATGGCGTCGGGTCCTGGCGTTGCGTCCGGTTGCTGCGGATGTATGCGTATCTTACCCGATGCCTATCGACCTACAATCTACGGCTTATTTGCCTGCCAAGTGATGTCCAGGCGAGGGGAGAACCCCGGCCCACGTGTCGGATCGAAGCCTGTCAGGCTGCGTGAGCTCTCGTACTTCTTACCGTCCTTCTTGCTCGCCGCGTTGATGAGGAAAAAGGTCATGTCGTTGCCCGCCTGCCACCCCGGCTGGTCGATGACTTCTTGCGCCAACTTCGCGAGGTCCTTCGGGCAAGCGAAGCGCACTTTACGGTCCCAACAGTCGAGCTTGCGCTGGGTGCAGTCGTACTCCGACGCGTCGGTGCAGCCGTCATTGCAGCGCACCAGCCAGTGATCGATGTGCGCCTTGGTCTTGGCGCGCTGGTCGGGTCGGCCTTGGCCGGCTTGCGTGGGCGCGGGGTTGCTTGGGTCGAAGGGGGCGGAGTCTGCTGTCTTCTCTGCGTAGATGTTGATCCACAGGGCGTGACTCGAGTCGACCTCGTTGGTGGGGTGCCAGCTCAGCTTCGCCGCCGTGATGTGACTACCAGCCGGGATGGGTAGCGCGCGGAAGCGCAGGGCGGTGTGGTAGCTCACATGGGCCGTGTCGCTGTGACGCCCGATGGGCACGTGGGCGCCGTGGAAGAGGTTCCACGCTGAGCCGAAGCCTGCGAGTAGGTAGGATGCGATGGCGTCGGCGGGCTTGGTGAGCAGGTGTTGCGCGGAGCCGGTGGCGAGGGCGTGGGCGTCGATAGATTGGGCGTCTGTGGGGGCCGTGTCGGCAGCGTCTGCGTCGACTGCCAGTACGTCGTTGGTTGCACCGGCGTCAGTGGTGAGGGCGTCAGTCGGATGAGCGTCGGTCACCTGAGCGTCGGCACCGCTTGAATCTGCTGTGGTGACGTCTGCGTTGTCTGTGGCGTCTGTCGTCGTTTCGGCGTCGGTTTGCGCGGCCGACTTGCTTGCCGCTGGGTCGTTGCTGCATCCGGTTAGCACGAACGCCATGAGGAGCCAGGGTAGGGTGGCGCTAAGTGGGACTCGTTGCATGAGGAACCTCCGGCACGCCAGCCTAGCGAATTCGAGCGGGTACGTCGTCGACGGGCGTGCTCCACAGGTACGTCGTCGACGGGCGTGCTCCACACAAGTGCCAGGCGTTTCACAGAATCAATTCGATAAACTTCGAATTATCGAATTGAATGATAAGTGCCAGGCGTTTCCCAGAAAGAACGTCACCGTTTACTTGCCCACAGGCGCCCCAAGATGAACGA
>JAGSHB010000029.1 GCA_023954815.1 Myxococcales bacterium | reverse complement strand
CTGTACAAGGCTGGGTTGGAAAAATGGCTGAGCTACGGCGCACCGCCGCGTCGCGCACGTTTCCCGCGGGGAAAGAGACGGACGTGCAGGTGATTGTCGTGCCCCTTGGCGTGGCGGATGAGCGCCCGGGAATGCCCGCGCAACGAAAACGCCCGCAGGACACAGCGCTCCCAGCCAGCCGCGCCGCGCCCACGCCGACGAGAGGTCTTGCCATAGCGCCGATCGGCGAGCACCCGCAAAAACCGCAGACACCAAGCGCCATCGGCACGCCGCCGCTTCAACACATACGCCCGCAGCAGCTTCTGCACGCTGGTCGACATGAAGATGTACTGCACCTCGCCGCTCTCCAGCAGCCGCTTGACCAACGCCCAGGTCCGCCGGCGGTCGAAGTTCTTGGCCGTGGCCACCGTAAAGCGATCGGTCCGCGTCTTGCCGATATGGTAGTAGCCGATGTCCGCATCCAGCCCGTTTTGGTGACTCTTGTGAGGCTTGAGCCGCCCGCCGCCCTTCTTGGAGATGTCGCCGAGCACCAAATCGGGCGTCTCGGCGAACTGCTTGTTGACCATCCCGACGGCATCAATGATGCGCGTAACCATGTGATTGGACGCGTAAGTCAGCTGCTTCTGTTTGGCGATTAGCCCAGGAATTCGGGGAAAAAGCTCACCCCGCCGCAAACGACCACCATTGGGGCTGCCGGTGGACCGCGCCTTGGATTTTGGCTTCGGCAGTCGCACCGTCAGCCATTTGTGCCCCCCGTCGCAGGTGTAGCGGTAGCGCGGTAGACCGCGACGCTTTCCGGGCAGCCGTTTGCGCCGACAGCCGACGCCGATGGTGCGTTTTTTCAGCGTGTTGACGCAGCGAACCAGCGACTGCGAGATGCCAAAGGTCTTGGCCACCCACTTCACGCTGGCGCCGCGCTGCAGCCGCAACACCGCGTCGCGACGCTCGATGAATTTGCGCGGACGCACCACGCGCACGGCCACGTGCTCGCCAAAGACCTTCATCTTCTTGGCGGTAAAGCGCAGTTTGGGACGTTTGCCCCGGCGTTTGTTCTTCTTCCAATTGCGCCGCGCCATCTTCAGGCGCCGCTTGGCGAGAGCCTTCCGCCGCTTGTTGCCATTGCGAATCTGCCGGTTTTCAGCCTGCAAGCGCTGGACAGCGCCGCTGCCCCGGGCGAGGTCTTTGACGCGGACGCCGTACATGCGCGCGATCTTCTTCGGGCTTTGACCCGCGGTGGTGCAGTGAACCGTGGGTGGATAGATGCGGGCGCGACGCGCGGTGGCCTCGCCGGAAGCAAAAAGCACCAGCGCCGTCGCCAAGATCCATCCAATACCGCTCCGTGTCACACCGCCTCCCAGTTTGCTGCCGCAAGCATCGACTGCGATGCCGCGCCACGCAAATTTGCTGTATGTCACACAGATGCGTTCACAACCGATGAATATAATACAGGTGTCAGAGTTTATCGGCCGCCGCGTCCATGAGGTGTGCCGGCGCGAATGCGACCTGGCGCTACGCCGCCCCCTCCGGGTGATCCCCTATTCCCCCAGCAAGACGGGGGTGGGCGGCGGGTCCCCCACCTCAGCGCCAAGCACTCTCTGTTCTACGAATGAATGCGCGGCAGCGGTTTGGCCCGCTCGATCGCACGCACTTCTACTTCGGCGAGGTGGCGCAGCCTGTCGTGAATCTCGCCGCGGTCCGCCTGCAGCTCGGCGAGCCGCACAAAGTCGGCGTGGTGACGCGCCTCGCTCGCCAACAGGTCGCCAAAAATCTGCCGTAATTCGGGATCAGGGTGATGCTGGCTGAGGAGCTTGAAGCGCTCGCACGATCGCGCCTCGATCAGCGCCGCCACGAGCAGTTTGTCGATGAGCCGGCCGGGCTCTTCCTTGCGTACTTTCTTAAACAAACCGGCCTGATAACCGGTCGGTCCCTGGGCTTCAATCACCAGCCCACGCGCAGCTAAAATGCCGCAAATCAGGGTAAAATGCTCCAATTCCTCGTGGGCGATGGTGACCACGGGGGCGATCAATTCGGGGTGCCCGGGATAAGCCGACAGCAGCGCCAAGGCCTGACTCGCTGCCTTGCGCTCGCAGTGGGCGTGGTCGATGAGCAAAGCTGGCGTATCGGCGATCGCGCGGGCCAACCACGCGTCTTCGGTCTTGCTTTTCAGACAGAGCATCGCTCCCTCCCCATGAATCGACGGGCCGTCTGCCTCGTCCAATGATCGCGGCCGCGCTATGCTGGCCGCGTCCTCCCATAGCCGTCTGCCCACCTGTGGGCAAGGATCAGCCCCCATGCCGCAGCCAAAGACTTCTACTGCCCACCGCGCTGTCACCTGTAGTATTGCCAGCTGTAGCACTGCCATCGCCTTGTGCGCAGCGCTGATGCTGGTTGCGGCGCCTGCAGAGGCGGCTTCAAGCAAGACCCGAGCGGGCGACAAACAAGTGTCAAAGGCGAGCAAGCGCCGACCACCAGCTCACAAGGGCAAACGGAAGGCCGCGCGCCGAGGGGCGGATACGGGCAAGAAGGCTGGCAAGAAGGCTGGCAAGAAGGCTGGCGACGTACGTCACGCGCTGGCGTGGTTGCAGGCGCAACTGACCGCTGCCCAAAAAGCGAAGAAGCCGTCGAACCTCGCCTCGCTGCTCCTGACGGGGGTGCTGCAGAGCGCGTTCAATCAGACCCTCCACAGCCACTACGCCCTCGCGGCGCTGGGTCGAGCGTTGCACAAAGGCGCGATGCCCAAGGCCGAGGTCAGCGCGATGGCGGAGGACATGGCACGTAACCTGGCGCGGAGCCAGTCGACCTTCACGGCCCTGTCTCAGCACAAAGCCCTGGGCCAACTTGCAGCCGCATTTTCCGCCCTTTCAGCGCTATCTCAGCGTGGCTCAGCGACTGCGAAAGCCCTCACGACCTGGGCGAAGGGGGGTGATCCGCTGGTCTTCGATGCGGCGCTGGAAGGCTACCGGACGGCGGTCGAGACCTTTGCCAAGCAGATGACCGGTGGCGCGCGCTGATGCACGACTCGAACGCCATAGCGACGGTTGTGGCCGGCGTCCTGGCGGCTTGTGTCCTGCTCGTCACACGGCCGGCGGCGGCGCTATTGCCCGTCAGCATCGAAGCTGCGTGGGCTGATCTCGCCTACGACGAACAGGGCTTCGAGGAGATCGTCTCGTTGGCCAAAGAGGTGCACCTGACCGGCAAGATGCCGAAGGTCGCTTGGATCAAAGCGGCCAATGGTGCGCTCCGGGTGCTGCGACCCCGGGTCCGCCTGACCGCCCGGGTGCTGTTGGATGATCACGCGACGCGGACGCTGCTCGACGGCAAAATCGAACGGCTCAAATGCTTGGACAAGCGGCTTGTGTTGCTGGGGGGCGGCAAGCGCAAACGACCCGATTCGACGGCGGCGCTTCGGCGTCTGCGGGCGGCACGGCGGACACTGCGCGCGGCGGAGCGCAAGGCTCTGGGGCGGATCCCATTCGGTCGCAAGGGCCTCGATTGCGTCATGGCTGAGGTCACCCGCCGGCTGCCCCAGGTCACAGGCTTGCCGGCCGCGGCAACGGAGACGGTGACCCAACAAAAACGCGCTTGGCGGCTGGCGACCAATCACCTGCTCAAAGGGATGGATCCCCACGCGGTCATCGTCCCCAACAAGCTCCTGGAGCAGCTCGACGACGAATCGGGCGGTGTGCGGCGCGTCGGTATCGGCGTTGAGGTCGCGATTGTGCGCGGCGTGGCGACGCTGGTGCGCGTGCACACGGGCGGGCCGGCAGACAAAGCGGGCCTGCGGCCGGGCGACCAGCTGTTGGCGCTAGCGGGAAAGCCGCTCAAAGGCCAGAAAAGCGGGCAGATCGACGCTGCTTTGGCTGGAAAAGCGGGGACCAAAGTACGGTTGACGATCCGGCGGCGCAGCAAGCGCTGGCAGGTCACGCTGATCCGTGCGGCGGTGCGGCGATCGACGGTGACCGGGCGGCGGCATGGTCCGAAGGATGCAGTCGGCGTGCTGCGACTGCCGGTCTTTGCCTCGGGGGCGGCGAACGACATGCGCGCGCTCGTCGGGCAGCTCGCCAAGTCATCGAAGAGGCGAACTCAGGTTCATGTGCTGGATCTACGCGGTAATACCGGTGGTTGGGTCAATGAGGCGGTGGGGATCGCCGATCTGTTCCTGGCCGCCGGCGAGATCGTTCGGGTGCGCATGCGCGGCGAGCCAGACGAGATCCACACCGCCAAACGCGCCAAGTCAGATGTGCGCGTGCCGCTGGTGGTGTTGGTCGATAGCGCCTGCCGCTCAAGTTGTGAGTTGCTTACCGACGCCCTGCAGGCCCACGGTCGCGCGCTCGTCATCGGTGCGCCGACCTACGGAAAGGGCACGGTCCAGGGGGTGTTTGAGGCCGAGCGTGGCAAGTGGTCGCTGCTGATTACCATCGCCCGGTATCACGGCCCGGATGGCGGCAGCGTGCAGGCTCGCGGGGTGACGCCGGACGTGCCGTTGGCGAGCGTCAAACGCGGCGGTTTTCGGGAGTCGAACTTCACCGGCGCCCTGTCGACAGTCCAAGGCGATCCAAAGTTGCGAAAGGGGCCCACGTCCAAGCGCTCCGCGCGGCTGCGTGCCTGTTTGCAACGGGTCGAGACCCATCCGCCGGCTTGGTTGGCTCCCATCGCCAGGACCGACCGCGCCCTCGCCAGCGCCATGGGGTTCGCGCTGCGCTGCGTGCGGTAGAAAATGTAGCTGCAACGCCGAAAACCGACTGATAAATCAGGGGACAAGGATCGTTTTCAGCTTCTCGATGGTCTTCTTGTCGAGCGGCCGGGACGGCTCCGGATCGTCGTGGCCCGTGGTCACCTGAGACTTGTAGTCGTAGGTGATGAGCTGATCTTGGCGCCACGTCTTGCCGTTGCCGTCTTTGAACAAGTACTTATCGCTGCCAAACCCCCAGGTCGCCTCGACCTCTTTCTTGTTACTGCCGTCCTTTTTCAAGTGACATTTCTTGCAGATAGAAAAGCGCCCAAAGCTGCGGGTGGTGTGTGGGTTGACCGCCCTCGCCCCCATACCGCTCTTGCCAGGAATCCCACCGGCGCCCATGCGCGGCTGATTGTCCATGAGCTTGGTCTTGCCGTCTTTGTCGATGACCGTGAGGAAAAAGCGCTCTGACGGCATGGACGGCGTGATCTTGCCGCGCACGCCCCACATCAACGTCAGGTCGTTGATCGCGACCCATTTGCGCTTACCGCTGGGCTTGCCTGGGGTGATCTGGCCTGTGGTCAGCGCCGGGGCGTCGCGGCTCAGATCCAGGGTAACGTGGCAACCGTAGCAGCTCTGCATCCAGTCCGAGTGGCAGGTGTAGCACTCGAGCTTGTCGAGGTGGGAAAAGCCGTTCTTGTCGAATCCCATCGCCTTGTCCGCACCTTCGCTGTACTCCGGACTGTTCTTGTCGATGAGCCGCTTGACCTGAGTGACGGGGTGAACCTTCCCGTCGATCTTGCCTTTGAGCCACACCTTGCCGTCCTTGTCCTTCCACATGTGGTCGAACTTGCGGTTTTGCGAGGTCAGCAGGCTGGTCTCAGTCTTGTGGTCGCCATGGCAATCCTCACACCGCACCTCGATCTGGTTGAGGGTGTCGCTGTAGAGGTGACCATCGCCGTGCACGTCGTGTTTCGTGTGACAGTCGATGCAGTGCATGCCCTTTTCGGCGTGAATGTCCGGCGGCGTCTCGTCCCAGTTGTTGGTCGTGTCCTCGTCTTGCACATAGTACGTGGCGTCGTGGCCGTGGATCGCTTTGCCCAAAACGCCCGGATTCTTGGGGTTAAAGCCGTTACCGCCACTCTCTCTGAAGCCGAGGTAGCTAATGCCGATACGCGCACCGCGGTAGTGGCAATGCATGCACTGATTGGTCGGGATGGCGCTGGTCAGCTTGTGCTTGAGCGGGTGGGGCGGCGCGTCCTTGTTGATGGTCGGATCTTTGGACTCCGACAGACCCTCGTCGCCGTAGACCATGTGGCAGGCCGTGCAGCCGCTCGACCGGTAATCCGCCTGGAATTTGTTCTCGCCAAAATCGTTGATGTGGCAGCGAAAGCAACTCTTGATCATGTAGTGGTCTTGGTAGTCGCCAAATGTGGCGTCTTTCGTCAGCGGCTTGGGATCAAACCGACCGATGGAGGTCACCGTGGTCGGCAGGCCTAGATCTGGATCGGGATCGACCAGCGGCATGGCACCGAGATAGCCATATGGCGTCTTCTGGGCACCGGCCCGATAGCGCGCGACCGTCACCTCGCCGGAGGTGTGCGCCATCATCGAGCGCTTGACCTTGTCCACCGTCTCGGCATGACAGCCCTCGCCGCCGCAGCTCTTGGCCGCCACGCGCAAGTCGCCGGGATTGATGAACTGCAGGTAGGCCGGATCGACCTTGTCGAGCTCAGCGGATTTTAGGTTCTTCAGGTAGGTCTTCTCGATGAACGGCGCCTTGCTCGGTGGAACGTGGGCTTCTTCCTTGATCAGAGAGTCCGGATTACCGCCGTGACAGGCGACGCAGGCCAGCTCCTTCCATGGGTGCGCCTGTTCGATGCCGACCGGATGGCCCTTCTTGTTGAGCGGGCTATGGCACACCTCACAGGACGGGCGCTCCAACACCCGCTCTTCGACACGGGTACAACCCAGCGTTAGCAGGACAGACAGCGCGATCAGGGCCACCAAACCGACGAGTCGCCGCGACGCAAATCTCGACCGAACAGCGCGAAAATGCTGATTTTCAAGGGTTTTGGCGCCACCGCGCGGACAAGTCACGTCACCGCCTCCTCATCCCTGAACCAGTTTGATGTCGGCGGCATGCTTGCCCACCACGCCATCCGCATCGCGAATTTCCACCTCGATCCGCGCCTCCTTGCCGAAGAGATCGTCGATCTCTGCGGTGGGATTAGATGGGTGGGTGATCGGGATCGGCAGGGCCAGCACCTCACACGCCCCGTCGGGGGACAAGATCAGACGCAGGTTCTGCAGCACCGTCAACCCGACCTGCTCACCTTCTGACGTGGTCACGGTCGCTTTGAGGCGCACCGGGTTTTTCAAGCCCCAGGTACGTATGGCGGGCATGCACCACGTGCCACCTTGTAAGCCGTCGACGATAGAAAGCTCGGCGACCTCGGTGAAGTCATTGTAGATCTGCTCCTCGTACATCCCCATGAACACGGCTAATTCGCCGCCGCAGCCGGTGTGTGAAACGTCATAGGAAAAGGGCGGGTCGACGTACAAGATCTCCGTGCCGCAGCTCGGCAACCCCCACAACGCACCGACCAACAACAGCGCCGCGAGGTGTCGTGTCAGCATCGGTGTGGTGGCGAGCGGGCCCATGAAGTCACTCCGTTTGGGCCATCATAGGTGTTCGCAAACGGCATGTGTTGTCAAAGTTCAAACTTTTTATGGCAGGGGTCACCGCGCGTTCGTGCCGGAGGCTACGGTGCCTTGCACCCGCCCTCACTCGCCACATTCCTACCGGCCGCGGCGGCTCCACAGGCATTGCTATACGTCTTGCCATCACAGCCGCAGACCGGCTTGTAGATGCCCGCACATAACCCAGGCTTGGTGGTGCAGGTGCCGGCGCCGCTGCACGTATTAGGTGTGACGTACTTGCAGTACTCGCTTGCCGTGCAGGCGTCACAACCTTTGGGTTTCAACGTCTTCTTGCAGGTGCCCTGCTTGTCGGGAACGAGGCAACTCACGCCGCACGGGCAGACCTGTTCGCCCTCGCAGGTGCTGCCGGTCGGGCACTGGGAGTCGCCCCAGCACGCGCCAGTGGTCGGATTGCCGAGGCCTTTGCAGACCGCTTTGCCCGCCGGGCCGATGCAGCTCGCACCGACGCCACAGTCCTTGGCGGTGGTGCAGCAGCCTTTCGGCTCCTTACACTCACCCTGAGCGGCCACGTTGATGCCGGCGACCTTCGCCGAACAAGCGTTGCCGTAGGTCTTGCCATCGCAGCCACAGACGGGCTTGTATTGGGCATCACACGGCGTATTGGTCGAGATTTCGGTACAAACACCCTTGCCTGAACAACTGTCAGACGGCAGCGCACAGAACTGCCCTTTCGCGCAACCAACCGCAGCGGTCCCGACCGCGCACTCGGTGCCCTTGGGTTTACATTTGCCGGTGTAGTCCATCGAGACGCCGGCGCTGTTGGCACTGCACTCGTTCTCGTAGGTCTTGCCGTCGCAGCCACAGACCGGCGCATAGATCTTCGCGCAAGCGGTGGGCTTCATTTTGCACGCGCCGGGCTTGCCGCAGGCGCCCCCGCAGTACTGCTTGTCTGCGCACGTGGTGCCCTGCTTAGCGTCGCCACTCGCAGCCGCACTGGGCACGGTGCACGCCCCCGCGCAGCCTCCAGTGTGGGCGATGTTTGAGCCAGCTGCACTGGCCTTGCAGGCATTGTCGTAGTCCTTGCCATCACAACCGCACACCTTGGCGAGCTCCTTGGTACACATGGATGGTTTGGGAGTGCACTTGCCTGCGCCGCCACAGGAATTTGTGGCGGAGAGCTTGCAAAAGCTATCGGTCGGGCAGGGCGCTTTGTCGCCGGAAGAGCTGCCACCCAACTGACAATTGTCCCCACCAGCGCCCGCATCTGCCGTCCCGGCGTCCGTGGCCACCGCATCGGAAGCCGCAGCATCTGAGGAGACGGCGTCCGAGGAGGTCCCGTCGCTAGTGTTGCCATCAGTCGCCGTGCTGTCAGCGCTCGTGCCGTCAGCGCTCGTGCCATCGGCTTGCGAACCCGTATCCGTCGGCGCCGCATCGGTTGTCGGCGTGCCGCAAGCTGCGAGCCCGAGCGCGCTCAGCAGGAGGATAGAGAGGTGCTTCTTCATGGGAGACTCCTGAGCATCGACCCAACCGGGCCCGTGTGCTGTGGCAGTCAGCGATAGCGCTGAGCCGGCCGCGCGCCGGTCTGCCTTCGATAGCTATATAAAGCAAGGGTCGTGCCAGCGGCTCGCTCCGACGGTTCGAAGGTGACGCCGGCCCGTCATCTGAGCACCACACCAAGCCTAACTCTCTGTCATGATGTAGGAAAACGTCCGTGTGCGATGCGTCGCGATTTCCCTGAGAAATCGAGCTCTACGCTCATCGACACGCCGCTGACCGCACCTGCGCCATGACAGCGGAACCAGGGTTGTGTTGTATAAATACACAACAACGACTGGTGTTTGATGAATTCCTCACCACTCGCCCATGTGGCAGCGCAATGACCACTGTTGGTCGACTCGCTAAAATCGCTTCTTGAAGCCGACCATCACGAGCCGCCGCATACCAGGTCGGGCGCCAAAGGGCCGGTAGCTCACGACCTGAGCGCTGTCGGCGAGGTTCTTGGCGGTCAGGTAGAGCTTGCCAACCTTACCGATGCGCACGTGAGCGGCGGCGTCGAAGATGAGGGTCGCGTCGGTGTGCCGATCGTCGTCCGTCTCCGGCCCCTGCCCAGCGGTGTTCCGCATGGCCGAGGCATAGCGGCCACTGAGGGCCAACTCCCACCGCTTGCCGCGCACGCCGGTATGGAGCGCGAGTTGGTGCACGGGTACGTAAGGGAGCGCATCGCCAACGCTGACCTTGCCCCACTGCGGATTGCTGGACTCAAAGCCCGCCTGGAACTCGCTCTGCGTCAGCGTGTACGTCAGGCTGACCGGCACCTTGAGGGCCTTGCGACCGCCCCACAGCACACCCGCGGTCGCCTCAGCACCGTAGATCCACACCTGCCCGCCGTTGAACTCTTGGCCCACGGCGCCCACGCCACAACCCGACGAGAACGTGCATGTGCCTTTCAGATTGCTGTAGTTGTTGAAAAAACCAATGACCTCGGCGCGCACTCTCTTGCCGTGATACCGCGCGCCGGCCTCGAAATTCAGGCTCTCCTCCGGCTTTGTGCCTTCCGGTTGTCCTGGCGATACCGGGCTAAATCCCTTGTGTACGCCAGCGAGCAGCCCGAGCCCTTTCATCGGCGAGTACAGCGCTGCAAAGCCCGGAATCACGGCTGTAAAGCTGCCATTGGACTCCGCATCGTCCTCTTGATGATCCGTCCAGCCCGTGCGCACATGCTCCATGCGAACGCCAGCGCTCAGCCGCAAGCGACCGAGGGTCACGGTGTCTTGTGCCCACACGGCAAGCGCCAGGGCTTCAGCCGTCGCGTCCCGTGCGGTCTTATCTGGCGTCTGCGACTTTGTCAGCTCACCGGAGGTCATGAGACGCACAGATTCAGTGGCCTTCCTGCCGACAGTATCGGAGTGCAGGCGCACCCCCGCCGTGATTTCGTGGGTCACCGGATTGTCGCCCACCTGCCCCGTCGTCAGCTTCTGATCCACTTCAGCTTGCACCCCCTGCGATAGGTAGGTGCGCGCGTTGGTCCCGAGCACGAGCCCTTCGGATACGTCCGTGCTGTCTGCAGCACCGGTCAGCACACCGTATAATACGGCGTTGCTACCCGCGGTCGGCTTGTGGAGCACCTCGTCGATGTCCTTACCGGCGGCAAAACGCGCCAGTTTCGTCCATGTTCGCTCGAATTGATGCCGGTACGCCGTGACGTTGACGCGGGTGTCTTGGCCCAGACGCAGCGCATAATGCGCCCGCGCGCTCTGGCGATTCCAAGTGAGCAGGTCGTCCTTGGTGCCCAGGTAGCGGCGCCACGGGTTCGCTTTAAAATCGGCATCGGATAGGCCGGTGTAGGTCTCCGAGCTCTCCTCGTTGGAGGCGTCAAAGCGCAGGTGCAGGGCGTGGCTGACCTTGCGGGTCTCATCGGTGTTCAGGCTCAACTTGGCGACGCCCTCCCACTTGGTAAATCCCGTCGGTCCACCGCCGTCGAGCTCCTTGAACCCATCTGAGCGCAGGCCGACGCCCTCCAGCCACCAGCCGACGTGTTTGGTGCGGTCGCCGTAGGCCAAGTGGGCCTTGCCGTACATCGTATTGCCGGCGGCCAAATCGACCAGCAGCGTTCGTTTGTTGGGAATGGGCGCGCTGACCAGATTGAGCGCGCCACCCACTGTCGACGGGCCGAAGCGAATCGCAGCAGGTCCCTTGACCACCTCAAGGCCGGTCATGCGGGTCACCAAGGGGAAGTAGTAGGCAGCCGGGGCAGCGTACGGGCCAGGTGCGATGAGGACGCCATCCTCCATCAGGGTCACCTTGGCGCTGCGCTCAGCAGCGGCACCGCGCATGCCGATATTGGGACGCAAACCGTAGCCGTCCTCCTCGCGCACATAGACACCTGGCACCTCAGCCAAGTCGCGGTGAATATCGTCATGCTCGTAGCGGCTCAGCTGCTTTTCCCCTACTAAATGGGCACTTCCAGGCACTTTTGCGCGTTTCGCTCGCCGCCCCAACACCCGCACCGCGCCGGTCTCATGACGACGACGACGGCGACGCTTGCGGCGGGTCTTGCGGCGAGTCTTGAAGCGTTTTTCGCGACGCTTATTCGCTGCGGCCGGTGCGGGCGGTGCGGTCGTCGGCGTCACCGCTGCAGGCGCCGGCACCGCGGCGGTGGCACGCGTGGCAGTGGCAGGCGCGGTCACTTCTGGCTGCGCCAATGCGCTTGACGTGCAAAGAACACACGCAGCGGTGAGCCATACGGCCGGGAAGGTGGGCGACATCTTTGCTGGGCGTTTCATATGATCTCGTCAGGTTTGCGTGGCGCCAAAAGTACCGAAGACATGGGGCGCAGAACGCCGCATGTCCGACGCTAAGTTAGGGTTGGAATCACCATCCGCCAGCGCCCTTGTCGTCACCGAGCCATTCGGTCTCGAACCCGTACGCCTTTGCGATGAGTGCGCGGGCCTCGACGAGCTTCTTTGCGTACGCCGTGGTGCCCGCGTTCGCCGGCGGCAACACGGGAGCGGCGCCGATGAGCTTGTGCAGCTTGGCAAAATCGATAGCTGACAGGGGCGACCGCGGGTTGAACTGAAAGCCGAGCGCAAAGCCCTTCAGCTCGCTCCAGTGCTTGGCCGCGTCGTAGAAATCGTAATCCTTCGTGCCCATGGCGTGCACATCGACCAACACCTCGTTGATGTAGTGCACCACCGTGGCGGCGATCGCCGACTCCCAGGCCTTAACCGCGGCGTCCCGGTAGCTTTTCAGTTCGGTCAACTGCGCGGCTGAGAGCGCGCCGCCCGCCGTGGTGATGAGGTGACGACCGGCGACCATGGCGTCAAAAGCTGCCTTGGTGAAATCTGTCGGCGCGCCGCGATCCCGCTTGGCCGCGTTGACCGAATGCCCGAAGTTCTTCTCGCTCAACAGGTCTATTTTTCCGTCGCCATCGGTGTCGTGATAGCCGTGCTTGTACCCGTCGCGACCGCTCTTGCCCGCGATTTCGTGGTCTGTGTAGTCGGCGTAGTCACGCGCGGCGCCAAAGTAGCCCCACGCCTCGTCCCAAGCATGCTCCAGGGCGGTGTAGCCCTTGCCTTCAGCTTCCGGCTTGGTGTTGTCCGCGAGCAACCCCTTTCCTTCAACGCTATCGTCCATGTAGTCGTCAGCAGCCTGGCTAAACGACACCGCAACGCCCAAGAACTTGGTGATCAGCTGCTGCAAGTCGTGGCCTTTTTCGGTGACAAAGACGTGCTTGAGGTCGGAGCCATCCGGCGCCTTACCCGCCTTGCCTGCCGAGCGCTGGACTGCCGCATCATCGAGCTCGGTGATCCAAGCGCGCAGGAGCCCTTCCGCTGCCGGCTGACTCGGCCAGCCAACCAAGTCCTTTTTCCAATCTTTGTGCTGGCCCACAGGGTCATTGCCCGCGAACTTGCCCTTGAGGTTCTTCGACGAGAGCTGCCCAAACTTGGTCTGCTTGGCGCCCGGCGTCGTGGTCATCGCGAGCACCACCTCCGCGCCCACAGCCGCGTCGTAGGCGTAGTAAAAATCGCAGCCCGCCTCGACGTCGCCCTTGTTCATGGCCTTGCCGCCGTCGATCTCCGCCGTCAGCCCGCCGATCCAGGTGCCGAGCTCCACCATCAGGACCTGCCGATGGGTCTGACCGCTGTAGGACACCCCGGCGCCATCGCCGAAACGGCTATCGAAGGCGTAGGTCGCCGGCGGCGCCTTGGTTGCCTCGTCCTCGTCGGCATCGCTGCCGCAGCCAACGAGGCTGAAGCAAAGCAACGCAGCGCAGGGCCATAGCAAGAGCTGGGTCTGAGTCCGTGACATGGAGGTCTCCTTGAGACGCCGACTTGGGCGCGGAGGCAGCATAGGCATCCGCCAATTGAAATCAACATTCAATATCAATAAAACTTGTGTTCGCCGCATTTTCTTCCGGCAAACAGGAAAGAGCGAGGCTGTTGCGCCGTCGTTGCCAAGCTGGAATCCTGCGCGTTACCCACGCAGGAGCGAGCGATGACCCAGAGGCGCACAGACGACACCAGCGAGTTCACAGCCATCTCAACAGAGGCGGCCCCGCGCGCTATTGGCCCGTATTCTCAGGCTTTTACTGCGAGCGGCGGCCGATTTATCTTCACCAGTGGCCAAATCGGCATCGAGCCAACGACGGGCAAAATGATCCGCGGTGGTGTCGCTGAGCAGACCAAGCAGGTGATGCACAACCTCAGGGCGGTGTTGCAAGCGGCCGGGGGCGACCTCAAGAGCTTGGTCAAGGTCACTATCTTCCTAAAGAACCTGGAAGATTTCGCGACCGTCAACGCGATCTATGCCAGCTACCTTGAGCAACCTTATCCCGCGCGAGCGACGGTGGAGGTCGGGCGGCTGCCCATGGATGCGCTGGTGGAGATCGAAGGCATCGGCGTCATCGTCCCTGCGGCCTAATCGGGGGGAGACGCCATGTTGCTCGGCGCCCAGTGCCCGGGGCTCGAAGTGCGGGCGATTCACCGCGGCTTTCATCCCCACGAGGTGACCGCGCGCGGTCTGTTGGCGAGTCGTGGGACCACACTCCACTGGCTGACCGATGGCGGCGCGCTGCCGATCGCCGGGCTGCCGACGCCGAACCGCCACGTGGCGCGACTGCCGTGGGTGGGACCGGCGCTTCGACTCGGAATTCAGACCGCCCGGGCGCTGGGTGATGACGCGATCATCGCCGCGACGCAAAAAGGCTGCTGGCGCGGACAGACAAGTCCCGGCGAACCGATACGCTGGTCATGCGTGCTGCCCTTCGATGCGGCAAGCCACACGACACGGCGGGGGCTACTGGTCCACGGCGAGCGGGTTTGGCTCACAGAATACGCCCGAAACCCCCGGCGAACGCGGCCGATTCGGTTGTGGCGCAGCGATGATGGCGGCCGTCACTTCGAGTCGATCTTCCGCTTTTCGCCCGGAAAAATACGCCATATCCACTTCATCCAGCGTGATCCATTCACCGGCGACCTGTGGCTCGGTACCGGCGACAACGACGCGGAGTGCGGGCTCTATCGCAGCACGGACGCCGGGGCCTCGTGGGGGCTCGTTCATGGCGGGTCGCAACACTTTCGCGCTGTGGGTTTGGCGTTTTTGCCCGATGCCATCGTCTGGGGCACCGACGCAGGTCGGGACGCTGGCCACGTGCGCAACCAGATCATACGCCTCGAGCGCAGCGGTGGGCAGCCGCAACAATTGTGCTGGTTGCAAGGGCCGGCCCATGGTATCGGCGTGGCCCCAGATGGCGACGTCTGGCTCGCTACCGGCGTCGAAGGCGGCGCCAATGAGCACGACAGCCGCGTTCACGTGTGGCACGGCCGCGGCGGCCACTCATGGACCGAAGTCGCCAGCTTCGCTCGGGGGCTACAACCCCTCCGTGGGCAATACGCCATCGGGCACTTCGCCGATGGCCACCCGCAGCAGGAACACATGTGGTTGGGCCTTCGTGGCGTGCTCGCCGGAGATGTGCTGACCCTCGAAATCGCGCGAACGACGGCGCCAAGCCAACCTTGAGATCACCTAAGACCTTGCGATGAACCACCCCCTCCACCAGCCCACGCCGCTATCGGCCGATCATGCTCAGCCGCGCTCTGGGCCGATCGACACCAGCGGCTGGCACACCCACCCCTTCCCGTGGGCCCATCCGACCCTGCTCGCGCCGATGGAAGGCGTCAGCCACCCCACCTTCCGCAAGCTCATGGCGGAGCGCGGGGGCATCGGCATGCTGTGTACGGAATTTGTGCGGATCACCGACCAGCGCATCAACCCCAGAGCCCTGGCCCGCGAGGTGGTCAAACAGCCGGGGATGCCGCTCAGCGTGCAGGTCATGGGCAACAGCGTGCAGCATATGGCTGACGCAGCCGGACTCATGGCCAATCTCGGCGCGGATGTGGTCGACATCAACCTGGGGTGCCCCTCGCCGAGGGTTGTCAAGAAGGGGGTCGGTGCAGCCATGCTCGGTGATTTGGGCCTGCTTGAGCGAGTCCTGAGCGCCATGCGAGCGGCCGTGCCTGGGGTGCTGAGCGCAAAAATTAGAGCGGGTATCGAGCGCGCTGATCACTTCCTCGCCGTCGGGCGGGTGCTGCAAAATGCAGGCGTCGACTTCATCACGGTACATCCCCGGCGGAGCGCTGACTTCTATCAAAACGTGGCCGACTGGCGGATCATCCGTGCTTTAAAAGACGAGCTCGACATCCCCGTGGTTGGCAACGGCGACGTCTGGTACGCCGCCGACGCTTTTCGCATGCGTAAAGAGACCGGCTGTGACGCGGTGATGCTCGGCCGACCGTCGCTCAGAAATCCCTGGATATTCGAGCAAATCGCCGACCTAGCGGCGGGCAAAACGCCGCGCGAGCCGGCAGGGGACGATCTGGTCGCCCTGCTCCACGACGTGGCCGAACACTACCTCGCCGTCTACCCCGCCGAGCGCCTCGTCATTGGCAAGCTAAAGGAATGGCTGACGTACACCGCCAGGGCTGTGTCACCCGAACTGCAGCTGCGCCACGCGCTGCGCCAAGCGACGGTGACTGGCTTGCTCGCCGAGGTGACCACGCGCATCGCTGGCCTGCCGGCATCCGAGGTCGATCTGAACGTGCATGGCCATCTGGGCTATGAGCGCCGTGGATCTGCAATTCTGTAGCGAAACCCGGACTATTTGTCTTACTTTTCAGGGTTTTAGCGTGATTTTGACTGGCGATTGCCTGTGATATCACCGGTGAGTGAAGCCGGTCGAACCCGTGACGCGCGACTGCGACTAAGCCAACGGAAATACGCGCAGCTCATTGGCCAACTCCACGAGCGCCGGCGCCCGGCCACTGTCGCGCCGCCAGACCAACCTGAACCAGTCGATGACCGGCTCCGTGTCTGGCATGATCACCTGCAAATGGCCGGCATCGATGTCGGGCTGGGCGTAGTAACGCGGCAGGACAGCGACCCCCTTGCCCGCCACAACCAGCTGACGAATCGCGGCGATGGTCCCGACCCACCGCGTATGACCGAAGGACCACGCTTGCGGTCCCTGACAGGCGTCGAGGAAGTAGCGAAACAGCGGCAGATCACCGTGGGCATCGAGGAGGGTGTGTGCGGTGCTGTTACTGGGGCCGGCAAGCGGCTGGGCAGCGAGGAGCGCGGGTTGGCCCACGAAGACGTACTGCTCCTCGAATAAGGTTGCGTAGGCCAGGCCAGGCGCGGTCAGTCGAAAACTGGTCAAGACCGCGTCGAGGGTGCCGGCTTTCAAGGCCTCGAGCAGGGCGTGGCTGTCTGAAAAACGCAGATGCACGGTGCGATGGGGCGCCGCGATCGCCTCGATGGACGGCAGCAGCCAACTGAGCCCCAGCTCGTGACGGGTGCCCAGCGTCAGGGTCACGGGCGGCGGCAGGCCATCATCCTTCACCAGGGCTGGCAGGTCATCGACGTTGGCCAGGATGCGCTGGGCGGCAGGGAGCAGGCGTTCTCCGGCAGGGGTCAGGGCGACGTGGCGGGTCGTTCGCTCAAACAGACGCGTGCCTAGGGCCGCCTCCAGCCTAGAGATGCGATCACTGTAGGCCGCAGGAGACAGGTGAACCTGCCGCGCAGCACGGCGAAACGACAGGTGCCGAGCGCCCGCAGCGAAGCAACGAAGATTGTCCAAGTCCATGGCCCCACCATTGTATTGTTATTCCGAACACACCCATACTGATCATGCTGATTCACAAGATAGCGGGGTTTTCGCACAGTGCAATGGCGGTTGGCTGGCAGGGCCAATCAGGTCAAGGAGGCACCATGCGAGACGTACTGATTCACACCCCCAAACGATTGCAGCGACGCGAGATTCGACGGCGTTCCCTACGTGCAGCGACAGCCGTCGCAGTCGGCGCGGCCCTGGGCGCTGGATGCGGTTCGGCGGACATGCCCGTAGCCGGGACCGTCTTTGCGGACGTCAGCCATGACGGCGGCGGCGCACTCGACGGTGGCGGCCGCGCGCAGCCGCGCTATCCGGACAAAGGGGCTGATCTTTCGGGGGCCGATGCTGGTTTTGCGCAAGCCGACACTGCGCCCCGCAGTCCACATCTCGGTGACGCCCTGGCCCAAACCGGCGACGCCGGGGCAGGTGATGGCGGTGGGACCAAGACGGATAGCCAGGTTGCGGACACCGGCTCCCTGGACGCAGGGACGCCGAGCTCGGACGCGGGCGTTCAGGCAGATGCTGGCCTGGGGGACGACGCCAATCGCACCCGGCCGAAGCCTGACCTCGTCTGCGACTCCAAGGGCGACTGGGCGACCTACAAGCACTGCTGTGACGCCAACGGCTGGGACTGGAACAAGGGCTGCATGGCTTGGGGTCCGCCAGCGCCACCCACGCTGTCTGCGGGTCAACTCGCGGGGCTCATGAGCGCGTTCGGCGTGGAGGTGCGGGCATGAGTGGGCAACTATTGGATCTGATGGGTGAGGCGGCCAAGCGGCCCTTGTACTTGGTCGATGCACCGACGTTGACCGAGCGAGATCGGCGCAGCGCGATCGCCACTTGGCAGGGGCGAATGGTCAATGAGTGGGTATCTGCACGGATCTTCAAAGATCTACAGCTTCAGGCCGCCGATGCTGGGCTCAGTTCGGCGTGGCGGGACAAATTGGCGCGGTTTGAGGCCGATGAATATCGCCACGGTACCCAATGTGCCGCTGCGGTCGTGGCCCTCGGCGGCGAGGCGCGACAGACGTTGCCCGACCTGCCACCGGTCCCGACCCACGGCGATACATGCGCGCTCGAGGGCCTCATGCGCAACGTGCTGAGCGTCTCCTGTCTGTCTGAAACCGTGGCAGTGGCGCTGATCAACAGCGAGCGGCTGGAGAGCGGCCCGCGGGAGCTGGAGCGGACCCTGCGCCTGATTTTGGCGGACGAAGTGGGCCACGCGCGCTTTGGCTGGCGGCTGCTCGACGAGCTGGCGCCCAAGCTGGGACCTGTGCGCAAAAAGCGGCTGAGCGCCTGGCTGCGGCTGGCGTTTGGCCACCTGGAAGCTCATGAATTGCGGGAGTTGCCCGCTGGTCCCGCGCCGTCACAGCAAGCTGCGGAAGTCGGCGTATGTGATGGCAATGAAGCGCGGTCGTTGTTTTACGAGACCGTTTCGACGGTGATTGTGCCGGGCTTGGAGCGGCGCGGGTTGGCGGCCCAGGCAGCCTGGCAGTCCCGCGTCGCAGCGTGAGTCGGCTCGGCTGCGGGGGCGCCCAATCGGCGCTCTGGGAGGGAAGCCAACCGCGCGCCACCGCAGCGAACTGGCCCGGCGTTTGCTTGACGCTGAGGCAGGGCGTGGCCCAAGGTGCCCAGACCACCCCCGCCGCCCGTCGGCCCATCTTTGGAACAACCCTTGGCACCGCTGCAATTTCGTCGATCGCTACCGTTACGCCGATCGCCACTGGCTCATCTTGTGTGGCTTGCGCTCCTTGTCATCGTCGCCACCTCAGGTTGCGTCGAGGAACCCGTGGGTGTTTATCGTGAGACCATTCACCTGCGCGGTGCGCCCTATGCCCGAGGCCTGGACCACGGCAAGCGCCTGCGTCATCGGATTCGCGCCTTCTATACGCAGGTGCTGAGCACGGCGCTGCTGCCCAACCTCAACCGGGAGCAGCCCTCCATCGCCGGATTTCTGACCCACTACCAGGGGGATGCCTACGCGGACGGTAAGTTCAGCTACCAGCTGCTGCTCGAGATGGCCCAATCGGTCGAAACGCAGCTACCCGAACACTACAAAGAAGAGATGCGCGGTATCGCTGATGGCTGCGGGCTGAGTTACGACCAGATCTTGTTGCTCAACACCTTCCCCGACACCGTCCTTGCTGTGCGCGCCATCGCGGCGACGTTGCGCTACTCCGGCGGACCGTCTTTGGTGCGCTGGGAGGTCAAAGGGCTGAAGAACGCCAAAGGGGAGCCGGCCAAAGAGAAGAAATACAACGCGCTCGCTACTGCCCAAGCGGTCGAAATCCCGACCGACGCCCAGATCAGGCTGGTGCTGAGCGATGCAGACGGTGTCGATCCAAAGACGGTGCGCGTGCAGCTCAATTCAACGCTTTATGTCCATGGTGATGCGGGTTTAGCGATGAAACAGCTGACAACGAAGGAAGGAGAGCCGAAGGAGTTGGAGGTGATCCTGACGCCCACGGAGCCCCTCGCGGCGGCCTCGGTGCAAGCCGTCATGATCTCCGCCGCGGACACCACGATCTTGGCCGACCCACCGCCCGCCCACGCCCGATTTGGCCGCCCAGAGACCCTGACATTCACGACCAAGGGCTACGGCAAGAAAGCGGCGGAAGTCCCCAATAAGGGGATCGATGACGGTCGTACGCGGCCCCCGCCCATCGCCTTCGCCGTCAAAGGCAGCGCCACCAAAGACGGCGCGCCGATCTTGGCTCAGCACTTCGCGCTGCTCGACGCTGGCGCCGCTCACGAAGGCACGACCCTGTTCGTGCACCACGCCGAAGAGGGCAGCGGTAAATCCGACCATGCCTACCTGTCGTGGGCCGGGCTCACCTGGGGCTTTTCGGGCATGAGCAAACGCGGCGTCGCCTGGGCCTGCAACTTCTCAGACACGCTCGACAACGCCATCCTGAAGGACCTGCTCGGCCAGCTGACCGGCGGGCTCGACAAGGCGAAATTAACAAGCAAAGGCTGGCCTATTGGTCTGGCGATGCGCGAAATCTCGCGTGAGGCCACCGACAGCGACGCTGCGATGACCCAGCTGGTCAAGTACCAGCACCTCATGGGCTGGGTCTGCATGGTGGCGGACAAAGACGGCAAACTGCGGCTCGCTGAGATCGACGCCGACGCTGAGCCCATCGACGACAATCTGCCCGAGGGCGTGACGGTCGTGAAATGGAACGGTAGCCCGGAGAACTCGCCCGCGAGCAACACGGAAGACGACCTGCGAGCGGGTGTGCACTACGTCGAGAAGACGGTCGATGTCGATCCACTGATCACTGCCCTGGCGACCGCGCTGCTCGGCAATGCGGGGGTCAAAGTCACCATCGACAGTCAGCGTGTGGTGAGCACCTACTTCTTCAAGAGCCTGCTGGTGTTCCATACACTCGGCACAATCTTGACCGAACAGCACGGCAAGCTCGATGTGCCGGCGGCGCAAGCTATTTTGAGCGATCCGAGACTAGTCGACAAAAGCGACAGCATGAACGCGGTGGTCTTTGAGCCCGCGACCGGGAAAATTCACCACGCCATGGGGGCCGTACCCGCCACCGATGCGCCGTGGGAGACCTTCTCTTTCGCTGATGGAGGCCAGTAATGGGATTCCGTCATCTCGCAGCCGCGGCAGCTTTGGCCTGCACCGTCATCGCCCTGCCTCAGGCCCACGCTGGATTGGGCGATAGTTTGCCCCGTGGCACGTTTCTCATCGACGCTGCCTACATTTACGCGACCACATCGCGGCAATTCGATCGCAACGGCAAAAGCGTTCCGCTGCTGGCACCGACCGAGCGGTACGAGGCCGGCGCCGGCTTGCAGGGCATCATCCGGGCGACGCCAAGCGTGCAGCAAAAGATTTTTGCCCTGCGCGTGCTCTACGGCATCACCGACCGGCTCACCATCGCCTTTGCCAACCCGCTGAGCCTGGAGACGGTCATCCAAGCCAACCTGGCCTGGGAGCCGGGCGACTATCAGGCGAGCCTCGGGCGGCCCTATTCCGAGCAGGATTTCTGGGAATGGGCTGGCTCCATGGGCCAAAGGAAGCCGGTCAATCGGGCTGTCAGCAACAAGAACGCTTGGGGCGACACCGTCGTGGCGTTGCGCTATCGGCTGCCGTCGACCGAGTGGATGCTCGCAAACAACATCAGCCTCGGCATGACCCTGCAAGGCGCGCTGCCGACCGGTCGCGACAAGAACCCCGAAGCCTTGCTAGAGATCGGTAACACCGCGTGGTGGCTGCACAACTATGGCGATGCCGAGGCCCATCTGTCGATCGATTGGCGCCCCTGGTGGACTGGCGATGTCGCGCGGCTGACATTGAGTGCCGAGGGCTACTACGCGTGGCTGCGGACGCGGACCTACGATGCAGCGACCGGCTCCCGGCATCCTCTGCTGCTGACCCAAGCGCCGTACGTCGGTGAGACCTACAAGATCAACGGCGGCGACTGGCAGGTCGGACGTGTGCAGATCGAGTGGGCGCCGATTATTGGGCCGACGCTGGGCACCTGGATGACCCAAGGCTCTGTAGAGAAAGCCCGCAAATTCCCGCCGCTGCTGTCCCTGTTGGTGCAGTACAGTTTCGTGAACCTGCAGCCCAGTGTGTGGGAGAGCAACTACGATATCTGGAGCGTCAAGCAGGCCGAGTTCTGGGGCGCCGGTTACAAGCACATCTTCGCTGCCCAGGCGACCCTGAGTCTGCTGCGGGTCGGTGCGCCGATGATGCTGTACGTGCGTGGACGCTCGCTCGACATTCTGCCCGGTAAGAACATGCGCCCGGCCAATGCGGTGACGGTCGGTATGCGGCTGCTGCTGAAGTTCTGGTAGACGAGCAGGTTTCGCGCCCAGTCCTGCGTGGCCGACCCCGGTGTGCCGGCGCAGTCCACTTTCAAGCCGCTACAGCCCTAAAACACCCATAATATCGGCACGAATGGCGGAAAGTCGCTGCTCTCGCTCGGCGCGAACACCGTCGATATCGCTGCGCTCTTTAGGCCAGCCGACACTCTCCAAGTAGAACTTGATCTTGGGCTCGGTACCGCTGGGGCGCACCACCAGGCGCGTGCCCTCGGCGTCGTAGTACGTGAGCACGTCGGCCGAGGGCAGGTCCAGATCGCGCGGTGCGTCCGAAGCCGCCCAACCGCTGCCATCTGCCAGATCGACCCACTCGACCACGTCCAGCCCCGCGAGTTGAGCCGGCGCTTCTTGTCGCAAGGCGGCCATGGCTTTGTCGATCTGCGCACGCCCCTGCTGCCCAGGCATCCGCACAGACCACTGCGCGCCCACAGACAGACCGTGGGTCAGCGCCAGGCGATCGAGTTCGTCGGTCAGCGTGCGCCCCTGCCCTTTGAGCCAACAAGCGAGCTCCACGAGACGGACCACCGCGCTGACGCCGTCCTTGTCCTTGACCAGCGGCCCCACGCTGTAGCCCAGGGCTTCTTCGAAACCGAAGACGAAGTGCTCGTCCCGTTCGGCCAACCGGGTGATGCCGGCGTGGGCGAGCCACTTGAAACCCGTCAGCGTCTCGGCGTAGGCGGCGCCGAGGTCACCGGCGATACGCCCGAGCATGGAAGAGGAGACGATCGTGGTCACGGCGAGCTTGGTTTTTCCTTGGGTGTCGGCAAACGCGATGGCGTCGTGGCCGAGCAGCGCACCGACGTCATTGCCGCTGAGCATCCGATAGCCATCACCATCGGGGACACCAACAGCGAGGCGGTCGGCGTCGGGATCGTTGGCCAAAATGAGCTCAGCGCGCACTTCGGCGGCCAATTCGAGCGCCCGGTCCATGGCGCCGGGCTCTTCGGGATTGGGGAAAGCGACCGTGGGAAACGCACCGTCGGGCTCGGTCTGACTCGGAACGACGGCGAGGCCGTGCACACCAGCCTGGCGCAACGCTCGCTCGACCGGCCCGTGACCGACCCCATGCATGGCCGTGTAGACCAGCGACATGGGGTGGGCAGCCGTCGCACCAGGATGCACGCACCCAGCGGCGACGCCGTCGAAATAGGCGGCGACGACCTCATCGCCGACGATGTGTCGCAAGCCCGCCTGGGCGGCGTCAAAGGGCAGCACGCGGGGCAGCTCTCCGATGGCTGGCGCTTTTTCGATCCACTCCGAGATTCCGGTGTCGTGCGGCGCGATGATCTGCCCACCCGTGGCTTGGTAGACCTTGTAGCCGTTGTCGTCTGGCGGATTGTGGCTCGCGGTGACCATGACGCCCGCTGCGGCCCCCAGATGGCGCACGGCATAGGCACAGACAGGTGTTGGAGCGACCTCCGGAAAGAGGTGACTCGGCACGCCCATGGCCGCGAGAACAGCGGCGGTGTCTTCGGCAAATTGCCGAGAGAGACGACGACCATCAAAGGCGATCACAACGCCCTGCGCCGCGTCGACCCCCATGCCGCCTGCCTTAATGTACTGGCCCAATCCCCAGGCAGCCTGCATGACCACGACGCGGTTCATGCGGTTGGTGCCGCCCTCAATGCGGCCTCGAAGCCCTGCTGTGCCAAAACGCAGGCGATCGGCGAACCGTTCGGCGAGATCATCAGCCGCGGCGCCATCGCCAGCCTGCGCGCGCTCGATCACGGCGAGCAGCTCGTTTGCCGAGTCGCGTTCAGGATCTTGCGCGGCAAAGTTGTGGGCCTGGGCGATGAGATCTGAAAGGGCGGTCATTGATCACTCCGGGGCTGGGGTCGGGCGGTGCATACCACCACGAAGGCAGCCGCGGCAACGGCCCGGATGGGGCGCGATCCCGGAGCCGAGTCACCCGGGACATGGCCGGCGAGCGACCGTCATCCAGCCTGTCAGGGTCTCGGGGACCCAGCGTCCTGAGATGGAAAGGACCTGCCAAAACGGGCAAGTTGCTGCGCTCAAAACCGACCGTCGAGACCCAAAATTCAAGGCCATTGCGCACGATCGGCTCGCCAAATGCGCTTTCTTGGCACGGCACCAAACCAGCGGCATGCTGGTGCCGAAATCGCCACCACATCGGAGTTTTTCGTGGATCGTCGACACTTCCTAACCACGCTCGTGACGACCGCCGCAGCTGCCGCATGCGGCCCCATCGAGGTCGTCAACCCGACGCTGAGCAAG
Organism: Myxococcales bacterium; assembly: GCA_023954815.1. Taxonomy (GTDB): domain Bacteria; phylum Myxococcota_A; class UBA9042; order UBA9042; family UBA9042; genus UBA9042. The sequence goes on along the minus strand of JAGSHB010000029.1, from coordinate 19,026 downwards.
GCGCAGCGTCGGGAAGAAGGCAAGATCATGGGCACGGTCGTGTATGCACGGCGCGCGGGTCTGTTGCGGCACCACATGGGGCCGGCCCTGCGGCCGTGGGCGACCAACAGTACGCTGACGCTGGCCCGTGACAAAGACAAGCAACCTCACGACCTGGTGCTGAATCGGGATCGCATGGTCGAGCGCACGATGAATCGCTATTTCGGTACGCCGACCCTCGGTCGGATGCTGCGATTTTCCGAAGCCCAAACCAAGATCACCGGCAGCCAAGCGCAGTTTTCATTCACCACGCAGATCATCGATCCTACCTACGCCATCACCCTTCGGGAGGAGTACGAGCTGTGGCTCAGCGAGCTCGGTTGGCGCATTTTACACTGTCGACGGTGGCCGCAAACGGAACGCAAAAGCGGTAAGACCGCGCACTTTGGTGTGATCGAGTGGCGTCACCGGGACGGTCTCGCAAACGAGGCCAAGGAAAAGGGCCAAGCACGAGCGCACATCGCCCATCTGCTGAGTGGCTGGCGTTATGATGATGCGTGGCGAGCGAGCCAGGCAGCAACGACAGACAAGACGGTTTCCAAAGCCGAGCAGGCGCTGCGTTGGGCGCTGCGCGGCGCGGTCGCTGTGGAGATGGGATACGCCAACGAAGCTATCGGCGCCTACAAAGAGGCCTTGCGACTCAATCCAAAGGTGCGTATGGCTGCGGTGAAGGCCGCCGCAGATGCGCGGGTGGCAATGGGGCTCTAGCAGCGCGCGGCGTAATTCCATTACTGTCGCAGCACGCTGCTAGTCTTCTTATCTTTGGGGGGGCTACGAGCGCCCCCAGCCGCGGCAAGCCGCGACTTCCCCATCCCAGCAGACAGCGCTTCCAAGGCGTTCCTGGGCAGCGAACACGAGAAAAAGCGCAGTCTGCTAGCAGCAGTTCTCTGCCGCGCGGCGGGCTCCCAGACTTGGAGAACGTCCCCATGAGCCCGACTGAAAACAGCCCCTTCCGGCCTGAGCGCTGGCGCGAAGTTCCCGGCTTTTCGTTCAAAGACATCACGTATCACCGCGCCATCGACGGGACAGGCAAGCTAGAGGGCGTCGTTCGCATCGCTTTTGATCGCCCCGAAGTCCGCAACGCCTTCCGCCCGCAGACGGTCGACGAGCTGTACCGGGCCCTCGATCACGCGCGAATGACCGCCAGCGTCGGTTGCGTGCTGCTGACCGGTAATGGGCCGTCTCTCAAAGACGGCGGCTGGGCCTTTTGCTCCGGTGGTGATCAGCGAATTCGCGGTAAAGACGGCTACAAATACACAACCGATGGCGACACGGCCGAGGCCATCGACCCATCGCGTCTGGGTCGGCTTCACATTCTCGAAGTGCAGCGCCTCATTCGCTTCATGCCGAAGGTCGTCATCTGCGTGGTACCGGGTTGGGCGGTGGGCGGCGGGCACAGCCTGCACGTGGTCTGTGACATGACCTTGGCGAGCAAAGAGCACGCGATCTTCAAGCAGACCGACGCAGACGTCGCGAGCTTCGATGGCGGCTTCGGATCGGCCTATTTGGCGAAGATGGTGGGCCAAAAGCGCGCACGGGAGATCTTCTTCTTGGGTCTCAACTACAGCGCGGACGAAGCCTTTGCGATGGGCATGGTCAATCGCTCCGTGCCCCATGCAGAGCTGGAAGAGGTCGCGCTGGATTGGGGACGTCGCATCTGCGCCAAGAGCCCAACAGCCCAGCGTATGCTCAAGTTTGCATTCAACCTCGTCGACGATGGCTTGGTCGGCCAGCAGCTCTTCGCCGGCGAGGCGACACGGCTCGCTTACGGCACCGATGAGGCGCAGGAGGGCCGCGACGCCTTCATCGAAAAGCGGCCACAGGATTTCTCCAGCACACCCTGGCATTTCTGATGGACGAGCAAGCACGGCGTCATGAAGAGGCGGTTCGAGACCGCAAGCCCGGTTATGTCGACCCGGAGACGGGCTTTCGGGTCACCAGCGTGATCGGTCACCTGAAGCGCGGCTATTGCTGTGGTGAGGCTTGTCGTCATTGCCCTTTTGAGTGGGCCAGTGTGCCGTTTTCGGACATGCCCAAGGATCGAACAGCGCCGCTACCGGTCTCGCTGGAACTCATGGCCGAGGTCGCGCCCGACTTACTCATCGGATGACACGAACCACACGAACCACGCTGCGCAGGTGTTGGCTGTGACTCCGCTGGGTTTGTCGTACTGCCCCTGGTGCGATCGGGCTATTTTCGGCATGGTCCGCCCCCAATCGACGCTGGGCATGGTTCGCACAGCCCCCTCATCAGGCAGGACACCTCCATGGAAGACTTGATTCGGCAGCAGTTGATCGAAATCGGCGAAGATCCAGAGCGTGAAGGCCTCCTCAAGACTCCAGCACGGGTCGCCAAGGCCCTGCGCTTCATGACGCGCGGCTACGACCAAGATCCGATCGAGATCTTGCAGTCCGCCCTGTTCACGGTCGACAACGAAGAGATCGTCTTGGTGCGGGACATCGACTTTTCGTCCATGTGCGAGCACCACATGCTGCCGTTCATGGGCCGGGCCCACATCGCCTACCTGCCCCGCGGCAAGGTGGTTGGGCTCAGCAAGTTGGCCCGGGTGGTCGAGACCTTCGCCCGGCGCCTGCAGGTGCAGGAGCGACTGACCACCGAGATCGCCGACGCCTTGCAGGAGGCCCTCGCCCCCGCTGGCGTCGCTGTAATTATGGAGGCCACCCACCTGTGCATGGTCGTGCGGGGTGTGCAAAAGGCCAACGCGATGACCGTAACGAGCTCAATGTACGGTCAATTTCGAGAAGATGCCTCGACCCGCAGCGAGCTCATGCAGCTGATTCATGGCCGCCGATAGCACACTGCGCTGAGCCGTTGCTGCCAAATCTCGGCAGTGAGCGGACTAATTCGAACTCGATCGAACCACCGAAAATGGGGTGCGCAGGCCTCACTTGTGGCGGCCCGAAGCGAACAATAGTGGCGCTTCGGCCGTTCTGAGCGCATCTTGGCGGAGGTCACACTTGCTGTCGTGGCCGCTTTGAGGAGGAAGTCATGGTTTGGGGTCCGCAGAATCGTCCCGGCACACGCCCTGGTCAGCCAACAAACGACCAAGATACGAATACAAGCCCTGCGCAGACGCCTCAGCGGCCACAATCTCCAGGTGGCGGCGCGCTCCAAAACCCCTTGTTTTCGGGCGATCACGTGCTCGAGCGCATCGCTGGTGGCCGAGGCGTCCTCAAGCATGGCGCCAAGGGACCGGCAGCACGGGCGATCCAGGAATTCCTCATCAAGCAAGGGTTTAACCTTGGATCGGCGGGTGCGGATGGTCACTGGGGTCGCATGACGACCACGGCAGTCAAGGCCTGGCAGGCGGGTGCTGGTATCTCCTCGGACGGAGTCGTCGGCGCAGGTACGCTCGGCTTGATGGATTCCGGCAAGACCGTGACGCCGCCGCCCCCATCGCAGCACAACAGCTCGAACACCAGCGGGCCGCAGGGCTCCGGTAGCCAGATCCCGAAGGACTTCGAGGCCGCGTGGGACGCACATCCGCACAACTACCAGGACGACGCCAGCCAGAACACGGCCAGCGACGACCTGCAGGAAGAGCAGGGCTGGGATCCCCATCAGTACAGCAATACCTGCGCGATTCGCCTGTCCGTGATGTTCAACAAGCTGGGCGGCAAGTTCAAACTCACGCGGGACAAGGCCGAGGCCGCTGGTCTCGATCGCCGCCGTTTGCCCTACAGCCGCAAGACTGGCTGGTACTACATCCTGTCCGCTCGCGAGATGTGGCTGTACATGGAGCACTGGGGCGGTAAGCCGCACGACGAGTGGCCGCGCCGTGGTTACTACTCCAGCGCCAACAAGTTCGATGAGGGCTTCAAGAAAGACGCCGAAGAGAAGGTCAGCGGCCGCAAAGGCATCGTGGCGTTCAACAAGATCTTCGGCTACAGCGGCACGGGTCACGTCGACGTATTCGATGGCATGAACCTGTCCGATGCCGACAGCTGGTACCCCTGCAAGCAGCTCAAGGTCTGGTACATCTAGGCTACCGGGCTACCGGTCTATTGGGCTGCCAGTCTGCTGGACTGCCCCTTGTGCCTGACCATCGACCGTGGAAGCGTCGTCGCGACTTGCCCGGCGCTCCGCATGTGCGCTGTCGCCTGCCCGCTTCGGTGCAGTCATTTCTACGGCTACTTCTTGTGGGGCTGTCCATGGTGCCTGCGGTGACCTCTCCAGGCTGTAGCGGCGCCCCGCCCAAAGCCCCTCCCGTACTCGTCGCCGTTCAGCGCGGTGGCCTCTGGGGATTTGCGACGCCCCAGGGCCAACTCGCGATCCCATCCCGATATGACGAAGTGGGTGACTTTTCCGAGGGTCGAGCCGCCGTGCGTTCGGGCGATCGCTGGGGATTCATCGACCCAGCCGGCCAGGAGATCGTCGCACCAGTGTGGGACGATGCGTACGCCTTCGCGGAGGGGTTCGCAGTCGTCAGCCGAGGCGGCAAGTACGGCGCTATCGCCATCGACGGTACAGTTCGGATTAGCCCTGTATTCAAAGGACTGCGCAGCTTCAACGAGGGCCTAGCTCCGGCAGGGTCTGGCGAGCAGTGGGGGTTCGTCGACACAACGGGCGCGTGGGTGATTCGCCCTACCTACTACGACGTGTGGCACTTCAACGAAGGCATCGCGCGAGTCGATACCGGCGAGCACATGTGCTTCATCAACAACACCGGCACCAAGGCGCTCCCTACCTGCTTCGACCAAGCAGGCGATTTTCACAGCGATCGGGCGGCCGTCTGGGTCGATGGACGCTGGGGGTTTGTCGACAGCAGCGGACGCATGGCTGTGCCTGCCGCCTGGCAAGGAGCGAAGCCATTTTCGGAAGGCTTGGCTGCAGTGAAAAGCCCGAAAGGCTGGGGGTTTGTCGACAATAATGGCCAATTGGTCATCCCTCCTCGCTTTTCGCGCGTGGGCCCATTTCAAGGGGGCCTGGCCGTCGCGCGCGAGGGCGATCGCACGGGCTATCTCGACAAGCGCGGCAAGTGGGCCATCCGCCCGAGATTCGACGTCGGATTTGGCTTTGAGCATGACCTGGCCCGCGTCCAGATCGGCGGACGACACGCCTGGATCGACAAAAAAGGGAACTATGTGCTGATGCCGGAGGCCGCCAAATGACCCGGTCTGCTCGGGGAACCTGACGGTGCAGTGGCGCTTGGCGTCGACCTGTGATTCATTGGCCCGGCGTAGGCCGCAGGGGAGTTGGAACTGCCCGCCGGCCGCTGAGCCTTCAGGACGCAACCGTTGCCGTGTCGCCTCATCGCCGGGAGTTTTGTGTGACCGACACCCGCAAGCCCGTATTTATCTTTGGGGAAGTTCTGTGCGACATGTTCTCGCCAGAGCCCGGAATTCCGCTCAAGACGGCGCCAGTTTTCGTGCCGCATATCGGCGGCGCCCCCGCCAATGTGGCCGCACAGGTGGCCTGGCAGGGTTGGCCAGTCGAGATGATCAGCGCCGTGGGTCTCGACCCCATCAGCGATCGTATCGAGTGTCTGCTGAGCGCCCGAGGGGTCGGAACCGAGCACGTGTTGCGCAAACCAGGCACCCGCACAGGCCTCATTCTCATCGAGATCGACGGAGAAGGAGAGCGGCACTTTCATCCGTGGCGTGAGGGATCAGCCGACGAGCAGATGCGCCCGGAAGACCTGCCGACCGAAGCGATCGCCAGCGCAGCCATCCTCCACCACGGCACGGTGACGCTGCGGGTCGATCCGGTCGCGACCACCAACCGCCGGGCGGTCACGATCGCGCGGGAAGCTGGGGTGCCGGTCTCCATCGACGTCAACCTGCGGCCCAAGATGTTTCAGGACCCGGGCGTGCTCTATCAACGCGCACGAAACGCCGTGCTCGAAGCGGACATCGTCAAGGCGAGTCTCGACGAGGCCGAGGTGTTGTTCGATGGCACACCGGAAGGCGGCTACGTGTCGGCGTTGCTCGGTCTGGGTGCCCGCCTCGTGTTGCTCACAGATGCCCATCGGCCGTTTGTGATCGCCACCCGCCACCACCGTATCGAGGTCGCGCCGCCGCGGGCCCAGACGGTCGACACCACCGGCGCTGGCGACGCATTCATGGGCGCGGCGCTGGCGTGGATCAGCGAGCGTAGACTCGATCTCGATGGCATCGACGCGCTCACCCCCGAAGACCTCCAAGCCTTGGGCGAGCGTGCGGGGCAGGCAGGCGCGCGCGCCGTCACCGCGATTGGCGCCTGCGGTGGATTTCCAATCACCTAGAATTACGCATTAAACGAGGGCTCGGCCGGCGTTGGTGCTGACCGGAAAAATCCCCCTTGCACCAGCCGTTGCTCGTGCTTCCTTTGGGGGCTGATTCCTCACTGCTCATGCGATGGGAAATTGGCTCGCTACCCGAGCGAATCTGTCTCTTGGCCCAAAAACTCAGGGTGAAAGACGAATATTCCCCTGGGAGTACACCTCCGAACTGCGCCGCTACGGCTCACTTTCGGCAGACCTTTGCCCCGCTCACGACCGATGAGCAGGAGACGACCATGTCGACAGAAGACAAGTTTCGCCGCGCGCAGCAAGCGCTCCAAAAACGCAGCGAGGCGCTCAACACACTGGCAGAGACCACAACAGACGACGACATGCCGCTGCTCGTGGGTGCCTCTGGCGAGTTGGTGTCTGCGGACACGCTCGACGCCGCCCGCGGTGAGTTGGCCCAGCCCGAGCGTGTGGGCGTCATCGTGCGCCAGACCTACGTCGCCCCCGATCCTTTTGAGGGGTTCGCCCACGAGCGCGCCGAGGCCCTTGCGCCGTTGCTCGCTCAGTCGCAACAGAGCTTCGGTCTCAGCCGCATGCCGCCGGACTTTCACCGGCTGACCGGCACCGCCAAGCTCGACTACCTGCTCGACTTGCCCGATCCAGGCCTCACGCTCCAGGCCTTGCCGGCCGAGGAGTTCGTCTTTCTGGCGAAGAACATCGGTTTGTCAGACAGCGCTGCGCTCCTCTCCCTCGCGTCGCCCCATCAGCTGCAGACCCTCGTGGATTTGGATGTCTGGCAGGGTGACGAGATCGATCGGCCCCGGTTCGCCCACCTGCTCGCCGTGGCAGTCACCGCTGGCCAAGAGACGGTCGACCGCTTCCTCGCGTCCCAGGAAGATGGGCTGCTGTGCATGTTCCTCAGTCACTCGGCGCAAGTGTACGAAGATGCCGAAGAGGCAGACCAGCTGCTTCCCGATGGCTGGGAGAGCTTCATCTCCCCCGACGGCACCATGGTGGTCGGTATTCCGATGGACGACACCGCGCTGGCGCCGATTCGCGTGATGCTGGAGTCGGTCTATCGCATCGACATCGTTCGCGGTCGGCGGATCTTGCGGGCGACGCGCTGGGAGCTGCAGACCTCCATGGCGGAAGATCTCTACGAAACCCGCAACAAGCGCACCGCCGATCATGGCTTCCCGTCGCAGGAGCGGGCGCGCGATGTCTACAGGTTTATCGCCCCCGCTGAGGCCAAGGCGCGGGCAGATGCGCTGCTCGCTGGCGAAGGCGCGGAGCCAGGCCAAGCGCTGCCTTTCATCCCGGAATCCCTGAGTGTTCGCGCTGATCTGGCTTTGCACGGCCTCGGTCGTGCGCCGTTTTTGGCCCAAGCTGTAGCCCGTTGCAATCCAGAGGAAGGAGAGCGGCTGCAGCTCGCCATGGTGCGGTTGGCCTATACGCTCCAAGCCGCCAGAGCGCGTCGTGCGTCGGAGACAGACGAATTGGCGAAGTGGTCCCGGCACGCTCTGCTCACGGCCGACATGGGCCTGGAGACCTTGTCAGGCGGCGATGTCGAGCGCGGTGCGGCGCTGCTCGGCCTTATGCCACTGAGCGAGCTATTTTCCGTCGGTCACAGCCTGGTGACGCTGCTGCACCATCGCGCGGTCCGGTTGCGGCGACGTCTCGGTGGAGCGACGGCGGTGGCCGGGGCCGAGTTGGGGCTGTTGCTGGAGGGGCTGTGTAAGCCGCTGCCAGGCCGCGTCATCCCGCGTCCGCTCAAGGAAGCGCAAGATCTGCACGCAGACCTGCTCGCCGATGGCGAAGACGAAGGCGCACACAAGGCGCAGTTCGAACCCTACGAGCGCCTGGGTGAGCTTGAGAACACCCGCGCGGTGTTGGCCGGGATCGAGGCAGCTGTGAGCGTTGTCGAACGCCTCGATGAGGGTGGTATCAAAGGCGCGATCGCTCGTTTGTCGCTCGATATGGCGCCCGGTACGGACCACGATATTGAGTTGAGCTCCCTCCTGGCGACGGCCATCGCGTGGACCGTGGTGGATGGCGAGCCGAGGCTCGAAGCCCTGCCCGCCGAAAGCGCCCAGCAGTTCGTGCGCGAGGCCTTTGATAGCAGCGGTGGTGCGCGCCGAATCAAGCGAAGCCTGCGCGCGGCCTTGAGTCGTGCGCTGCTGTCGAATCCGGCCCTGAGCGATGAAGAGTTGGCCCCGCTGGATAGTTTCCTCGGGCGGACGCTCGACAGACTCGATAGCGAGTTGGGTGGGCTGGTCCCGGGTGCGGCGCTGGACCCAAGATTTGTTGGTACGGCGGTGATTCTTCGCGGGGGGTAGCCGCTCAAGTTCACGCCGTCCACGCCTTGGAAAACTCGACAGCATGCCAGCGCACGGCACGCTACGAGGGTGAGCGATTCGTCTACCGATGGAGATCGTCCTGTCCTGGAGCTGTGGCTCGAGCACCTGCGTTTTGAGCGCAACGTCAGCCCGCACACCCTTCGCGCCTACCAAACAGACGTGACGGCCTGCGCGAAATGGCTCGCTTCCGAACGAGACATCGCGAGTCTCGCTGCCGCCAAAAGGCCAGATTTGCGGGCTTGGGCGGCGAGCTTGCACGGCAACTACGCGCCGGCTTCGGTGGCGAGAAAGCTCGCTTCGGTGCGGCGGCTGTTTTCGTTTGCGCGCCGTCTTGAGCTGATCGAGGCCGATCCGGCGCTGGGGCTGCGTACCCCGAAACAGGACACGACCCTGCCGCGATTTCTCTCGGTCGATGAGACCCTGCAACTCCTCAGGCACAGTGTGCTCGGTGCTGATCCTGTGCTGGAGCTCCGTGACCTCGCCATCGTTGAGCTGCTGTACGGCGCCGGGCTCCGCGTGAGCGAGTTGGTCGGGCTGGATCTCGCCTCCGTCGATCACACGACCCCACAAGTGCGGGTGCTGGGAAAGGGTCGGAAGCAGCGCATCGTGCCCTTTGGTCGACACGCCCTGTCCGCATTGGCGGCGTGGTTACCCGCGCGACTCGAGCTGCTGCACGCCAAGCGCAAACCAGACGAGCTTGCGCTGTTCGTCAATTTCCGCGGCGGTCGGCTGTCGGCCCGCTCGGTGCGCCGGGTGATGGACACCCGATGCGAAGGGGCCGGGCTGCTGCGGCCGGTATCGCCCCACGGTCTACGCCATGGTTTTGCCACGCATCTGCTCGATGGCGAAGCCGACATTCGCGAGGTACAGGAGCTCCTGGGCCACAGCCGCCTGTCGACCACGCAACGGTATACGCACACCTCGCTGGCCGGGTTGATGAAGTCCTACGACGCAGCCCACCCGCGCGCCAAGACGGACAAATCAAAGGGCCGCGCGCCGAGGCCCGCCGTCGCCCGGGTCTCGAAAGGAGAGTCGCCATGAACGGCGCGCGCCTTTGGGGCAAAGCAGTCCGAATAAACAGCAGGTTTGCGCTCGTTGCGCTTGTGACCGGCAGCGCCGTGCTCGGTATCTGTGGGGGCGTGAGCGCACTCGAAATTCAAGTCAATGGCAGCGCGGGCTTGGCCCAAGTCGGCGGCGGAACGTGGGGCCAACTGACCGCGGGCGCCAGGGTTCGGAAATCCGCGTTCGATCTATCGCTGCGCGCACCGCTGAGAACCTCTGCCCGGACCCCAGAGCGCTTGCGAAGCCGCGATTGGGATGACGTGGGCGAGTGGATGCGACTCGTTCCCAAGATCGCCTGGCAGCGCCCCACGGCGGCAGGCCAATTGACGAGTCTGTCGATCGTGGTGGCGCCCACAGCAGGCGCGACCCTCGGTCACGGCACCCTTATCCGCGGCTATCGCTCCGCCCTGCTGCCCGATCACTTTCAATCGGGGCTGAGGGTTGAGCTCGACGGCGATGCGGTGGGGTTGCAGCTCATGACTGGTGACGTCGCGCGCTTCGATCTGGTTGCGCTGCGCCTGTTTTCCAGGCCGCTGTCCCGCGGCCGCAAGCGGCGTGGTCTGTTGCGCTCACTACGCGGGTTTACAGTCGGCATCAGCGCCGCGGCTGACCGGCAAGCGCCGCTGGATGTGGCCACCAACCCCGATGGCAGCCTTCGCCATCACGCCAATGGCCGTCCGGTCGTCACCACGAGCCCCCTGGTGCTCGCCGGAGTCGATCTCGGTCTGCCCTTGGCCATTGGCAGGCGGCAGCATCTCGTGCCGTATGCAGATCTCAACCTCGCCAGTACGAATGGCGGCGGCGGCGTGGGGCTGCATGCTGGCCTCTGGTGGGCCTATCAGGGGGCCAACACGGTGCGCTTTCGGTGGGAGGCGCGGCGCAGCCAAGGCAGCTATCGACCCGGCTGGATCGATGGGTTCTACGCATTGGAGCGGACGCAATTGGGGTCGGTTGGCACAACCAAGGCTGCGGCTTGGGCCGCGCGATCGGGTCAACGCCATTGGAGTCATCTGCTCGAGGCCCAGTTCCAGACGCCCGCTGGCTGGCAAGTCGGTGCGAGTTGGGAGCTGTGGCATGCAGCGGACGATCGCCCAGATGACACGGCCAGCGCCCGCCTGACCACACCGGTGTGGCGCGGCGCTCAGGCGACCCTGGCGTGGGCCATGCGCCCCGGGATCGGCCAACAAACCTTCGCGGCGTCTATGCGCTGGCAGAGCGAAGGCCCATGGCACGCCTGGATCAATAGCCAACGCATCTGGCACGCAGACGAGGGAGCCTACGCGCTCACGGTGGACGCGGCCATGGGCGTGGGCGCTCGGTGGGCCTGGTAAAACCCGTGAACAACACATGTAAGTCGCGCACTGCAGTGCCTAACGCAGGAAACCGGCATCTCACGGATTGGCAGAGCCCGACTAGCGCCGTATGCTCAGGATTCGGCCCTCTAGGCGTAGCATCCCATGGATGTTTGAATGAAATGCCGGGGGAGCTGCGTTGAGAGAGGTGACGGTGAGGCAGTTCTTGCCTCGCCGGGGTGTCGAGTCCATGGATCTTGCACGCCTTCTGTTCCGAGTAGAGTCTTGATCGGGGTGCGGACTTGTGCCATCACCCCCGCCGCCGGTGAGCCGTGCGCATTGCGCCGTTGTTGCCACCGAGCCATCTGGAGGTCGATCCCATGAAGTTGCGCAGCTCGCTCCGCGCATCCGTCGCGCTGACGGCCCTCGCTACAACTGTCTTGTTGTCCCTCGCGCCGCTGACGGCCTTTGCGGATAGAGCCAAGGCCATGCTCTACGTCGTGCAAGACGTCGATCTCGGCGGTGCACCGGTACAATTGATCGTGCCACTCGCCGAGCCTGGCCTGGCCGATTCGAGTGTGACTTTGCGGCCTTCGCGCGCTTTCTCTGCGCTAAAAGCCCGGAGTTCCGAAGCCTATGGCAACAGCAGCCTCCGCATCGACTCGGCGTCGAAGGCCACGCTGGTGATCGGAAACGGCGCCAACGCTGATCTGGTCGTTGCCGAGGTGTTCTGGACGCTGGCGTCCATGGGCGTAACCGATTTGAGCGCGCCGCCGTTCATCCAGGGCAACGTCAAACTCGATCAGCTGACGTACGGCGCGCACGCCCTGATGCTGTCGCCCTTCGATCTGTTGTCTTTTGCACGCCGCGATCAAATCCCGCAGCAGGCTTGGGTGATCTTGGACGGTGTGCCGGTTCCGGCCCGTGACGCGGCTCGCGGTATGGCGACTGGCGCCAAGAAGCTGCACGGTCCGAAACTGCGGGGGCTGCTGAGCGCGGCGGTGTCGGCCAAGAGCAAGCGGGCGAAGATGGCCGTCATCAATGGGGTGGCCAAACCTGCGGTGCGCAAGGCGTACAACCTGAAGATCGACCTGTTGGTGCCGGCGCTCAGCGATCGCTCGCTCGCGGTGCGGTCTGCGGCCCTGGATGCCTGCATTTCCGCTGGTGCCAAGCGCAACGCGGCGGTGTTAAGCGGCCTGGAGAAGATCGTTGAAAACGACAGTGACACCGACCTGAAGTTGCGCGCGGTGAAAGCCCTGAGCAAGGCGGGCGTGAGCAAGTACAACGATCTCCTGCAGGCTGAGAAGCTGCGCTCGGGTACGCCAGCCGAGGCCTTGTCCGCCGTTCGGACGCTGGCCAAGAGCAAGCAGGCCAAGATCGCGGCTCCTGCGCTCGTCAGCGCGCTGACCCATCGTGACGAAAGCGTGCGCAACGCTGCGTTCAAGGGACTGGTGGCGATGGCGCAGTTTGAGCTGCTGCACAAGGCGCTGCCGAGCGGCGATCTGGCTGCCGACATGAAAGAGCAGATCGCAAAAACCCTCGTTGCCAAGGGCGGCGATGTCGCGCGTGACGAGAGCTTGAACTACCTCATCACCAAGGGGTCGGCTGACGGCGCCATCTTCGCCGCGCAGACGTACGGCAAGCGCGGTTCCAAGGCCGCCACGCCGCTGCTCATCGCCGCACTGAAGCACCAGTCGCCCATGGTTCGCCAGACCGCCGCCGAGGCGCTGGGCCTGATCAAAGACGAGCGCGCCATCGTGCCTCTCGCGGATGCTGCCCAGGCGCGGCGCCGCGACGAGGAGTACATGATGCGGGCGGCGGAATCGATTCTGAAGACGCTGAGCCTCAGCCAGGTCAAGCGTCTGGTGAAGAGCCGCAACCTGACGATCCGCCAGATGGCCATCCGCTCGCTGGCTGGATTTGCCCAGGGTTCGCGTCCCAACCCGTCGGTCGTCGCCCTGCTGATGGACGCGCTGAAAGACCCTGATCCGACGATCAAACGCGCTGCGGTGTACGCCCTTGCCGATATTCGGGACGACGGCATCGCCCGCGACCTGAGCAAGCTGACCAAAGATCCCGACACCGGCATCCGCGTGCGAGTCGCCTATGCCCTGGGCCGCGCCACGGAGCGCTTCGCTGAGGCGGGTAAGCTGCTGATGGAGATGATGCGCGATCGTGAAAAGACGGTGCGTGTGGCCGCCATCGACGGCATCGCGCTGCGGAAAGAAAGCGGCGCTTTCGGCCCGCTCATGCGCCTGGTCAACTACCCCGACCCGAAGATCAAGCGCGCTGTCTTTGCTGCCCTGCTGGCCTTGCGTACCCCCGCCAACGCCCAGGCGCTGCGGATGAAGTTCCGCAAGGGCATGGAGACCCGCGACTCGGCCGTTCGGCTGGTGTGCATTCAGGCGCTGTCCGATCGCACGGTCGCCGCTGACATCGACGCCCTGCGTCAGGCTAGCTTCGACAAGAGCAAAGAGGTCAAGTTGTCGGCTATCGCTGTGCTCGCCAAGAGCAAGCTGCCCGAGGCGCTGGAGGTGCTCGCGCTCTGGTTCGCCGACGCCAACATGAAGGTACGGGAAGCCGCGCTGGACGGGCTCGCGTCCGTGCCCGCCCCCGGCTCGTGGGCCGCCAAGAAAAAGCGCTACGTGAAGGACTTCATCGGAACGCCCGGTCAGCCCAAGGCGTTGATCGCCAAGGCCAAGAAGATCAAGTAGGAGCGCCAGTTCCGCCCTACCGACTCCCTCCTACCGCTTGCCACCTACATCGAGCGGAACCTGAGCGTTTGGCCCGCAATTCCGGTCCCTGCGCTGCGATCTGGCTCGCTGACTCATCGCTTGGCCAACACGCTTACTGGCGGACGAGCCGGTAGAGATGGCGGCGTTTGCCCTCGGCGACATGGTAAAATCCGCCGGCTCCGTAGGCGACGGCCTCCCCTTTGCGCTCGTGTGCGACCGTGACCCGATGCCACTTTGCCTGCGGCATGGCGCCGAGCCCTTGTTGACCCAAGCAGAGCTCCCAGGCAGCGCCGTAGCTCCGCAGAAGTAACCGGCCGGCGCGGTCGTCCCAGGTCGCTGCGGTCAGTCGGCGACGCGCCCCCTCGCTGCCAACCATGATGGGCTTGGTGTCGATCCGAGCGACGTGGTGCAAGACCGCCTGGCCGCGCCGAAATGGTGCCCGATAGAGCGCCGTGTGGCCCTTGGCCTTGGTCCATAACCAAACCACGCCTTTGCCGTCGACCACGAATGCCTCGCTGTTGTGTGACGCGCGCTTAGGGTAGTGGGCGATCATGGTTTCGACCTGCGTCACGCGCTGCTTGCCGCCCCGCGGGTTGGGCTCGGCGAAGCGATGAAAGGCGATGGTCAGGCGGGTGTCGTCGTTGTCTCCCGTATCGCCGACCATCAGGCAGCGACTTGACGGTGCCCCGGCAGCGCAGGGCGCGGCGCTCAGCTCCTCCCAGTCCAGTGCCCGGGGTCGCAGGGTGGGAAAACGCACGACGGCCCTGAGCTTGCCGCTGGGCACCTCGACCCCAAAAAGACGCCCCTGGGTTCCATCGTTGTGGGTCCACAGCACAGATGGATCTCGCCGACTGACCACGAGCCCGCTCGCCTCTCGCACGCGCTTGGGCAGCTTGCCGAGGCGCTCCGCTCGCGCGTATTTCCCGCAGCCCAGTGACGTGGGCGTCGCAGCCACGGGCAGACCTGAAATCGTCCGCGTGGCGGGGGTCACAGGCGGGGCGGTCGGCGCCGTCGCTTGTCTGGGGCCGGGCGGCTTCTGGGTGCACCCGAGCAGACTCAATCCCAGCAGCGTTGCGATGAGCGGCATGTGGCGCATGAATCTCCTGCAGGGCGGCGTAGGGCGGCGGGGTGCGTGCAAGCCAAGTGTCCCCTAATCGCCCGGATAAATCAGGCCAAGAACCGAAAATGCGCTGCTATTTTCCGACACAGAAACGCGAAAAGATGGCTTGTAGCACCTCGTCCGGGGCGATTCGGCCGGTGACCTCATCGAGCGCATCCACCGCATCTCGCAAGTCGGCGACCGGCAGCTCCAACGGCTCGCCGATCTCCAGGGCCTGCGCCCCGCGAGTCGTCGCCTCCGCGGCAGCGCGCAGACCGGTCGCTTGGCGGGCGCGGGTCAGGACAAGATCGTCAGCGCGGGTCGCTTGTAGATCGCGCAGCGCCGTCGCCACGCGGGCAAGTACCTGCTGCACATCGCCTGGTCGCAATGCTGAGATGGCCGCGGGCGTAGCTGGCGAGGGCGATGTGAGTAGGTCCGCCTTGGTCCACAACCGAACGACCACCGGCCCCTCAGGAGGTAACGGCAGAGCAGGCAACGGAGCCGCTTCGGATTGGTTGCTATCTGTGAGCCAGAGCACCACATCCGCAGCAGCGGCGGCAGCGTGGGCCCGTTCGATCCCTGCGGCTTCGACAACGCCCGATGCATCGCGCACGCCAGCGGTGTCGACCCAGGTCACCTGCAGGTCTTCGACAACGCCTTGGGCTTCGACCACATCTCTCGTCGTGCCGGGCTGGTCGTGCACAAGCGCACGATCGGCTCCGAGCAGGGCGTTGAACATCGTCGATTTGCCGGCATTGGGGGCGCCATACAGGGCGACGCGAGCGCCGTGAATGCGAAGCTGGCCGGCGCGGGCGGAGCCGGAAAGGCGGGCCATTTGCGCGGCCAGGGCTTGCAGGCGACCCACCGCGGCTTGGCGATCGAGATCGTCGACGTCCTCTTGGGTCGCAAAGTCGAGGCGGGCCTCCAAGTCGGCGATCGCGTCGATGAGCGGCAGCCGCAGCCCCGCCAGGGCGTCACTGGCACGGCCATCGAGGTGAGCCAGCGCCTGCTTACGGCCGGCCTCGCTGCGGGCGGAGACCAGATCCATCAGCGCTTCGGCCTGCATGAGATCCAGCTTGCCCGCCAGCCAAGCCCGACGGGTGAATTCGCCAGGCCGAGCCGGTCGGGCGCCAAAGTCGACCGCTGCATCACAGAGCGCACGCACCACCGCGGGGCTGCCGTGACTATGAATCTCGACCACATCCTCGCCGGTGAAGCTCTTGGGGCCGACGAACGCCACCACATAACCCTGGTCGATGCGCTCGGTCTGGCTGTGCAAGCCGCCGAAACACATGCGTGCGTGGGGCAACTGCCTACGCTTGGCGATCTGCTGGCCGATCGCGATAGCCCGGGGGCCGGAAAGCCGCACAATGGCCACGCCTGCGGCCTGATCGGCGGTCGCGGGCGCAACGATCGTCTCATCGCTTGCTGAACTCGGTTTGTAGGCGTTTTCGATCACGAGCGGCTCGATTTTGCGGGTTGTGGGGGCCCAGTGCAGCACTGATGGCGCGCGCGCTGACGACAAACACGAGCCAGGCCCCCAGCGCTCGACGTTGACACACCCCCGCCCAGCGGCCAAGCTACCGAGCGATCCGTGCAGCCACCTTGCTCAGAGCGGACCCACGCCGACCGTCTCTGGTCACTCGCGCCACACACGTCTGGACGACTTGCGGTCGCTGCGCCGCCCGACCTGCCCGCTGTAACTTGGAGTGTCTGTCATGATCTTCACCGAGACGAGAGAAGGGCGCCGATTCGTTGGAGAGCTCGACCCCGGCATGCCCGTCGTGACCGGCATTCGCTCGATCGTCGAGGACTACAGCATCTCGTCGGGTTGGTTCCGTGGCAGCGGCTACATGCGCGATCCGCTAGTGCGCCCCCTGCTCGAAGACGGCGGGTTCGGCGAGCCTGAGGCCCACCCCGGGCACTTCCTGGTCGTCTCGCTCGAGGCCCCCATCTCACGCCGGGGGGACGAGCCGGACGTCACCGTGCGTGTGCTCCTGCACCGGACGGACGGTCACCAAGTCGCCGGCCTGCTCGAAGAAGGCATCAGCGCCTCGGTCGAGCTCGCCTGCCAGACCTACGACGACATCACGCTGCGGCGCTACCACGACAGCCAAATCGAAAACGCGCGCTGGCTCGACGTGTCCGTGAACGTGACCGAGTCGACGACCGAAGTGGTCAAGAGCGGCCGCGTGGCGATGGAGGCGATGCCCTCCCGCTTGCTCGAGCCCAATGAGATGCCGCAACTGAAGGTGGGCGACTACCTGCAGCATCCGCGCCTCGGTCAGTGCGAGGTGGTCAAGGTCATCGACGACGACCGCGTGTCGATTCGCATGTCGACGGGCAAGGTCGCACAGCTGCACCTGGGACTGCTGAGTCTGAGCCGCGGTGAGCGGCGCAAGGGCCGGATGGTGTACCACGTCCATATAAGACGACGTAATCGCTAGCTGCGAGCGATTTACCCGATAATTCAGGCTTTTTTCGTCGAACTGGCTTCACCACACGGTCAGCGGGTCGGCGTCTGTCTGCGATACCCGTACCTCGATGCTAGGCGCTGCCGCCGCAATTCGTGCCGCATAGGTCGGTAGGAAGCCGCGCTCTGTGTTGCTGTGCTCCGTCAAGATGACACTGGCGCCCGAAGCCACCTTCGCAAGCACGTCGTGGTGGCCCCATTCCCCCGTCACATAGAGCTGTGGTCCGCCATCGGTGGGTCCTGGCAAGGGCGCAAAGAGCGAGCCGCCCGCGCCTGGACACAGCGCGATGTCTGAGAGCCTCTGATCCTTGTGGTCTGGCGCCATGGCGACGCGGACGTGTGCGATCCCCAGGTGCGTCTTCAGGCGACTGACCAGGACCGCTAACGTCTGAGCCTCGCGCAGCGTGACGCGCCTGCCGAGACCTGCACCGGCGAGCTCGGGTGCTGCGGCGCAGGGCTGCAGTGGCGTGACCGCAGTCGCTTGTCCCACACCGGATGCCAACCAGTCGTTCATGCCGCCAGGCACCGCGTCGAGGGCGGTGTGGGGTGACCAGAGGGAGATGCCGGCGGAGGCGAGCTTGAGGATACGACGGCTCAACGGCACAGCCTGGGTCAGCCGCTTGAGACCAGAGAAGATCGCCGGGTGGTAGGCGACAATGACGTCTGCATCGAAGGCCAAGGCCTCCTCAAGCACCTGTTCGGTCAGATCGATCGCGACGAGCACGCGCGCCACAGATGGCCTGACAGGCGGTGGTTCCAGCAGCAGCCCTACGTTGTCCCATGAATCAGCGAGGTGGGTCGGCGAGAGACCGTCGAGCAGCGCAAAGAAGTCGGTGTGGTTCATGGTGGCTCCGTGATGGCGTGGGCAAACGGTCGGCTGCCCGCCCTGTTCCTATGGCATGGCCGCTGCCGCTTGTCATGGCGGGATGCGGCTGCGGGCGACGCGACGGCGGTTGTTTTGCTAGGCTGGTGCGATGAATACACGCTCCCTTGTGACGACTGGTTTGATCTGCTTTTTCATCGCTGCCTGCGGTGGTGCGCCTGCCAAGAGCGGCGAGGCCCAAACGGAAGACGCCAAGCCGAAAATCAGCAAATCTCCTGATAAATCAGCCATCAAAGCCTCGTCTGGACCGCAGGTGACGGCGACGGCATCGACCGTGGAGATGGCGCCTCCGCCCTTTAGCGCGGCGCAGATTCAGGCCGCCACGAAGCCTGGGCGCACCTACCTCTTCCGTCTATCGGTGCCGGCGAAGCTGCCGAAACCGGTCCTGAGACAGCTGCGCTTTACCCACGTACATGCCAAGGGCGGGATGCTGACCAACGCGACGCTGACGACCGATGGCAAGCCCCGCGGTGCGGCGAGCCATCGGCCCTTTATTTGGACTGATCTGGTTCAGCACGCGACGTGGCCCAAGCGCAAGACCACCATCACGGAAGCGACGCTGACCGTGCCGGCGGGTACGTTTAAGTGCCGGAAGTATCTGGTGCGACATGCAGACGGCCATACCGTCACCGCTTGGTTCGCCACTGCGCTACCCGGTGCGCCGATTCGCCATCTCTTGGAAAAGGCCGGAAAACCCCTCAGCGAGATGGTGCTCATCCGCCATACGCCCGGCAATCGGTAGCCGTGTGCTGCGTAATCAAGATTACTGTCGCAGCACACGGCTCCTTTTCTTCATCTTTGGGGGGGCTAAGAGCGCCCCCAGTCGCGGCAAGCCGCGACTTCCCCATCCCGGCTGT
>JAGSHB010000272.1 GCA_023954815.1 Myxococcales bacterium | reverse complement strand
GCAGACACGGCACAAGATGCCGCTGCGAAAGACGTCACCAAGGCCACGATCGCATCCGTTGGCCTCGCGATGACCTATGGCGGGGAGTTTAGCGAGGAGTTTTCAGGGATCGCGAGCTGGCCTTCTGGCGCCATGATCGCAGCCGGCTACACCCAGGGCTACGGTGCCGTGGGTGAGGACGGGTTCGCAGTGTCCGTGTCGAGCGACGGCAAGCCGGTCTGGGCAGGCGTGTTCGGCGGCAAGGGCAAAGAACGCTTCCACGGCGCGGCGGCAAGGTCCGACGGCGGCGCATGGTTGGCCGGCGAGACTGATAGCTTTGGCTCACAGACCGAGGCGTGGTTGGTGCGGGTGGACAGCAAGGGCAAGGTGGCCGCATCAATAGCGTACGGCGGTGAGTTCTACGACCGCGCGGTTGGCGTCGATGGATTGCCAGACGGTGCTGTGATGGTCTGCAAGACCTACTCCTACGGTCCGGGCACGCCGAAGCGGCACAACGCCATGGTCATTCGCACCGACGACAACGGCAAGACCCTGTGGTCGAGCGTGATCGGCGGCGAAAAGGGCGGCGACGCGGGCTTTGGCATCGTCGCGCTACCGAAAAATGCGGGCTTCGCCATGGGTGGCGCGGTGGAGAGTTGGGGAGCCGGCGATGATGACATCTGGCTGCTGCGCCTCGATAGCAAGGGCAAGCTGATGTGGAGCTTCGCCTACGGCACCGGGGCAGACGACGAGGGGCGCACGGTCGCCGCTTCGAACGACGGCGGATTCGTGGTCAGCGGCTTCACCGAGGGCTGGGGAGCTCAGGACGCCGATGCATTCGTGCTCAAAGTGGACAGCAAGGGGACGGTCAAGTGGCTGACCCGGCTGGGCGGCGCGGCAGAGGACAAGGCGACTGCGGTCAAATCCTTGGGCGCAGACACCCTCATGGCCGGCCAGACCAAGTCATGGGGCACGGGAACCGACGCGTGGCTGGTTCGTCTCGACGACAAAGGTACGATCAAGAAGGCCCACACCCTCGGCGGGACGAAGTCCGAAAAAGTGGCTGGACTGACCCCGCTCAAAGACGGCGCATGGGTTGGCGCGGGCTACACGCGCAGTCACGGCGGTGGCGGACGCGACAGCTGGATTGTCCGCAGCAATTCAGCAGGCCAGCCCGTATGTGCCGCACATGACGTGGTCACGTCTGACGTCAAAGTCAGCCAGCCCAAGGTCACGGGCGCGCCGATCATCACCAAGGCCGTCGGTGGGGTGAAGTCCCATGCGGCGGCCGTGAAGGCGACCTTGGTGACCGCCAAAGCCGGCGCCGACGATATGTGTGCTGGCGGGAACTAGACATGACCAAACCTCTCCTCATCGTCCTCGCCACCCGTGATTTCGATCCCTCCGAAGTCGCCGCGCCTTGGCGTGCCGCGCGCGCAGCTGGCCTGGAGATCGCGTTCGCCACCGAAGACGGCGAGGTCGCGGCATGTGACCCTCTGGTCCTAGCTGGGCCGCTGTTCGGCATGCTCGGGGCAAATAAGGAAAATTGCGCCACATACGCTGAATTGGCCGAAGACCCAGCATTTTTGCAGCCGTTGAGCTGGTCGAATCTCAACAGCGAGGACTTCGGCGGCCTGCTGCTGCCCGGTGGTCATGCCAAGGGAATGCGCCAGTACCTAGAGTCGGGTTCCCTTCGCACACTGGTGTTGCAGTTCTTCGACAAGGCGCAGCCCGTGGGCGCTATCTGCCATGGACCGATCGTGCTGGCGCGAACGCTCAACGCCGATGGGCAGAGCGTGATCGCCGGCCGCAAGGCGACTGCGCTAACCCGCAGCCTCGAAAATACCGCTTGGTTGCTGACGGCGTGGAAGCTCGGCGATTACTACCGCACTTACCCGACATGGGTGGAGACGGAGATGCGCGGGGCGATCGGGGAAAACGGCTCATTTGAGCGCGGTCCATTGATGGCCAGCTATGGCAACCCTTTCACGGTGCGGGATGGTAATCTGCTCACCGCTCGCTGGCCTGGGGACGCGAGCCGGTTCGCGGATGAGCTCGTCGCGATGGTCCAAGCGCAGTAGCAGACCGAGGACCCTGCACCCCAGCTACGCCACTTCGGGCCCACTGCAACGAGCGGCTTTATTGCGCTGCCTCCCGAGGGTGACTACGTTTGCTGTGTGAACGGTAGCCCCTTCTCATCGCTCACAACTTGGTTTAGGTCGTCGCGTATGGCGATGACGCCAGGGAGGACAGTGTCGTGTTTCATCGAGTTCATTGCGTAGCGCTGGTCGCCGTACTCACCCTTTTTGCATGCGGTGGCGAAGAAGAAGGCCCAGACGGTCCGCACCTCACTGGCGTGACCAAGACCGATAGCGGAACCATCGACGGGGGTACAGCCAGCGACGGCGAGGCCCAGGACGCCGGTTCGACCGATGAAGACGCCTCAGCCGACGATGCGGGCTTGGCGGCTGACGTGGCCAAGCGCAACGATGAGGATGGGGGGACTGCCGACGTGACAGAGGGCGATGTTGGGTCTGGCGGCGACGTTGGTTCAGAAGACGACACCGGTTCGGAAGACGACGCTGGCACAGGTGATGCAGCAAGTGCTGTCGACGCGGCCGGTCAGGATGGCGGCGTCATCGATGGCGCCGCTAGCTCAGACGCGGCTGGCTCGAACGATACGACTGGCGGCGGAGCAGGCGACGGCGGCACTTCCCAAGACGCGGCATCGCAGGACACCTACGTGCCGGATACGACTACTGCAGACACTAGCTCACCGGATGCGGGCGCTACGGGCTGCAAGAGCAACGTGGACTGCGATGATGGAAAGCCGTGCACGCAGGATCTATGCGACGCAAAATCCGGCAAGTGCAGCCACAACACGATCGCTGACTGCGGCACACCGTGCAGTGACAAGTTGCCCTGCAAATCGGGCGTATGTGACCCCAAGAGCGGCGCCTGCATTGGATGCATGACGGACAAGAACTGCAAGGCAGGCAGCATCTGCCAATCGGGCGCGTGCGTGACGTCGACCGGATGCTCCTCAGACGTGGCGTGCAAGGCGGCCAATGGGGTCTGTGACAAGACCCAGAAGGCTTGCGTGGATTGTCTGGTCAATGCCGACTGCGATAGCGGCATGGCCTGCCTCCAGCATCAGTGCGTCAAGGTCACTAAGTGCACCTCCAGCAAGCAGTGCGATGCGGTGTGCGACACCAAGAGCGGAATCTGCGTCGCATGCCTAGAGACGAGCGACTGCCCGTCGGGCAAGTGGTGCGGCGCCGACCACACCTGCGAAGATCCGGTGTGCACCGGGGCGACTTGCACTGGCCTACAGCGATACGCCTGCAAGAAGGACGGCAGCGGCTTTGAGGCCGCGACAACCTGCAAGGCGACGAGCACCTGCAACACCGCGACCTGTGAATCGGGCAAGTGTGGCACCGCTCCCAAGAGTGGCGCCTGCGACGACAAGGACCCCTGTACGCAAGGAGATACCTGCAGCAAGGGCGCGTGCGCTCCAGGCAAGAAAGTGGTCTGCAACGACGGCAACATCTGCACCAACGATGCCTGCGTCACAGGCAAGGGCTGCTCCTTCATCCCCAATAGCGCGCCCTGCCCTGACGACAGCAAATGCACCGAAAAGGAGACCTGTGACAAAGGGGCCTGCAAGAAACAGCCGGTGAATTGCGGTGACGGCAACCCATGCACCAACAATACCTGCGATGCCAAGACGGGGTGCGTATCCGTCGCCAACACGGCCTCATGCTCCGATGGGGACAATTGTACGACGAACGACAAGTGCACCGGGGGCAAGTGCACAGCTGGCGCGGCGAAGAACTGCGACGACGGGCTCAAGTGCACCGTGGATTCCTGCAGCAAGGGCGCCTGCCAGCACAACGTCACCTCGGGTTGCTGCCCGACGGGATTGCTCAATGAGAAGTTCGAGTCGGGTAAGCAGCCGAGCGGCTGGGACGCTTATAACCTGAATTCTACGGTCAAATGGCGCTATTTGAGCAAGGCCGACCATCACAAGTCGGGCTCGGGAGCGGTGTACTTTGGTCGCTCCGATCAGAAGGGCTACCACTACAAATATGGGTGGCTGAAAGGCTACCTGCGGTCGCCGATGCTGAAGCTTCCGAAGACGGGCAACCCGCGGGTGGAGTTCTGGCTTTGGTTCGACCTAGAGGACAAGAGCTCAAGCTACGACAAGCTCTACATCCAGGTCCGTGAGGGCAGCTGGGGCCAGTACAAGACCCTGATCTACAATTTGAAAGATGGCCGCACCAACAAGAAGTGGTACCTCGTGAAGGCTTCGCTCAACAAATACGCCGGCAAGGACGTACAGCTGCGCTACACCTTTGATACCGTTGATAAAGACGACAACAAGGGCAAGGGCGTCTACATCGACGACGTGCGCATCCGCGTTGATGGCTGCCCGTAGCGGCACACCTCCCTGCTCTCAAACACGACCGCTCGCATCATCATCCTACCCGCGGGCGCCCCGTACCCGCGCAGTTGAGGTCACCTCATGGCACTTCGCAAAGCCGTGCTCATCGCCGCAATCATCGGACTGAGCGCCACACTCTTCTCTACCTCCGCGTTCGCTCGCGGCACCATTCGCCAGGGCAAGAGCTGGGGTATCGGACTGACCGGCGCCTTTGGCGGGTCCAGCGGCATCTCGTTCAAGACCTTCATGGGTCGACGCCTCGCCCTTCAGGTATCCGGTGGCGGCGCCTTCGGCAACGGTAAGGCCGTGCCCTCCATCGGAGCCGACCTCCTTCTTGAGATGCCGCGTCTGGCTGGTGGCCGCATCATCAAGCTCGCCTGGAATGTGGGCGGCGGCGCGCGTACTGCGCTCGGCAAAAACTCTGGGGTCTGGGTCCATGGCGTGGTTGGACTGGAGCTGCTGTTCAAGCCCGTCCCTATCGACCTCGTGATCGAGTGGACGCCGACTTTCTTTGGTACCGGTGGCGCTGACGTCGACGTACGCGGCGCGGGCACGCACATCCGCTGGTGGTTCTAGACTACCCCGGCCACACCCAACCGAGGATGCTCTCCTGCTTCTGGCCCTCGCAGGTCGGATGGCTGCTGACAAAGTGGTCCGTGCCCACGCGACACCGCCGCAGAGCGACGAGTCCAGTCTGCTTCGTGGCCGACGCGTAACCCACCGGCCCCAGCGCTACCAGCCCCTCGCACTTCGGGTCTGGGCTGATGAGGTTGTGGCTCCCGACCTGGCATTCAAATAGCAACTTTGCGCCCGCAAATGCGGCCCGTTTGAGGCGCCAGCTGCTCTCCTTCTTGAACCCTGGCGGTAACATCCGAGTCGTGGCCCAATGACCCGATTTGTCGTGAAAGCCACGTTGTAGCCTCACGTAAGGCAGGGTCTCAAAGCCACAGGACAGCTTCGGCGGTTTCAGGTCGTTGCGATTGGCCAAGGCCCATGTTCCCCACGCAGCTTTGGCCTTGCCGTTGGTATCGAAGAGCCCCACTCCGAGCCCATTGACCGTCTCTGCGGGATGGTCCTTCATGCGATGGTAGATGTAGTTGGTGATTCCCGGCGTCCCGAGCACTGTCTTTAGACTGAGACAAACGCCCGCCGCCTGCTGCGCCTGGGTCGCGTGCGGGCTGATGCCGTTGACGCCGCTCTCCGTCAGCTGCACCTCGTATGCGTGCTTTTTGTTCGGGAACGTCTGGTAGAGCCAGCCGAGCAAAACACCGATGTTGCCGTAGGTGATCTTTCCCTGGGTGACATGGTCCAAGGCGCCGAACACCGATTTGAGCAAGTTCGGCGGGTAGGGATGATAGGCCACCCGCCACTTGCGATTGCCGACGCGCGCGGCGAAACCCTTGAGAAAGGTCTGGCCGGAGAGCAGCGGATTGTTGGCCGCTGGTGTGTCGTACTTCTTTGGGTCCCAGTGGTGCTCCAGGCTGAT
>JAGSHB010000099.1 GCA_023954815.1 Myxococcales bacterium | reverse complement strand
TATGACGTGTTGGATCCCGGGAACCTCGGCGCACTCACGCGAACGGCCCACGCGCTCGGCGCCGCCGCGGTGATTTGGGTGCGCGGAACGCACCCCATGCATCCGAAAGCGCTGCGCTCGTCCATGGGCTCTTGTTTTCGCGTGCCCTGGGCTCACGTGTCGCTCCCATGCGATGAGGTCGTTGGGTTGCTCAGTGCCGGTGGTTGGCGCAATGTCGCGACGCTGACAAAGCGCAGCCAGCCCTTGCCGGACCGAATCAATGGACCCTGCGCCGTGTGGATGGGCAGCGAGGCGCACGGTCTGCCTGAAGATGCGGCTTGGGATCTGCGGGTACGCATCCCGATGGCACCGGATATCGACAGTCTGTCTGTCAACGCCGCCGCGGCGATTGTGATGAGTCGCGTCGGCCACGCCGCCGTCACCTGACTGCCGCTTCGTCTCCCAGAGAGACCTATAAGTACGGCGTCCCCAGCGACGCGACGCCATTACGCAGACGCTCCCACAAGGGCGCATCCAGCAGCTCCTCCTGCGTGAGACGATGCGCGCCGGCCATCTTGCTCTCCACCAACTGCGTCAGCGTGGCGGCGAGCGCTGCGTCGTAGAGCTCGACGTTCAGCTCGAAGTTCAGTCGCAAGCTCCGGGGGTCCCAGTTGCCTGACCCCACCAGCGCCCAGCGCTCGTCCACCACCATGAGCTTGGTGTGGTCAAAGGGCGCACCGGTCTGCCAGACGCGGCAGCCCGTCTCCAGAATCCGCAGCAGCCCGTGCGTCATCGCCCACTGCACGAGGCGGAGGTTGCTCTGGGCCGGCAAGACGATATCGACGGTCACACCGCGCAACACCGCCACCTCCAGCGCCGCCACGATGTCTGGATCGGGCAAGAAGTAGGGCGTGGTGATGCACACGCGCCGCCGAGCCACCGAGAGCGCTCCGAGCATCATTCGGCGCAGCTTGTCGAAATCCTCGTCGGGCCCATCCAAAATGGCGCGCGCCGCGGTGTGACCCGGCTCGTGGCTCTCCTGCCATCCCGCCCCTGGCAGCAACTCGCCCGTGGAGAAGTGCCAATCCTCACCGAATGACTGCCAGAGCTGCGTGACCACAGGCCCCTCCAGCTGAAAGTGCAGATCCCGGGTCGGGTGAGCAGGGGATTGCCCCAACATGCAGTCGATACGGATGTTCATGCCGCCGGTAAACGCCTTGCAGCCGTCGACCACCAAGACTTTTCGGTGACTGCGCAGGTTCATGTACCGCAGCCGCACTGGAGACCGCGTCGGGTTGAAGCGTTTGGCCTGCACGCCGCGCGCGGTCAGCAATTCGACCACCGACGTCTTCGGCCAGCTGTAGCGCGCGCCCACGGCATCGATGAGCACACGGACGTTCACCCCGCGGTCTTTTGCGGCGACCAGAGCGTGCACAAACTGTAGCCCGACGGGGTCATGGTCGAAGATGTAGCTCGACAGGGCGATGGTCTCCGTCGCCGCTTCGATAGCCTGCAGCATGGCCGGGTAGGCGGCGTCGCCATCTTCCAGTGGGATCACCCGATTGCGCTCGGTCAGGCGCGAGTGGGTGACATTGTCGCCGACGGTCACCAGTGGGTCGCGTTGCAGAGCTCGGTCCCCATCTGAGGGATCAGCGTCTCGGTCATGGGTCGAATGAGCCGCTGCTTCAGCCGTTTCATCCGGACTGCCAGGGGCGTGGGTCACCCGCGAGGCATCTCCATTGGCGACGCGGAGTCGCATGGCGGTCGCACGTCGCCTGATCCGGTTGATACCCAACGCCACGTAGAGCACCGAGCCCAAAACCGGCACCAACCACACCAGCCCCACCCAGCTAACGGCGGTGCGGCTGTCGCGGCGGGTCAGCACCACATGGGCGCTGACCAACATCGCCAGGGCAAGCGACGCAGCGGCGGCAATGGCAGCGCTGAAGTGCTCAAGTATGTGGAGGAGATCCAGCATGCCGTGACTCGTTCTCGCCGATGTGGGATGGAAGCGGAGCCTGCAGTGTAGCACCGCCTGCCGTCGCCGCCGCAAAACGTGTAGAGTCCGCGTGAGGAGGAGCCTTTCATGCCGACCAAACGCCTCATCAGCCTCATCAGCCTCGTCGCGCTCACGTCTGTGACGACGCCCAGTCAAAGTTGGGCCCGCAGCGCTGCGATTGGCTCCGATCTGGCTGGGATGATGGCTGCACAGGCGGCGGGGGACACCGCAACCCAGGCGCGCCTAGCCGCCAACGGGGAGGCCGTCTGGGACGGTGACCTGCTTCAACTCCAAGTGCATATGCGCCCAGGCGTGAAGCCTACAGCGCTGACTGACCAGGACATTGCGGGGCAGGGCGGCCGGGCTGGGGCGCGCGCCATCGACGTCATGAACGTTTGGCTGCCGCTCGCTCATGTGGCGCAGTTCGTGCGGGCATTCAAGTCGCGCGTGGCTTTCGTTCGCTTGCCCTGGCGCCCGCACATGCTTGAGGTCAAACCGCCGGTGATCAGCCAGGGCAGGGCGAAGATCATTGAGGATCCAGATGCGCTGGCGTGCGTCGGTAATACCGGAGAGGGCGTCAAGGTCGCGGTGATCGACGGCGGGTTCGAGAAGCTCGACAAGTCCATTGAGAGCGGCGAGGTCAAGCACATCGAGGGCAAGTACCCGCTCGCTGGCGGCACCCACGGCACCATGTGTGTAGAGGTGGTGGCCGACATGGCGCCCGGCGCGACCATTCGGGCCATCTCAGCCAACTCCTACACCGTGTTGCAGCAGTTTCAGGCTGAGATGAAGATGGGCAACCCCAACAACATCGACATCGTCAGCCACTCCGTCATCTGGCTGGGCATGAGCTTCGGCCGCAACGAGGGGCTGGCGTGCAAGGTCACGCAGATCACCCGGGAGCAAGGCGTAGCCTGGGTCAATGCGTCGGGCAACAGCGGGTCGGGGCAGTTCCACCAGGGAGTTTGGGCAGACAACGACAACGACAAGAAACACGACTTTCTACCCAAGGACCCGTTGCTCAAGTTCAAGCAGCGGGTCAGCTGGGCGGACATCAAGCTCACCTTGGACTGGGACGACTACAAGGACCGCAAGGTCAATCTCGACCTGTACCTCTTTCGCGAAGACAAGGACGGATTCCTGCAACAGGTCGGCTCGTCGAAACGCGTCACCGGGCCGTTCTCACCGCCGGTGGAGCAGATCGTCATCAAGAAGGCGCCCAAGGGCATCTATGCGGCGGTCCTCGTCGCTGCAAACAAGGTGCCAGCCGGAATGCGCTTTCGGCTCATCAACTTGGGGCACGGCGCGTCCAGCTTCTCCATCTGGCACAAGAACGGCAACGTCTACGACCCGGGCTCCTGCGATGGGGTGCTGACGGTCGGCGCGATTCATCACAGCCGCTACCACAAGGGCCCGCAAGAGGGATACAGCTCCTATGGCCCGACGGTTGATGGGCGGCAGAAACCCGAAGTCATGGCGCCGACCAGCGTGAAGACCTCGGTTGGCAACTTCGGCGGGACGAGCTGCGCCTGCCCCCACGCCGCCGGCGCCCTAGCGCTCTACAAAGCGGCGACGACAGTGAGCGCGGTGGACCTGATCCCGACCTTCATCGAGGACGCCGAGCCCATGGGAGCCGCCGATCCGAATGATACCTTTGGTCATGGTCGAGTGATTGTGCGCAGCGGCGGCATAGGCTGGCGCTGTGACGGCGGCGCGACCCAGGTCTGCACGACACCCTGCGGCACAACCGGGGTCGCGACCTGTGGCAAGACCTGCGGTTGGCAGGACTGTGAGCCGCCGACGGAGTCGTGCAATGGCATCGACGACGACTGCGACGGCGAGACAGACG
The DNA here is from genome assembly GCA_023954815.1 of Myxococcales bacterium. Lineage (GTDB taxonomy): Bacteria > Myxococcota_A > UBA9042 > UBA9042 > UBA9042 > UBA9042. Next base: position 19,237 of record JAGSHB010000099.1, on the reverse strand, counting down.
AAGTCTGCGCCGCACCCGATGCGGGAGCCGCCAGTGATGTCGCGCTAGACGCCGGCCAGCCAGATGGAGACGGGGACGAACCCACAGCGCCGCCTGCGAAGAAGCCGGACTCTGGCTGCCAGAGTGCCGCTGGTGGGCGGTCGAATTCCGCGCCGACGGCGCTGTTGCTGTTGATGGTTGGCCTGGTGGCTGCGGTGCGCCGCAGCCAGCTTGGACGCCGCAGCTAGCGCCTGTTTGAGCGGGTTGCCTGCCTAGGCATCGGCGTAGCCGGGCCAACCGGCCGAACGCATCTGTGGCCCTTGTGAACACACTCACCGCGCGTACGACATCCATCGGACTTGCGACAATCGGCCTCCGATCCGGCTACGCAAGCTCCCGCCAACGCGGTGCAGTGGCCGTTGACATGGCAAACCCGCGCGCCAGCGCAGTCGGCCCTCGTGGCTGCGACACACTGGCCGCCGCGGCGGGCGCATTGACCAAATGCCCAGCATTGCGACCGGACTTCGCAGGCGGCGGACTGGGACTCTCGGAACTGCAGGTGCTTTCGGCCTGTAGTTCGCCCTTCGCTGATAGCCACGAGCACCATGGCGCGCTCTGGCGGCCGCTTGGATGCTGATTTGACGCTCACCGACGCCTCAGGGGGCCACCGCTTCGCGGCCCAGACCAGCCCGACCCGCTGCGCCACGCAGCGCTCCTCGGGCCTATCAAAATCGAAGTGCTGGCAAATCACCTTCGTCGGCTGACCGCTGATGCGCAGGGTCTTCGCGTGACGCGATCCCACGGACCAGGTCGCGAACCTCGATCCGTCGGGTCGGAGTCTGCTTGGCACGACCAGTTTTGGTGGCCCGGGCGGGGAATTGTCCGCGCTCGGGCAGCGGGCGAGGCGCCAGATGCCAGTGCGTCTGGTGACGTAGCAACCCGATCGCCACGACGTTGGTCCATCCGCCGGCGGCTCGACATCGCACGTCATGTGCACAAAGGGCAGTCCGCCAGCGAACACCGCCTCATCCACCTGGCACATGCTCAGAACCGGGGCCATTGGCGCCGCGCCGGCCGCACGCAACGGCCCCAGCTTCTGCATGAACGTGCGCCCTGGAGCGAGTACGTTGTCGACCTGTGGCCAAGTGAGCAGTTTCGTCGACGTGACTTGAGCTGGGACAGGTACGGGCCGATCCTGTGCGCCGCCGCTCGCCACCTTGGCCGATGCGCGACGAAGACCGACAGCCACCACGAACACAGAGCCAAGCTTGGACGCCTCACTCGCGCCGACGAGCCAGGAGGCGCCGAGCGTGAAGAGTCCCGCGGTCAGCAACGCTTCGGCGCGGAGCCCCCAGATTTTCGATCGATCGACTTCTCCCACCGCAACGCCGAGTGTCGTCGCCAAGCCTGAGTCGCCCAACTCAAATCGCCCGCCCACACCGGCAAAGAAGATATCGCTCGGCGACGGCACCAGCGCGCTGTCCCAAAGCTGAAACAACATGTGCAACTGCGGGCGGCCAAACCGAAACGCAATCGTCGGATACACATTGAATTGGTCGATGCCACGGGTCTTCATCGCGACCCCCAGACCGCCACGGAAGCCAAGCAGGGCACCGTTGTAGCCGAGGGACAGCCGCCCCATGGAGATGTGGCTCTCGCTGAAACCGCCAACTGTCGCATCCACGAGCAGCCCGCGTTGACTGGCAGCCTGAAACCGCAGCGCAGCTAGCAACTCCGCGCCATGCCGCCGCTGGTGACCACCACTGCCAACGCTCAGCTGAGTCGAAATTCCGGGGTTGCCAAGCCCCAGTCCGCAGCTTGGCACCGCCGCCAAACTTAGCGCGGCGCTCACGAGCACCATGAGCGTGCAGGTCGTGCGTCGGAGTCGATGGTGCATGCCGGTGCCTCGATTGGATCAGGCAAGGTAATGGAGTTCGGTTGATTAGGGGAGCGAAATGTTGGGTGATGGCCGCTACCCGTGGTGGATGCCCTCGGCCAAAACGCGATTCGGCCCCGCAACCATCGCTGCGGGGCCGAATAGCTTGGGCGCTTGTGGCGCGGTTGCGACCTAGAAGTTCTGGCCGAGGTACTCGATGTTAACGTAGCTGGTCTGGCTACCGCCAAGGATCGCGTAGGCGGTGCTGTTGTCGGTGTTGACCCGCGCCTGGAACTCCAAGTACTGCCCCTTGTTCATGTATAGCGTGACCTGGGTGTTCTGGGACATGTATTGGTAGGCATTTGCCTCTGAGTCATACGTGTACTTGAACACCGACCCATTCCTGAGGATGCGTGTGTAGCAGTACGTGTAGGCACGACAGTAGTTCTTGTAGAGTACGCGGTAATAGCCGGCCTTCTTGAAGGTCACGCGACCAGTTTTGTAGTTGTTGGTGTGCCAGTACTTGTCGTAGCTGGTGCTGCTGGACGTACCACTTGGCGGACGGAAAGTGGACACCGTAAAGTAGTCCCCCGCCGTGTTGAGCTCCGTCTTGTCGAGGCAGAAGTAGTTGAAGGTGCTGGAGTAGCGACGGCTCTGCGAGCAGTAGCCCTGATAGACGATGGGCTTGGACTTCGCCGCGCTCCAGTCGGCGCCGTTGCAGACCTGCAAGCCGTACGTGGCGTGCCACCGCAGCATGCCCTTGTAGGTAGCGTTGCACGTACTCTGGAATCCGATCTTCAGTCCCTTGGCGACGAACTGATTGGCACCGACGTACTGGTTGCCGTTGACCGCCACCTTCTGGTTGCTCAGCGTCTGGATGCGAATGTACCAATCGGTGATCCAACCATCGGTCTTCTTCGTCACACTGCAGTACTTGTTGTTCAAGTTGGCCTGGGGCACGCAGAACTTCACGTCGAGCGCCTTGAGGTTCCAGAGACCTTTGGGGTTCTTGCCAATCCAGTAGCCGATGTCGCCCGACTTGGGCTTGGCTGTCGGGGTGAAGGTCTTCTTGTAGACCTTCGCGTCTTTGCCGCCGCAGGGGTCACACAGGGTCCAGCCCTTGCTCTTGTCATTGGGCGGCAGCACCACGAGCGACAGGTTGCTCAGGTCGGTGTTCTCCACATGCACGTAGACCCAGATCTTCTGGGCGATGCCGATGTTGGGAAAGCTGATGTTGCTGACGCCGTTGCTGCCCGTCGCGTCTGGAATCGGCACCTTCTTCGTGGTCGCGCTGACGGTGTCGATGAACTGGTTGCTGAGCAGGTTGTTGGAGATCTCGTTGAGGCCGTCTGCAGGCAGCGCTGCCGGGTCCATCGCCTTGACACACTGCAGCGTGCCGTCGGCGTTGATGCCCTTGACCACCTCACCGGCCTTGGTGCAGGCGCCCTTGGGCATCTTGAGACCGGTGAGCTTTGAGCCGTTGCCGATGAACGACGTGGCCGTCACCGTGGCCGCCGCGACGCCACCCGTGAACGTACCGTTTTTGGCCTTGATGCTGTACGCGCCGAGGTTGACGTTGCCGTCGAACTTGAGCTCCTTCACCGATACGCATGCGGTGCAGGCTAGATCCTTCGCCGGGCCACCCTTGGTACTCGAGCCCGCGAAGTTGAAGCCGACCTTCGACGCCGAGACGCCACCGTTGGCGATGGACGTACCACTGACGCAGCCGCTGCACGACAAGCTCTTGGCCTGGTGTGCCACAAGTGCGTACGGCGTTGACCGGATGCGCTGACGCGGCAGCTCTGGGTCGTTGCCGATGCGCACACCCAGCCAGGCTTGGCCAAGCGCACCGAGGGTCTTTGGGCTGAGGGCCTTCGTGGTGCCGAGCGCATACGAAAAGCGCCCGCCCTTGACGGAGACTTTGACGCCCGCTTCTTGCCAAGCGGGGGTCTTGGCTCCTTGGGCAGCGTAGATGGAGAAGGTCATCGCGTACGAGCCGTCAGCCGCCGCGCCGCCGCCGGCACTGGTCAGTGCACCTTCAATTGTGCTGGTAGTGGGAACTGCCGCCGACGCGGTCGATACGCCTAGCGCACAAATCGCGATGGCCAGCAGCGCTGTCTTGCCTGTGAAAGCGAGTCGCATGTGGATTCTCCGGACTGGGCATCCGCCCTGGTTGTTCTGCTGAATGGGGTTGATGAGCGCGTTTGGTCTCCCATCACTCCGCCCCGTGTTCCATGGTCAATCCCTCAACTTGAGGCGTGATCACCTTGGCTTTCGTCAGCACGTGCGGGTATGATGCACTTCGCCGTGGCCAGTGTCGAGTCGTGTCGTCGGCCCACGGTGCCGGCGCTAGCGCCCTGCCGCAGGCTTGTTGATCTCGGATACGCACTGATATGCCTCTCAGCACCACAAACGCCGCTAGCAGCCTTCTAGGGCCACTAGCGGGCATTTTGGCTCTCAGAAGATGTGAAATTTACCGTCGTGGACGGAAGGGCGAAGGCGTCTTCCTGCCTAGCGGACGTAGACCCACGTAGCCGCCGCTGTCGTTCGATTGCCCTTGTCGGCGCCATAACACGCGACATTGCCGGAAAACACGGCCTTCTTTCCGCCGCAGATCAAGTCGTTGGCGCCCATGCCCAGCCAGGAGTCGCTGGTCACACAGTCGTTTTCGTTGTTGCCGAGGATGCCGATACGCACCCGCGCAATCTTACTCAGCTGGCCGGCGCTAATGCCCTCGGCATGGCAGCTACGCTGCAGGCTGGCGTCCGTCAGTAGCTGCTTCCATTGGGGTAGGCCGATGTCGGTCTCCAGCCCCTTCTTGCTTTGAATCACCGCGTGAAGGGACGCGCCCTTGGCCGGTAGCACCACCGCGCGGGTCACCTTTTTGTGTAGCATCACCAACCGCACCTCCGTCACGGGCACGGTCCAATACGTCGGCAACACAGCCTCGCCAACCTGCGGGCCAGGGCTCAGCGTCGGCCCCTTGGGTTTCGCGGCCCAGTTCTTGCCTTCGAAGGCGAAGTCCTTGTTCTTGCCGGCGGTCTTCATCACCAGCGTCCAGCCGCCGCCGTGGTCTTGATCACAGTGGGCGCTCACCGGCGCGGCCAACCCTGCTGGCTGCAGCCAACGTACCCCGCTCGTCGCCGCCGAATCTGCCGCTAGCAACGCTTTGCAGCTCGTTGGGGCGGTGTTGGGAGCTGCCTCGGGCGCTGTGCAGACGGCCCCGGCACAGGCGCCGCCGGTGCAGGTCGCGCCTTTGGGCAGGGCCACATTGCCGCAGGTCGTCTTGTTACAGCTGTCTGCCGTGCATTCGTTGGCATCGTCACAGCTGGCTGGTTTGGCGTTGGCGCCATCGCAGGCCCCTGCCGCACAGGTCGCGCCCGATTGACACCCTTTGCCCCCGGCTGTGCACGGCACCGGCAAGCGCCGCGAGCACACCCAGCAGGGCACCTTTCCCTTCTTAGGGTCGTCGCTGCGGTCGTTCCACATGCCATCGGCTCGCATGGACACCACGTCCTCATTGCCAGCGTTGTTCGGCTCCGATTTTCCCCAGTTTTGGTAGTCGACCGCAGAGTTGTCGCCCCAGCGGCGGAAGTACTCGCGCATGCGGTCATTCAAACCGATCCAGACATCGGTCTTCGCGCCGCAGACGGCATTTGCCTGCTTGCGAACCACCGTGTTGGCCTGCTTGCTGTGAATGGTCGCCAGCTCTCCGCCCCAGGCGTTGCAGGACGCGCGCGCGGCAAGCCAGTCGATGCCCTTGCTCTCCTTGAAGGCCATGTAACAACGACCATCGCGGATCTCGCCGCCCGTGCAGGTGACCTCCGATGGCAGGTTGACGTGGGCGCATCCGGTGTTGGGATCGCAGACGCTGTAGGTGCAGGCGTTTTTGTCGCTACACGGCTTGATTGCGCCCGGAACGCACTGCGAGAAGCTGCATACTCCGGGTTTGGCGCAGGCGTTTTCGTCGACACAGACCGATTCGTTGTGGCTGAACGTGCAGCCGATACCCGGCGTGCAGGCGTCGTCTGTGCAGCCATTGCCGTCGTTGCAAGCGGCCGGTTTTCCCGCCTGGCAACTGATGCCATCGCAAGCATCTCCGACGGTGCATGGGTTGCCGTCCTGGCATGGCCCCTTGCGGGCGGTGTGCATACAGCCGTCGGCCGCATCGCACGTGTCTTCGGTACAGCCCACGCCGTCATCACAGGACTTGAGCGCCTTGCCTTGGCACGCGCCGCTGTCGCAGCCCCCGTCGATGGTGCATGGGTTGCCGTCATCGCAGTCCGACTCATCCTCGCAGGCGCAGCCGGGAGCGCCTGGGCACACCAGACCGACGCTCGTGTCGGGAGCGCCTGCGTCCTGCGTCGCAACATCCGCATTGCCGCTGTCCAGGGCTTCACCGTCTCCGAGCGCCGCATCCAGGAGGGCCCCGTCATTGTTGGCGGCGTCCTGCACTCCGGCGCCCTGCGAATCTGACGTTGGGGCTGCCTCTTCGCTCCCACAACCCGAGATACCGCCTACCAGGAGCAACGCGCACAGCGCCCTCATCCACGTGGGTGAACGCCAGGTAAGCGATGCAATCTCGGCAGGCAGTTCGATCACGCCACGGCCGCCATGCTGATCTCGAGGATGCGCACCGCGTCGTCGATCTGGGCCTCGGTCACCACGCCAAGGGGCATGAGGAAGCGCATGCGTGTCGGGTTCTTGCCAGCGGTGAACCCGAGGAGACCGTCTTTGTACATCTGCGCGAGCAAGGCCTTGTTTTTGGCTGGGTCACCGCCAAATGGCGTAAACCCGACCATGGCGCCTACGCCGAACGGCCCCTTGACCCAACCGGGATGACGCTCGCCGATCCCTTTGATTCCTGCGACGAAGTGGTTGTGCAGCTGCACGTTACGGCCGCTGTCGCCGTAAAATCCGCCGTCCCGCAGGCCTTCGATGATGACTTTCGCCGCGTGGAACGCAGCCGTCGCGCCCGTGAACGTCTGGCTCAGAAGCCCGGGCTTCGGGTTGACCGCGTTGGTAAACACCGTCGCGCAGACCTGAGTGACCTTGCCCACCGACACCACATCCACCAAGTCGTCGAGACCGAAGTGCTGGAAGGCGTACATCTCCGTCGTCCGGCCAAAGGTCTGCACTTCGTCAACGTGCACGGCGATCCCGGCGTCCTTGCAGCGCTGCATCAGCGCCCGGTAGAACTCGGTGGTGCCAGCGTAGTAGCCACCCTCACCCAGCACCAACTCGAAGCTCATGAGCGCGTGCTGACCGGGGTAGCGCGCGAGCAGCCGCTCCAGCTTGTACAGCGCTCGCCGGGTCGACACCTCGGGCCGATCCGGATTGAAGTGCGGGATGTAGTCGGTCTGAATCGTCTGCGGTACGCCCACGCGGTTGGCCGCCTTGTCCGTCACCCAGCACATGCCCAGCGTACGGCCAGAGAAGTTGCCGGCAAACGCCAACGCACGGCTGGCCGGCGCTTTGTTCTGCAGCAAGATCTTGTAGGCGTTCTCGTTGGCCATGGCGCCCGTCGTTGTGAGGAAGCAGTGCGAAAAGCGTCCGTCGGATTGCCAGCGGTTGGCGCCGTCGACCAGCAGTTTGCCGACTTCGAGGCTGACCGTATTTTGCTGCAGATTGCCCTGCATGATCGTGTCTTGCAGCGCTGCGTCGATAGCTGCGTCGGTGATGCCAGCATCACCGTGACCCCAGCCGTGTACGCCAATCCCCGAGATGAAGTCGAGCTTGATGCTGCCGTCGTCCAACTCCACGTACGGGCCGTTGCCGAGCCCGCTGCCCAAGTAGGGAAAGAACAGCCCGCGGCCGCGAATCTGGCCGATCGCCTCAACAGACGCATCGTAGTCGGCCGCAAGCGCGGGATCGGGCCCACATACCGCCGTGACCGCGCTGCGGTGCTCGGCCAAAGCGGATTGAATCAAGGCGCGCGCCTCGGCAATGCGAGGATCGGCCATCAGGGCAGCGTGACGGGTCTGGCTCATAGTGGGCTCCCATCGCTGACATCGCAGCGACACAGCGGGCAAGATGACGTCGCCAGCTTGGAGTCAGCCAGCGCGCGACAGCCTACTCGCCTGGGCGCGAAATGACAGGTCACGAGGTGCAATCGCTTAGGCTGGGGCGGTACGGACGGATCCAAACGTGGATAACGCGATACAACTTGTCCGCCTTTAGTTCAGTCCCGGGCGCTACGACGTTTCGACCTCGACCCGGTCTCGGCCAGCGCTCTTGGCCCCATAGAGTGCCTTGTCGGCCCGTTCGATGGTGTCTTCCGATGATTCCAGGCCGCGGCGCGTAGCTACGCCAGCCGACAGGGTGACTGAGAAGTGACCGCCTGCGCCGTCGTCAAAACGCAGCTCCGCGACACGTCTTCTGGCGCGCTCCGCAACCAGCTGTGCTGCCGCCGTGGAGGCGTGTGGCAGCACGAAGACGAATTCCTCACCGCCGTAGCGAGCGACGATGTCGCCACCGCGGAGGCCGCGCTTCAGTGTCGCCGCTACCGTCTTGAGCACCAGGTCGCCGGTAGGGTGTCCAAAGCGGTCATTGATGCTCTTGAAGTGATCCAGATCGACCAATACCACCGTCAACGGAGCCGAACGGACCCGCGGAGACTGCATCGTACTGCGCAGCCCGTGGCGATTGAGGACCGACGTCAGTTCGTCGCGCCGCGCCATGCGCTCCAGCCGAGCCATACACAAGCGCGGCGCACAGAGCCCCGCCAGGACAATGAGCAGCTGTTCGTGGGCCTCCGTGAAGTGATCTGAATCCGAGTGTACTGCGGCAAGCACACCGATCACGGTTTCGTTGTCGAAGAATGGAACGCCGACAAAAGATCCCAACTTACTCGTGCTGCCTGGCCGAGATTCGTAGCGCGGATCGGCTTCTGCATGACCCGTGCGCAGTGGCTTGCCATGCTCCGCGACCCATCCCACCAACCCTTCGCCTCGCCGCCACCGCGCGCCACCGCCGTCGTGGAGGGGCTCGCCGGCTCGGCACGTCGCCAGCAGCGCGTCGTTTTCGCCAAGCAGGCGCAGGCTCACGCGCGGCGTGTTCAAAATGGTCGCCGCGTCGTTGACGACACGCTCCAGCAAGTCACTCAGGCGCAGCTGGGCCTGCATATCCGTGGCGAGGCGGGCGAGGGCGGCGAGGTTGCCGGGCATGGCGCATCTCTGGGCGAGAGTCGAGGGCGTCTGGAGACTAGCAGATGCCAACGAAAACGGGATTATTGTCTGGATAGCAGTGCCGGCGACCTCACCCACCCAGTTGGCACGTCATCTTGGCTTTGCCGCAGCGCGACACATGGCAGTTCGGTAGGCAATCGTCGTCGGTCGAGCCGGCGCATTCGTTCGCGCAAGACACGCTCATGCACAGCGTCCAGTCCAGATAGAGCTTCGCTTCAGATGGGTTGGCCTGCCGCAGGCATGAAAAGGTGCACACGTCTGCCGTGTTGCCGGTCTTTTGGCAGGCTGCTCGGCAGGGTTCGATTTCACCGCAACTCAACTTGCCTGCCGGTGCGATGCAGGTGCCCAAGGTAGCCGTACATACACTAGGCTCTTTGCCCTCGGCGAATCCGCTATAGCAGTTGACCACCTCGTCAAACTGGCTCCTCGCCTCGGGTGTTCCGCGGCCGTAGCAGGCGACGTTGCAGTCGAACTCACTGGTGCTGAGTCCTGCGGCACATGCCCCACTGCATTGCAGCAGATCGTAGCAGTCATCGTCGCTGGCTTGCCCTTCGGCCCCGCACGCGAGCGCCTTGAAGTAGCAGTCCGCTTGCGGGTCCTTCGACGTGCTGGTGGCCATACACGCCCACAGTTCGGCATACGCGAGTTGACCCGCCCAGCGCGCGCTAGCGACGCATTTCTGCAGGCAACTCAGGCTGCCGGCACACTTCGGAACGCAAGCCAGAATGTCCTTGCACCCCCCGCTCCCCGTGGCAGCGGGAGCCACATGGCAAAGTGCGGCCAACCCCATGCAGCGCGACGTCATGCAGGCGGGCATACAAGTATCGTTGGCCGCGCCGGCGCACACATCTTTGGTACAGGTATGGATGGCGCACTTGGTCACATGGGCAAACGCCTACACCGCCTCCGTGCTCCCCTTGTCTAGGCACGGCGTGAGGCAGTCTGGCCCTGAGTTCGCTTTGCAGGCTGTGTTTGCGCAGGTCCACAGGGCGCCGCAGGTCTTGAACTTGGCGGCATCTTCCTCAACGCCTGCGATGAGGTCCTCGGGACCCGCTGGCCAGGCCAACGGCGCGCATCCTTCGGAGTGTGTGGAGGCGGGGCCGATGCAGAGCGCCCCACCACTACGGTCCGGCGTGTTGCTGACGCCAGCCCCCTCGCCGCAGCCAACCACTAGCGCAAGGGCACACGCCAGTGTCAGAGCGCGAGGTGCAATGGCAGATGCAATGGCAGACAAGAGGCGAGACATCCGGGCTCCGCAGTCGCCGGACAATAACGCAGCGAGCGTCGTCCGTCAGCGGGGCAGGGCAGGATGGCGTAAATCTGGGTACGGAAGTCCGGGCTAGCGGCGCCACTTCCGTTTCGACGACTTCTTCTGGTCGTCGTCATACTTCGACTTACTGACCTTTACGGCCTTCTTCGACTTCCAACTCTTGCCTTCGGTCTTGGTGGTCGTCTTTGTCGCAGTGGACTTCTTGTTGCTCTTGGCGCGCCACTTCTTCCAGCTTCGCTTCCAGCTGTTGTACTTGCTGGAGTCCGATAGCGAGGTCTCCTCAGCCTGCGTCGCTTCGGTGGTGGCGCCACCCTCGATGGACACCCACGTGGCCCGGTCTCCGCCGTACCAGCTGCCAGTGTCCGCGCCGGTGACCGGCACCTCCGCGTCCCCACGACTGTAGAGGTAGATTTTGCCGTCCTTCAGCCAAGCGGACACCGGGTAGATGCCGTTTTGCTGCTCGGCCCACGCAGACTGCCGCGCCAGAATCAACGATGACTCCCGGAACGTGGGCTGCTGCAGCGGCACACTCAGCCACGCCGTGTAGCGTGCGAGCACCTCGTCGACGACGGGGTACAGCGTGCCGTCTTCAGCCAAACCGCGAGCAGTGTGGCACAACTTGCCTACCGGTAGTCCCCAATGAGCTCAAAACCCGCCCAATAAAGTGGATGCCGGAACGGCCTACGCCCCCCAACTTCCATCCGCATCAATTCAAGTTGCGCGGCGCGGAGCGCGAAGAGTGTGTCGCCCTTGCCGGTTCGCAAATGCCGATAGAACCGGCTCATGAGCTCACTAGTGGCTGCGTCGGGCACGTTCCAGAGGCTGGCCACCAAGGTCGGCACGCCGGCCGTCGCGAACGCCTCGGCAATCGAGATGCCCTCGCCGAGACTCTTGCCCACGGCCACCGCTGTTTTGCACGCCGAAAGCACCACGAGCGTCGTTTTTTCGGCAAACTCAATACCGGCGATGTCGTCCACTGTCAGCGCGCCCTTGGCCATCTTGAGATGACTGCGCAGGGGATCTGGGTCCAAGATGCCGTGGGTCGCAAAGTGCAGCACGTGGTGCTTACTCGCCTCCTTGATGACCCGGCCTTTGTCGGCTGTGGGTCCAAAGAACACACGCGCCTTGGGATAGGCGTCGCGTTGCATCCGCTGCACCTCGGCTTTGGCACCAGGCAACGTGCCGTCGGGGTTGGCGAACGCTGCGAGCAGCTTGCGAGCGCCATGGCGCACCGGTCGCTTGAGCTCATTTACGGTGGTCGACAGCAGATAGGCCACGCGGTGGTCCTCGATGAGATAACGACCCTTGCCGCTCACTTTGTGTTCTAGGGCGTGAAAGGGCAGGAAATACAGGGGCCCCGTCGGCATCACCAGTAGCGTCTTTACGGACGCCAATTCGTGAGCGACCGGCGCAATGAGCAGCTTGTGCAGCTTACGACCCAAGCGCTTGATACGCGGGTTTCGTTTCACCAGGGCACGACGGTACTTGGTGACCAGCGTCGCCAAATCAGCGCCTTCCAGCGGCACTTTGTAGGCGTGGGCCTGGGCGTGCTTCTTGGCGATGGTGAAGATGTAGAGGTCACTGCCAGCGAGGAAATAGGCCAGCACCAGCGCGTCATCTGGCAGGTGCTTTCGGTCGTTGACGAGGTTACGTGGATCGACCGCAAAGGCCTGGTAGAGCCCGTGATGCCGGGCTTTTAGCCGCAATAGAAGGCGCCGGACCTTGCCGGCGCTCTCCGCGACTCGCTTGTCCAACGCCTTGATCCGCGCCGCGCTCTGCTTCGCTGCCGGACGGGCTCGCTCAACCGCCAGTTGCTTCCGCGCTGCCTTGACTTGCCGCTCAGCCGCACCCAATCCACCCAGCGTCTGCTTGAGCTTTTTGTCGGTGGTCTTGATGCGATTGGGGTCAAACATGTTGCGCAGGCTCGCGTCCTTGGACAACTCGATAATCGCCATCGCATCGTTGACGCGTCCCGCTTTGAGCAGCAGATCAATCGCATCTTTGTACACCTGCCGGGTGCGACCAAAGCTCAAGAATCCACGCTGCGCATCCAGTCCGCCCGACTGCCGCACCCGTTTTGCCAAGATCTTGGCCGCGGCTTGCAGCCTCACGAGGCCAGCCTGGGTTTGGCCCGCGCCTGCCAGCGCTCGACCCAACACATGCAGCGCCGCCTGCAAGCTGCTGTCCAGATCGAGCACGCGAGTAATGGCATAGGCCTCTCTCGCTGCACGCAGACCTTTGGCTGGCGCACCGCCCTCCACGTCCACCCAGGCGAGCTCTACGAGGGCGCTGGCGAGGAGCGTCTTTCGGTCCGCTTTTCGCGCGCCCTCAATCACCGTATGCAGCAACTTTCGGGCAGCCTCCCGCTGGCCTTGGGCGTTGAGCGCTCGCGCGAGCCCGTACTGACTCCTGCCGATGCGCTCGTCGTCTGCGATTTGCTCAAAGAGCGCGACAGCCGCGGCGTAGTGGACCGCGGCCTTGGCCGGCTCGTGGGCTGCGTCGAGCGCATTGTTGCCAAGAAAGAGCAACGCGGTCGCTTGGACCTGTTTTTCACCGATTCGTTTGCCGAGGGCGAGCACTTCAGCAAAACGGGCGCGGGCGGCCTCGGCGTTGGCGCGACGCATCGCGACCGCGCCCAGGACCATCAACCCAAGCCGCTCATGATGGGTGTCGACGTCCTTGCGGGCTTGACGCAACAGCTCGGCACCCAGTCGCTTGCACACCACGAGGTGGCCGGCGACCAGCTCGATATCCGCCAGTTGGAACAGTGCCCGGCGGGCCAGCAGACTCATGCGGCGTCGCTTCGCGAACTTCCGCACGTGGCGAGCGTCCCGGCGGCCCGCGGAGAGACGGCCATCGGTGAGGTGCAGGCCTGCGCGCGTGAGGCGGGTCTGGGCAACGCAAATCTCCTCATCGCGTTCGGTACAAAGCTTGAGGCCGAAGGCGATGACACGGTGCTGGGCATCCAAAGAACCCCGCTGGGCTTGCAGGGCAGCGTGCGCCAAGCGTAAGTCGAGGTCAGACAAGGGTGTCAGCTGACCTTTGTACCGTTTGCTGATGGCGTTGAGTTGTTGGACGGCCTCTTCAACCTGGCCTTGGGCCGCGACCGCGAACGCTGCGAAGAAAGCGGCCGATGCGGCGTCCCCGGGGCTGCCGACTTCGTTGTACATGGCCATGGCGCGCTGTTGCAGACGTGCTACCAAGGGCCACTGTCCTCCACGTTTTCGTGCTTCACTGGCGCGGTTGACGAGCGCGTCTGCGCTCACGCCTTTGCGTGCGGCGTTGATCACGTCGGAGGCCATGGCGCGGATGTCGCTGTTGGTCTTTTTCCCAGTCAATCCCCGGAGGGCGCGAATGGCACGGTGATACGACCCACGCCGCACAAAAGCGCGGCCCAGATCGATGCGATTGAGTTGTCTATCGCGCTTTGATTCCGATTTCTTGGGCAAATTTAGGATGGCACGGGCCTCCTTGAGCAATCGACGCTGCCATCCGGACGACGGCTCCGCGTTCGCCGCTGCCGTGCGAACCAAACTCACCGGCATGTGAACGTCATTGGACTCGAGCACTGCCCAGCAAGCCGCGTCAAAGTGGGGCGTGCCGCGCAGCATCTCGAAGGTGCGCGCTGCTCGCTTGTACAAGTCAAAGCGCAGCCAAAGACGAAGGGCATGCAGGCGCCTGCGCGGGAGCGTGCGCCGATCACCCCGCACGGGCACCGCTGCCCGCTTCAGCGCCAATGCGTCACTCAGCGCTCGCTGCAGCTCAGACGCATCCGGCTTACGCGCCAGTGCCTCCTTGGCGTAGCGAATGCCGAGATCCCACTTCGACCGCGCCAGCGCCACGCGTGTCAGCGTCTTGCGCGGCCAAGCGTAGGATCGGCTCCACTCCAGCGCGGCACGAGCCTCTCGTTCCGCTCGTTCGAGATCGCCGCGCAGCAGATAGACCAGCCCCGACATATGGTGAGCATAGGCGTTTTTCTGGTCCGCCTTCAGCGCATCCGTCAACGCCCGCCGCGCGCGCTTGAGTTGGCCTCCAGAATACCGAATCCACGCCAACTCTCGCAGCGCGTTGGCGACCTTGAACCCCAGATCAATCCGTGCCTGCTGCAAGACCTCAGCGGTGGGGCGCTCCCACACATCCCGCGCTCTGCCCGCGGCTTCCGACAGGTGCTTGTCCGCACGCGCTTGCAACCCGTGGCGGCGCGCCAACTGCACAATGGTCGACGCGTGGCGAGGGATCTTGGCGAGGTCGTGCCGCTGTATGTTGGTTCGAATCCACAGCGCCAGGGTCTCAATGCGGCTGAAGTCTCTGATCCGCAACTGCGCCGTCCGAACTGCCGCCAGCTGCTGCGGGGTCTTCGCCGCGTCGGCTGCACGTCTCAAACGCCGCTGCGCGTTGGAAAACGAGCGTTCCTGCTCGTCGATCTTGGCAATCGCAAGATGAGCGGCAAAAACGTCACCCTTTCCAGAGATTTGAGCGCGCGCTTTGGCGTAGCGGAGCCATTTAGCCAGCTTTGGGCTCGTGCGCTTGGCGATGAGTTGGCTCAGCAACGCCTCGGCGTCTGCGAAGCGTTCCTGGCGGACCCAAATCCATGCACGATAGGTCTGTACTTGTCGCAGTTTGACGCGGGCAGTCTCCAGGGTGCGCAATTGCGACAACGCCGCATCGTGGGCGTGAAGGCGGAACAGCACCCTGGCGAGTTTCCAGCGAGTGCGATGATCACCCGGCTTGGCGATGAGCGCGCGGCGGTACAGGGCCACACGCTCGATGCGACCCAGGTGAGCCTTGGCAGCGGCGCTCTGCGGCCAGATACCAAGCACGCGCCGCCACTGCTTCTCCGCCTGCCGAAACATACCGGCGCGCTCAGCCGTCTTCGCCGCGCTCATCCAGCCGGCGGTTTGCCGCTTCCGTTTTTGTGCGAGGCCGGAGCGCGTACGGTTGATCACCCAGGTGGCGTAGATGTTGACTAGTTTGTGGTCTTTGCCGATGTATTTACCCGGAAACGCGGCCAGAAAGTCGACGAACGTCTCGACGTCGTTGCGTGTCGTCTTCTCGAACGCCTGCTTCATCGTGAGCCCGTGGAACCGGCCGTCAACGATGGTCCGCGCATAGAGCCGCTGGGCAATCTTGGCGTGACTGTGAATCTCCGCCACCCACACATTCCAGACTTGTTCACGCCTTTTCCCAGACAACAGCGAATCGAGACGCAGCAGGGGCTTCCCCCCGTTGAGGGCGACGATGCCGATGTCCAATGCGGCGACCCGCAGCAGGCTGCTGTCTTTGACTCCAGGCGGCCGGGGACGGGGCCAGGAGGCGTAGTCACCAACCTGCAGCCGCCCGGTCCTTAGTCGCAGCTGGACCTCACAGCGACTCGGTTGAACCTTGATGACCGTGCCGCGCGCTAGGCGCATTAGGGTATCCACGGACCGCGATTTGGCGCCCGCTTTCTTACGGTTCGGATACAGCTCCACCGACTTCATGCCGACAGTCACACCATCGGAAGCGCCGCGATTGAGTGCCACCACACTGCCGTCACCCGAGACAGATAAGACGCGCGCGCCAAGTTGCATCGTTGGGGTGGCCGCCCAACCGCTGGATGCGCAGATCAGAACCCACACCGCAGCGGCCCAGACCAACCGGGTCAAGCCACGATAGCTAGCGTGAGATGAACAACGTCTGGCGCTTGGGCCAAAGCACATGTGCTGCTCCCCGTCGGATCGAACGTCCACTGCGGGCCGTACGATACACCATCGGTCGATCCATCACCGCGCAAACGAGCGTGCGTGGGGTGTAGGGACACCGGAGCGGAGCGCGAAGGATATGCTGGCCGGGGCGCAGGTTGTCAGTCAGCGGCCCGGGCGCATTCGATACACAGCGGGCTAGCTGGCAGCGCCTTCAACCGTCCGGGCGCGATGTCCTCACCGCAGCGAACACACATGCCGAACACGCCTTCGTCGATGCGGACGATTGCAGCACGAATGGCAGCGATATCCTTCAATCCGGCGACGTCGAGACCTTCGAGGACCTCATCGTTTTCACGTTCGGTCACGCTCTCCTGCCAGTCTGGATTACCTGGACGCCGAAGATTCCTCTCGATGGCATCCACGCGGTTGATCAACGTCTCAAGGCGAGCTTCAAAGTTCGCACGAACGTCGGCATGGGGTGTGGGGGTAGGTTCCGTCATAGCGGGCCTCCTCAAGTTGGGGGAGGGCGAGGGCTCCCTCCCCACCAAGCTAGGTCCGTGGCACCAGATTTCGACCCTAGATTGTCGCAATGGCGCCCCATTCGTCCGAAAGCGACCGGACCACTCGCGGCACATGGTCCCGCTCCCGCTACCGGTAAGCGTCCGGCGACGATTCAGGGTAGGATGGCGACACTTGTCCTCCCGCCGTTCCTGGGTCGCTTGATGGATCTGCTGCTCTTTCACGTTGAAATCGCCGCTCTGAGTGCGGTCTTGGTCATGTTGTACGCGTCTCGCGTGCGGCTGGGGCTCGCACCGCTCTATGTGGCTGCCGGTCTATTGATGGGATTCATGCTCATCGGGTCCCGTATCAAGATTCCTGCGCCCATTGTCGGTGGTGGTCATGAGCGCTACGTGTCGATGGGCCATTTGCCTCTGCTGTTGGTGACAATCGCGCTCGTCTACACGCTTGAAGGGACCAAGGAGGCGCGGAAATTCATAGCGGGTATTGTCGTTGTGAAGGTCCTGATCAACGGCATGAAGGCCCTCGTAGCCTGGCGACTACTCAACAGCGGCATCGACGTTGAGATCTATGGGCGTGATCGTTGGCTACGGGTCGGGCTGCAATCGTCAGTGGTCTCGACCCTCGCGATTTTGGCCGCTTGCGTCAGCTTGGTGGTGGTCTATCAGGCCGGGATCAACGCGAGCAGGCGGTGGCGACTACGCATCCCATTCGTTGTGCCACTCACCTTGGCGCTCGTGGCGGCGATGTTGGTCGACGGCACGGTGTATTCGGCGCTCACGGGGCGGCTTCACAAGCTCAATACCTATGTGGTGGCCAAGTTTCTGGCGGGTTTTGCTGTGGCTGGGCCTGCGGCGACGTTCATCGCGTGGCAGCTGCGACGTACGCCAGCCGATGTGCGCAGCGGCGTCCTGGAGCGGTCCGCGCTGGACATGGTGACCCTCACCCGGCGTCTCAAGCAGATGGACGCGGCGCTGCACAAGAGTCAGGAGCAGGTCGCCCACGTCAAACAGGTCTTCGGCAGGTATGTGGCCCCGGACGTGGTGGAAGACATTCTGGCTGACGCATCACAACTGGAGCTTGGCGGTGCGGTACGGGATGTCACGATTTTGTTTGCTGATATTCGCGGCTATTCGACCCTGAGCGAGCACATGTCGCCGACCCAGGTTATCGGTCTTCTCAATGAGTACTTCGGCGCGATGAGCGACATCATCGACGCCAACCGCGGCACAATTATTGAGTTCGAAGGGGACGCCATTCTTGCCGTGTTCGGCGCGCCGCTGTTGCAGCCGGATCACGCTGCGCGGGCGGTTCGTACGGCTGAGGGGATGCTGACGGCGGTGGATATGCTGAACCGCAGGTGGGATGCGGACGGGACGTCGAAGCTCTGGCAGTCCCTGGCGATTCCTGACTTTCGCATCCGCATTGGCGTGCATACGGGGCGCGTGGTGGTCGGCAATGTGGGCAGCGAGACACGGACGAAGTACGCGGTGATCGGCGACTCGGTGAATATCGCGGCGAGAATTGAACAGATGAACAAGAAGCTCGGCACTTGGGCGTTGATCAGCGGCGTGACGCGTGACGCCGCTGGGGACATGGCCCAGAGCTGGACGTCTTTGGGTGAGCAGGCTGTTCGAGGGCGATCCGAGGGGGTTGAGGTGTTTGGGTACGTCGACTCTGAGCGACCGGCTGAAGGTGGAGATTCCGCGGGTTGAGATGGCGAAAAACTGCCGGTTTGCCCGGAAAATCAGCCTCTCGCAAAGTGCCTGGCACTTCCCGAAGCGCCTGTCGAAAGACGTCGAGCTAGCGCTGTCGAATCCAAGAGATGAGGCCTGCTGTGGAGCTATCGTGTTGGCTGCTCGCAGGCTTCTTCCCCTGGATCTCAGGCAAGATCGCCTTGGCGAGCTGCTTGCCCAACTCCACGCCCCACTGATCGAAGCTGTTGATCCCCCACAGGCTCCCCTGCACGAAGATCTTGTGCTCATAGATGGCCACCAACTGCCCCAGCGCAAACGGCGTCAGCTTCTTCACCAACAGCGTGTTGGTCGGTCGATTGCCCGGAAACACCTTGTGCGGCACCAAGCGCTGCACATCCGCAGCATCCATGCCTGCCGCTGCCAGCTCCGCCTCAGCTTCCTCCGCAGTCTTCCCGCGCATCAACGCCTCAGTCTGCGCTAGACAATTCGCCAGCAGCATCGCGTGATGGTCGCCGATGGGATAGTGGCTACGCACCGGCGCGATAAAATCCGCCGGCACCAGATGCGTGCCCTGGTGCAACAGCTGAAAGAAGGCGTGCTGCCCATTGGTGCCGGGCTCGCCCCAAACGATTGGCCCGGTGCTGTAGTCCGTGATGGCGTTGCCGTCACCATCGACGCGCTTGCCGTTGCTCTCCATATCCCCTTGCTGGAAATACGCCGGAAAACGGTGCAGCGACTGGTCGTAGGGCAGGATCGCGTGGCTCTCAGCGCCGAAGAAGTTGTGGTACCAAACTCCCAGCATCGCCATGATCACAGGCACGTTTTCGGCCCAGGGTAGGGTGCAAAAACGCTCGTCTGTATCGAACGCGCCTGCCAGCAGCTGCCGGAAGTTGTCCATCCCCACGCTGATAGCGATAGACAAGCCAATCGCCGACCACAGGGAGTAGCGACCACCGACCCAATCCCAGAACTGCAGCATGTTCACCGGGTCAATACCGAAGCGCTCGACCGCCCCCTTGTTCGTG
>JAGSHB010000243.1 GCA_023954815.1 Myxococcales bacterium | reverse complement strand
GGGCTGTCGCTTCGCACCCCGCGAACTGTCCGAGATCTCGGCCTTGAGGAGGTGCCGATGCAAGTGGAGCGACTCGGTGGGCATGCCGTGGTGAAAGTGCCGTACAGCAACGCGGGGCAGGGCGTCTACACCATCACGTCGAAGGCGGAGCTGACGAGGTTTATGGGCGCCCCTCATCACTACGACCGATTCGTAGTTCAAGGCTTGATAGGCAACTCGGCATGGAGTTCCGAGGATCTCGAAGGGCGCCTCTTCCACGTCGGCACGCTGCCCGACAGGCGAGGGCGGATCTTTGCCGCTGACCTGCGTGTGATGGTGATGTCGACTCCCGCCGGCTTCCGGCCGGTCTCCATCTATGCGCGCCGCGCCGCCGCGCCGTTAGCAGAGCGACTCGCTCCGGACAGCAACTCCTGGTCCATGCTGGGCACAAACCTCTCGGTGAAGGGGGCCGACGGAGGCTGGTCTGCGGAGGCGGACCGACTGCTGATGATGGACACACGTGACTTCAATCGACTTGGCGTAGGCCTCGACAGTCTGATCGAGGCCTACGTTCAGGCGGTGCTCGCGACCCTGGCTATCGACAACCTCTCGTCTAGACTCCTCAACACGAAGGGAAAACTGCGACGACGGCTCTTCCGATCTCTCAACGACGACAGAGCCCTCCTGGCGGAGCTCTGCTAACGCGGCAGAGCGTCAAGACGTACGCGCCCGACGGAGCTAGACGGCGTGGTTGCTGCTGCTCTGTTGGGGCGCGGCCACGAGCGTTCGGTTTGGAGACGACGATGAACATCAAGCCGTTCCGAATTCCCGAGATGCTGCGGATGGAGCGGCAGCGCTCCGATCCCGGCGCTTCGCCAGGTACCTTGGTTCAACAACTGGACCAACCGAAACCTCAGATTCACTGTATTCGCTATTCTCTCGATGTGATCGACGCTGCGCCTATAGCGCCGGAACGGATCACCGAGGCGCTGGCTCCGCAGCCGGGCAGTGTCACTTGGGTCGACGTGCAGGGCGCCGGCGACGCGGAGTTGCTCCAACAGATCGGCACCACATTGGGCCTGCACCCGCTGGTCGTCGAAGACATCGCACACACCCACCAGCGACCGAAGCTCGAAGAGTTCGAGACGTTGCTCTTCGGCGCGGTGCGCGCGGTCCGTGTAGACGAGGCAGGCAACATCAACAATACGCAACTCGCCTTCGTGCTGAAAAGCGACTTGCTGGTGACGTTCCAGGAGCACGCTGGCGACGGTTTTGGCCCGGTGCGTCGGCGACTCCTGGAGGCGAAGGGGAGTATTCGGTCCCGCGGCGCCGACTATCTGCTCTACGCCCTCGTCGACAGCACGATCGACAACTACTTCCCGGTGCTTGAGATCTATGGCGACACCATGGAGGACCTTGACGATCAGATCCGCGACAACCCGCGCCCTGATCTCGCTCGTGCCGTGCATGCGCTGCGACGCGAGCTGCGGCAGCTGCGGCGGGCGGTGTGGCCCATGAGAGACGTGGTCTCCGCCCTTGGACGAGGTGACTTGGATGGTATTGGTCCGACGCTATGACGTTCAACACCCTGCTCCGTCAAACTGCAGACGACCTGACCATCCGCAACCTGATGGGCCACTCTTCGATCCAAATCCAGGACCGCTACACCCACACCAGCCCTGAAGAAAAGGCCGCCGCTGTGGCGACGCTCTTCGAATAGACGCCAGAACGAGCCGGGAGCACAGCTCGACTGATCCTTCCGCACGCGTCGGGGCCAGAACGTTGGTCGGTGACGTGCTTGGCCACAGATGTTGTGACCCCCGCACCTTCCCAAGAAGGGGCCGCTCGAGCTCGAGCGGCCTGGCCAAGCTGCCTCGCAAACAGGGACAGCTGTTGGCCTATCGCCCCTCACCGTCGAGGGGGGTTGGCCGGGGCCTTCCAGCGAGACTGAGACAAAATGTTGTCCCTTGTTGTTGTCCCCTGTTGTCCCTACCCCCAAAATGTTGTGACCCCGCGGCGATCCAAAACGACAAAAGCCCCCGTTTCCGGAGGCTTTCGTGGTGCGCGCAACAGGACTTGAACCTGTGACTCCCACCGTGTGAAGGTGATACTCTACCAACTGAGTTATGCGCGCGATGCCCACTGATTTCTCAGCGGGCGCGCATCCTCTCCAAACCCACCCCACCTGTCAACACCCACACAGGCCTCATTTTACAGGGCACGCCACCCCCTATTCCAAGTCCACCAAGCCCCCCGCCTGCCGCCGAGCCTGATTGCCCACCACAGCCGCCACATTCCGCTGCAACCCCGCAATTTTCGCCCGCTTCACAGGGCTCCGCCGAAACAGCCGCCGAAACACCTCGTCATCTAGCTTCGCCAGCTCCACCAGGGACGGCGCCACCAGCCCATCCCGCGGCTGCAGCTCTGCCACATCACTCGGCTGACTAAAGCGATTGAACGGGCACACGTCCTGGCAAATATCGCAGCCGAACACGTGGTCACCGACCATCGCTTGTTGCTCGGCGGTCAACGCTCCGCGGGTCTCAATCGTCAGGTAGCTGATACACCGGCGCGCATCTACCACCCGCTCCTGCACAATCGCGCCGGTCGGGCAGGCGTCCATGCAGGCTGTACACGTCCCGCAATGGTCCGTCTGAGGGGAGTCCGGATGCAGATCCAACGTCGTAATCACAGTCGCCAGAAAGAAGAAGCTGCCGCGCTCGGGATCCACCAGCAGGCTGTGCTTGCCTTGCCAGCCGAGACCCGCCTCCTCCGCCCAAGGTCGCTCCAGGACTGGGCCGTAATCGACCGACCAACGAAAGTCCGTCCGTGGCTCAAAGGTGCCCTCCGGCTGGCCTGCGCCACGAAACGAGGCGCCTAGCGTCGGCCCAATCTCCGAGGCCACAGCGCGCGTGAACGCCTTGAGACGTCGCTCCATCAGCAGGTGGTAGTCCGTGCCCCAGGCGTAGCGCGAGATCCAACCCTGACCTTCGGCAGCCGGCTGCGGGGTACGGGGAGCATCGGTGTCATAGTCGAGCGCCAGCACAATCACCGAACGCGCCCCGTCGACCACGAGCCCCGGATCACTACGCCGCGCCGGGTTCTTCGCCATCCAGGCCATATCGCCGTGAAAGCCAGCGTCCAGCCACGTCTCCAGGCGCGCTTGGTCCTCTTGCCGCGGGTGCGCAGTCGCAATCCCCACCCGCGAAAAACCAGCGTCCAGGGCGAGCGCCTTCACGGCCGCGGTTAGATCGCTCAGGTCGGCACCTCGACGCCGCGCTCCTGCAGTCGGGCCAGCAGTTCCGGTGTCATCGCCGAGTGAGCGGTCTTGAGTACGTCGATCAGCACCCGTTGAAAGTTGCCCGCTGCCTTCAGCATGCGGAAGTCTCCAGCCGCACCCACCGCTGCCCGATAGAACATCAGGCTCTCGACCGGCCCGCGCACCTGCATCGCCAGCATCGGATTTTTGGTCATATGGCTACGGCAGTCCGGGGTCAGCATGCACGCGCCCCAATCGTAGAAGTCGTTGCGCAGCGGCCGCTCTACGATCTCCACCAGCTGGTCCATCCAGACACGAGTTGCCTCTCTATCTGTCGGAAAGGTAAAGCCAATCTCGTCAAAAATACCCAGATAATCAGCCTTTTGGAGCTGAATCGACGCGGTGACGATCTGCCAATAGGCGAGCACAAAGGGATCGGAGAGCTGCTTTGTGGCGCCAAAATCGAGTACGCCGAGGCGCCCGTCGTCCAGCACAATGTAGTTGCCCGGATGCGGGTCAGCGTGGATCAACCCTTGCCGCAGGAACGGCCCCCAAATCGCGGCGACGACCTGCGAGGCCACACGAAAGCGTGCCTCCGCCCCATTGGAAGCATCCTCCGCGAACTCGAGCATCGTCGGGCCATCGAGCCGCTCCAACACCAGCACACGCTCGGTGCACAGCTCCTCAAAGACGTCGGGCACAACCAGATCTGGCCACGGCTTGAGCGCCTCTTTGTAGGCCCGTAGCTGAGCGATTTCCTGACCGTAGTCGAGCTCGCGGCGCAGGGTCTCAGCGACCTCTTCAAAGTACTCGCGCGTATCCAAAATTCCGCCAGCGAGGCTCATGCCCTTGAACATGATGCCGGCGTTACGGATGTCGTGTTCAATAGCTGCGTCGACCCCGGGGAACTGCAGCTTAACGACCACCTCGGTGCCGTCGTGCAACGTCGCCCCGTGAACCTGGCCCATGCTCGCCGAGGCGAAGGGCTCTAGCTCCCAGCGCGAAAACAGCACCTCCGGCGCCTCGCCCAACTCACGGACAACCACATCATGGGCGGCCTGCGCACTCATCCGCTGCGGCGTTTGATGCAAGAGGCGATTGAGCACCCGCTTGGCTTCTTCGGGAAAGGTGTCCTGGTCAGCCAAGGCGATAAACTGCCCCAATTTGGTGGCGGCGCCCTTCATCTCGCCCAATACCTCGACCATGCGGGCGGCCGTGGGCTTGAGGGATTCAGCTACGGCGCTCTCGTCATCACCGCGCAGTTTTTGCATGGCCTTGGCTTGCACCACATCTTTGGTCGTCCGCGCTGCAATGGTGGCAAAGCGCGCCATTCGCTTAATGCGGCTGCCTTTGACGTGTTCGACCATCTGGCTGCTCCATCACAAGCGTCTGGGCCATCGGTGGTCCCATCGCGCGCGGAGCGTTACGCCGATCGCGACCGGGTGCAACCATCGATTGCGTGAGCGACCTACGCCCCGCCAGACGAGAGCGCCAAGATCAGCTGGCCGATGTAATAAAAACTCAGTCCCCACACGCGATTAAACAGCCCACCGCCGGCGAACCTATCGGTCGCAACGGAGATGTCCGAGAGCCAAAACATCACCGCGCCAACAAGCAGCCAGACCTGACCCTTGGCGGCGACCGTCCCCCCAGCAAAGGCGACCATGAGCGTGATCACGACCATGTAGGCGATGACCGGACGCATCATCTTCTTGTCGACCTTGGGCAGCAGCCAACGGGCCACCAGACCGATCGCCACAGCGCCCACCGCCAGGGCAGGCAGCACGCCGCCGCTCACATCGATGCCGCGCTGATAGAACGCGCCGACGTAAGCCACGTGACCCAGCAGAAAAGCGACTAAACCTGCGAGAAAAGCGGCTCTTTTGCTGGAAATCAGCAGCACGTCGCCGAAGAACGAGAGCACCAGCCCCACCAAAATCCACTGCCCCCAAACTGACCCCATGCACCCCGACAGGACGGCGGTGGCGATGAAACCAACCGATGTCAGTGGCTTGATCAGGACCTTGTTGCGGACCGACCCAGTTCGCTCACCGAATACGAGCAGCAGGACAAGACCGACGACGGTCGCGAGGGCCGTCCACAGGGGCTGGGTCATGGATTTGCTCCGCTATGGATGGGGACGGTCGGCTATTTGCTGTACACGCACGTCCCCGATTTGCATCCCGGCTT
The DNA here is from genome assembly GCA_023954815.1 of Myxococcales bacterium. Classification (GTDB taxonomy): domain Bacteria; phylum Myxococcota_A; class UBA9042; order UBA9042; family UBA9042; genus UBA9042. The sequence continues at coordinate 1,957 of JAGSHB010000243.1, read as the reverse complement.
GGGCGCCATGCACTTCGGTGTGGAGTAGCCGCACTTGTTCGCGTAGCCGTTGGCCTTGCAGATGTTCGCATCGGCCCAGACGATCGAGTCCTTCAAGACGCTCGCCTCCGCCTTGTTCGCTGCCACGCCGCACGTGCCCTGGCAAGCGGTCGAGGTCGGCACGACGATGCAGTCGGCGTCTTCTTTGCACTTCTGTACGGTCGCTGCGACACCTCCGATGGCTTCTCCGAGCGCCGACTGCATGTTCTTGCAGGTCGCCTCGATGCAAGCCTTGGCGTGCGCCGTCGCCTTGAAGTAGCCCTTCTTGCAGACCCATTTTCCACCCGTACAAACGGTTCCAGCGGGCTGCGCACCAGCGCACTCACCAGGCTTGGTCGTCGGCATGTAGACGCACTTCTTGTTCTCGCAGGCCGGCTTGGGCTGCGCGCAGGACGGGGTCGAATAGCCGCACTTACCGGCGTAGCCGTTCGCCTTGCACAGATTGACGTCCAGATCGGCCACAACCGCGTCAACAGCAGCCTTGCCGGTCTTGTTGACGGCCTGTCCGCACTGCCCCGCGCATGCCGTCGAGGTCTGAGCGATCACACAATCGGTGTCGGCGGCGCAGTCATTGTTGCTATCGATAGCCTTGCTCAAGTCCGACTGTAGCTTGGTCTTCATCTCGGCACAGGTGAGCTCGGCGCCCGCATCGGCCGCCCCACCCGCGTCCGTCTGACCGCCGGCATCCGTCTGACCGCCAGCATCCGTCTGACCACCGGCGTCCGTCTGACCGCCCGCGTCCGCCTGACCGCCCGCGTCCGTCTGACCGCCAGCATCCGTCTGGCCACCGGCATCCGTCTGGCCACCAGCGTCATCGCCACCAGTATCTCCGGGGCCGGCGCCATCCGCCTCAGCAACGTCGAACTGGCTGCCTCCGCCAGACGTATCGGCGCCAGCGCTCTCACCTTTGTCACTTCCGCATGCTGCAACTAGCAACAGCCCAGCCAACCAGACGGTCTTTTTCATGATGACACTCCTCCTGCCAGGCCACAGGGTAGTCTCTCCGCCGGCCACGTCCACATTCAACTGAAACACCACATTTGCGGCCCCTCCGTGCAGATTCAGCTCACTTTTCCCCAGCCGGTTGCCATTTCTGCGCTTGTCGACCGACACTCGCGCCCCACGCGACAAATCGCGGCACAGAATCGCCGGAGCGCACATGAGCCCCACCCCACGCACGTCTCGACTACGCGGATTCTATAAGCTGTCCATCGACGAGCGGTTAGCGGAGGTCCAACGCTTCGCCAAGCTAAGCGACGCCGAGGTCAGCGCCTTGCGCGGCATCGACGAAGAGCGGCTCGCCCAAGCCAACCACATGATCGAAAACGTGGCCGGTCTCTTTCACCTGCCCGTGGGCTTTGGCGCCAACTTCAAGGTCGATGGTCGGGACGTGCTCGTGCCCATGGTCATCGAAGAGCCGTCGGTGGTTGCCGCCTGCTCGAATGCAGCCCGTCTGTTGCGTAGTGGCAATGGCATCGTCACCGAAGCGACCGCTCCCGAGATGATCGGTCAGATCCAACTCTGTGATGTGCCGGATCTCGAAGCCGGTAGAAAAGCGATCCTCGCCGACGCGGACCGGCTCGTTGAGTTGGCCAATCAAGGGCATCCCCGGCTGCTCGCTCGCGGCGGTGGCGCAAGATCCATCGACGTGCGCGTATTTCCGGAGAGCGAGATCGGCCCGATGCTCATCGTGCACATCATCATCGATGTGTGTGACGCCATGGGCGCGAACCTCGTCAACAGCATGGCGGAGAGACTCGCTGGCGAGTGCGAGAAGCTGACAGGCGCCTCGGCAAATCTGCGCATCTTGTCGAACTTAGCGGACCGCCGTCTGATTCGGGCAGTCGGTCGTGTGCACGTCGATCAGCTCGCACGTCCGGGGCTCGGCTACACCGGCCGTGACGTCGCGGTCCGCATG
>JAGSHB010000287.1 GCA_023954815.1 Myxococcales bacterium | reverse complement strand
CGTCGCGGTCGTCGAGCGGCCAGGCCGTCCGCAGCTGGTCATCATCAAGGGTGGCGTCCGCAAACCCGGTACGCATCGGGTGCAGTTTCTTCACTGGAGTCAGACCGAACGTCGCCTCAAACCTGCGAAGCCACTGGGGGCAGGCCGCCGAATTGTGATCAAGATCTGGTCGGAGGAACCGCAGGATTGGCGAGGCGTTCGGATCAAGATTCAGCAGTTTTCGTTCCAACCCAACGTGCCTGAGGCCGAGTGGCGGGCCTACCTCGCAAAGGAGGAGGCGGAGGAGCGTGCCGACCGTGCGGAACGGACGAAGGAGCGTCGACAGGAGCGGGTGCAGTGGCGCAAGCGCTGGTCGAAGCGTCGTGCCGAGCAACGCAAACGCCAGCAGCGATGCCGTCGACTGCCAAAGGATGAGGACTGCTGGGGACCGGGCGGTCTGGCGGGCCACAAGCAGCGGAAGCGCGCGGCAGCCGACAAGGAGCGCAAGCGTCGGCTCGAGTGGCGCAAACGTCGGGCGGAACGCCTGAGAAAGATGCGGGCAGAGCGCGAACGCCGCGCAGCAGAGCCGAAGCCACCGAAGAGCGCCCCGCCTGCCATGCGGCTGGAAGATCCAGGGCCACTGCCGAGCCAACGCGCCGTCTGGGTGACGGGGTTCTGGCAGTGGACTGGATTTGAGTGGGTCTGGCTATCCGGCTGGTGGAAGGTGCCCGAGGTCGACGTAAAATCGCAGATGACCGCGCTCGCTCCGACCGCGCCGCCGCCGCCGCAAGTGGAGGCGGTCACCTTGCCGCCGTGCGCCGGCGCTGTCTGGTTGACGGGGTATTGGGTCTATCGTGCCCAGCATTGGGTTTGGCTGCCCGGGCGTTGGGTGCTTCGTCCGAGCGCCACCGTCCGTTGGCGAACGCCGCGCTGGATTCGTGTGCACGGTGGCGTGCGCCTTGATCCAGGCCGTTGGTTGCGCGCAATCCGCAAGAAATAGAGCTGAATTAGGCGCTGGTGCTTGAAAGTGCGGGCAAATATTTCAGATCTAGCGTGCAGTCGCGCATTGCGGATGGGCCTCGCGTAGCCAAGCCACCGTCTCATCAATCGTCAGCTGACCGTCTCGGGGCGCCCAGCCAAGATCACCATCGGCCCAGCGCGAGCGCAGTCCCCAGTAGCGGGCGGCCATCTCGATGACCACCGGATCGGGCAGCGGAGAATGACGCTCTCCCGGAATCAACTCCGCGGCCTTGGCCACGACCTGAGACACCTTCAATGCCGCACTCGGTGGTAGCAGCATCTTGGGCGCTGGAATCCCGGACGCCCGCTCCACCATCGAGAAGAACTCGACCACAGAACAAGCGGTGCCGCTCAGGTGATAGACCGGCTTGGGCTCCTCGATGTCCATCGCTTCGACCAGCGCGGCGGCAGCGTCACGAATATCGATGAAGTGCACTCCGCCGCGCAGCAGGAATGGCAGCTTGCGCCGCATGTGGCGGATGATGTTGCCCGTGGTGCGAAAGCGGTGATCTCCCGGCCCCAGCATGATGGGCGGCCGAATGATGACGAGCTCGACCCCCAACTCTTCGGCCAAGCTACGGGCCGCCATCTCAGAGCGAATTTTGGAGTCGTAGTACGGCCACGTGGTGACAGGTGCACCGCAGTACGCCGCCGTCTCGTCCGCCCATTCGTCAGGCGTCGAAAAGCAGCCCACCGTGCCGCTGGTCGATACGTAGACCAACCGGCAACCCTTGGCCGCGGCGAGGCGCACCATGGCGCGCGTGCCTTCGACGTTGGTCTCGTAGACTGGCGCGGTGTCCTTACGGCTGTGCTGCACCATGGCCGCACAGTGAAAGATACCGTCCAGCTCAGCGATGGATGGGTCGTCTTGCCAGTTCTTGGCACCGTGCAGCCCGCCTTCGAGCACCACAGTGCTGTCGAGGGCTTGCGCCCAGGGCCATTGCTCCCAGCCGTTGCGGTCCCGACAAAGGGCGACCCGCTTCTGATCTGGGTGCTTAGATGCCAGCGCCTCGTGCAAGTGGCGCCCGAGGAATCCAGTCGACCCGGTGATCAGCAGCGTCATCGTTGTTCTCCACGGCGATCGTGGTGCGCCGCTCAGGCCACGCACAGGCGTCTGCATAGGCCAGCAAGGCTTCACGGCGACTCGCAGTCGGCACGCCCCAAGCCAGGGTCTTCTTGTCGGTCTTAAGCAGCAGACCCCGATCCACCAGGTCGTTCAGCACGCCCTGCACGGTGGGTAGGTGGCACTGCGGCAGATTACGAACGACAGTCGCTGCATTGATCTGGTCGATGCCCACCGTCGTCGTCGCCAACCAACGCGCGGTCGCCACGTACTCCGCACAGACAGGCCGCAGCAAGATCTCGATCATCCGGTGAAGAGCCGGCGACGTTGGAACCTCCGCGAGCGCAATATTACTGGCTGGCGTGTAGGCGTTGTTGTTGATGTGGTGCGAGATTGCGGGGTGTTCGGGGAAAAGCGCCCGTGCCTCGGGGAAGAAGAGGTGCTGCCAGTTGTAGCGCATGGTGCGCTCGATCTCAGCGTCCACTTCCTCGTGACCGTCCAACCCACTGTCAAACACCTTACCGCCACGGCGCTCAATGGCGCTGCGCAACGTGTGTTCGTCGACCCCACCGATGGGATTGCGGGCCAAGAAGCAGCGCATGTGGTGCGTCGTCGAGTGGGTGTGCTGCTGCAGCTGCGCCATGACCTCGTAGCTGAGACCGTGCACGTCGACGCTCTTGTCGAGGAGCAGCGGCTCGCCACAGGTGACGTGCACACGGCCCAGATCCACCCGGCCGCTCGCCATCTTGGTCGTCCACATCAACAGCTTCCGCAGCTGCATCTTCGGCTTGCCTTCGCCCTGCAACTCACGGAGGAACGTGCGCTCTTCGGGCACACGATCGTAGGTGATGGCAACGGGCAGGATCATGCAGGTCTCGCCCGTGTTTTGCAGCGCCCGCAGCAAGCCGCGACGGGGCTGCAAGAACTGACGCGAGCGACTGCGCGCACCCTCGATGAAGAACTCGAGCGTCTCCCGGCGCTTGACCAAGTCCTGCACCTTGGCGGTGAGCTCTTTGTCTTCCCCGCCCATGCCGCGGCGGATGTAGAAGGCGTGGGTCTGCTGAAATAGCCAGCCCAGCACTGGAATGCGGCTAAATTCTTCGGCGGCGGCGATGTGCGGAATGCGAATTCCGAGGTCGGACCGGGCAAAGAACAGGTAGCTGCAGACCAGAAAGTCCATGTAGCTGCGGTGGGTCGGAATAATGACCACGAGCGCGTCGTCGGGAATGCCTTGGCGAGCCGCTTCGAACGCTGGCCGGTCGAACGTGACCGACTCAGTGCACCGACGCAGTGCTTTACGCAACGCATAGCTCGCGCCGCGCACAGCCCAGTTTCCTGCGGGTTGCTTCATGATCCAGCGAAGATCGGGCGATCCATCTCGGTGCTTGCGACCCGCGAGCGACATCTGGCTCGAGTCCTTGCGAGTCAGGTGGGTGTACACACCTTCGCAGGCGATGGCGACGTACTTGGCAGGGTCGTAGTCGGGGCCCGGAATCCCCACAGTCGGCCGAAAATCGAACTGATTGTGCGTGAAGTAGGGAAACGCCTCGTTCAGAAATTCAACGCGGTCCATCACCTTGTTGTATTGGCGACGGAGACGGGTCTTGCCGGTCATCGTCAGCACCGAGTTGGCCAGGGCGCGACGTGTGCCGTGATGCTGCGCTGCCTTGAGCTTGAATTTGCTCCGCTGGGTCCCCACCCACTTGACCGATGGCTCGCGATCGATCGGGTGATTCTTAAAGAATTTCACAATCTCCTCGACGCACTCGCCAATGAGCGGGCTGTCCTTCAAGCCGGCGACTGCGTACCGCACTACCGGCGCCTCTTCGGGCTTTGCCGGAGTCTCGAAGACGCAGGTGTCGATGGCGCGGTCAGCGACCACATCGCAGGGCACAATATCGAGTCGAACGCTTGTGTCCGCCCGCAGCGCGTTGAGATGCCCGGCGCCGATGAGCGCAACAAAGCCCGCGAAGGCAGCGTGGCTGTCGATCCAGCCGGGGAAGGGGTGCTGCAACGTCGCCGACACGATGGACGGCCGCACGATGCTCAGCGGCACGTCACCACGCCGCTGGTTGAGCAGGTGCTCGTTGATGCACTTGGTCAGCGTGTAGGTGTTGGCGTGACCCGTCACTGCCATGAGCGCCTTTTCGTCTGCGCGGCCCGAGAGAATGTCCGCGTAGACCTCTTCCGGCTCGAATGGCATGGGCACCAGCGCTTCGGGCATCGGGCGCCGACTCGCGGGATTCACGTAGGCGGTGGACACGGCCACCATGTGCTTGAGATTTGCCGACCCACGGGCCAACTCGAGCACATTTAGCGCGCTGGTGATGTTCGCTGCTGCTGCGTCGGCGATCGGCAACGTGAACTCAACCGATGCGGCACAGTGGATGATGTGCGTGAGCTTGGGCTGCATTTCAGCGCGGTCGGCCGCTTTGATGCCGCAGGCAGGCTGACTCAACTCACCACCCACCACCGTGACCCGTTGCTGCCAGCCCTCTTTGATGCCGGCGAGGGCTCGCGACGTGGCGACTTTGGCAAAGCGCTGAAT
>JAGSHB010000171.1 GCA_023954815.1 Myxococcales bacterium | reverse complement strand
TCGCCGTCGTTGTCGATGTCAGCGAAGGCGAAAAACCCAGCCTGGACCGCTCGCAAACCGCTGGCATCGCTGAAGTCCTCGAACGTGCCATCGCCCTTGTTGCGATAGATGAGGTGCTCAAACGGAATGCCCTTTTTCGGGTTGGGGTAGAGGCTGTGGGTCACGATATCGGGCAGCCGATCGCCATCGAGGTCGACAAATCCGAGTCGGCTATGGTCGTTGATGGGCACGGGAATCTTCGAGTTTCGCAGCACATTACCGACGCGGATACCGCTTGCGTCCGACATGTCCACGAAGAAGCCCTTGCCTAGCGCCGTGAGGGTTCCTTTCGTGCACGCTGGCCCCGCGTCCTCGGCAGTCGAGCTACCGTCTGTTGCCGCCTCACCATCTGAGCTGGTCTGGCCATCTTCGGGCGCGGCAGCGTCGCTTGTGGCAGCCGTCGATGGCGTCGGCGAGCTACATCCCGACACGCTCAAAACGCCGACACAGCCCGTACATACGGCCCATAAGCCAAGTTTCAGCCAGTGATTGCTCATCTAGAACCTCGCGCCTGCTAGCATCATTCCGCCGTTGGGCAGCACTGCCGGGGTAATCGTCCATCGGAGCCCATCGGCTTTGCGCCGGACCCGTCGATACTCTTCGTTGACGCGCGGAGGGCTCGCCCACAAATCGATGATCTCCCACACGCGCACAGCGGCATACAGGACGAAACCGGAGACGCCGATGGCCGTCCACATGTCTTCGTTGCGGCCTGACCCGCAAAAGGCGTTCCCCTGGACGTCGAACTCGCAGCTCCGCGACTCAATGGAGCGGATCATGCCCGTAAGACCGACCCCGAGACCCACCACTTGCCCGAGCGTGAAGATACCGCCGCCGTCGCTGTATCGGCCTTGGACGGCGTGGCCAATGCCGAAGCCCATCCAGGTGCCCAGCAGGCCGCCGAGCACATAGCTCCCGCTGCTGATGGGCCCTCGCATCAGGATTGAACGCTCGTAGCTCGACAGCCGACTCGTAGGCGCCACGCGCATGGGCTGGGGCTCTGGCATCGGCTGCATCATCGCGGGAGGAGCCACCGCAACCGGCGCTGGCAGGACGGCTGGTGTGGTCGTCTTCGTCTGGTCCGGAGTCGCGGGCTGGTCAGGCTGCTGTGCCCGAACGGCCTGCGCACCGACGACGGTCAGCAGCAATGTGATGACGTGCGCAACTGCCCGCAACCGTCCGCATATGTTCCGCGCGCGCATCGCCCCGGTGTAATCGCTCTGCATGAGTGCTCCTCGCCCCGTCCGGGAGCCTAGCGGCTTGGGATGCGCTGCGTCCAATCTCCCTCAGCTGTCGATGCGCGCTGTCAAATTCCTGGGCGATTGAATGGGGTGCGCGGGCCGTCCGTTGTGATGGGGCCCACTCCTGACTACGGAGACTCAGATGACCCAGCCAATCGAATCAGCGCGCAAGAAGAATTGTTGTCCAGCAACTAGACGAATAGCTAGTAATAGAGATTTGAATAGTAGTCGTTTGGTTGGTGCTGATCGAACGTCCAGGCTACGAACGATCAGTCGGAAGCTGCGCCCCAATCGCGCACTGCTGGTACTTTGCAGCCTGCTGCTGGCCGCTCAAGCATCCGCTTCACCGTCGCCGCCCGGCGCTCATCGTCCGAACGTCAATGTGAGCGGTCAGGCCCATGCCGCAAGTATTCTCGCTGCCAAACAAAAAAAGGGCATCAAGAAGGAGCGTCGTCGGCGCCGCGGTCGCAGGGCGCCTAGGGGGGCCGGCAGCCGTATGCCCTTTCAGACCGGCGAGACCCTGTCCTACGAGCTGACCTGGATGGGCATTCCCGTCGGCACCGCCGAGTTCAAGGTCACCAAGGACACGCGGTGGAAGGGCAAGGCTGCTTGGCACTTCGAGATGAAGGCGCGCACAAACAAGTACGCAGACGCGATCTACAAGGTGCGCGACCATATGCACGCGTGGGTCAAACCGCGGATGAACCGTTCGATCCATCACGAGAAGAAACAGCGCGAAGGCAGCTACCATCGCGACGTGATTTTACGCTTCGACACTCGGCGAAACCGGGCTGTGTACCGGAACCAGTGGCGTGCCTATCCGGCCAAGCCGATCTTCTCCGATACCTACGATCCGCTCGGACTTTTGTACGGCTTTCGGTGCAAGAACATCGCTCGAAAAGGCAGCATCAAGATGAGCGTAACCGATGGGCTGAAGACCATTCGCGCCAATGTGAAGGTGCTCGGCAAAGAGACCCTGACCATCGCAGGTCAGCCGATCGCGACCTGGCACGTGGTGCCCGAACTGAAGGACGTGGGCGGCATCTTCGAGCGCAGCCCCGGAGCGCGGATGGACGTGTGGCTCTCCGCCGACGAGTACCGCATCCCGGTGCGGCTCAAGAGCAAGGTCGTCGTCGGGAGCTTTGTCGCGACCCTCATCAACGCAAAGGGCCTCAAGGGCTGAATTTAGATTCCTACCCGCCGAAGTTGATGGCGGCAGGGTCGCTGCCGCCGGACTTGGGTGGCGGCGGATTGCGGAAGATGACCCACGCACCCACCGCCAACACGATGCCACCGCCGACCGCGATGCCGAGCTCAGCTCCCTGCGTGACGGCGAGTACGATGCCCAAGATGGCGCCAGCCACTGCGATGGCTGTCGTCACCCGGCTGTCGCTCGATACCGCGTTGGCGCCGGCGGCTGGATCTTCTTCTTTACCGAGATGGCAGTGCTTGTATTTGCTGCCACTTCCGCAAGGGCAGGGGTCGTTGCGGCCAACATCGTCCGTTTTTTGGCTCATGGGGTGCCTCCGAAAGTTGTGTGCCCGACAGTAACAGCATGGGTTCGACCGCGGCAACGCCGTTGGTGGCGTGAGTGACCTGACGTGGGTCAACCTGTTATTCGCTGTCATCCGCGCTATCCTTCCCACGAGGGAGGGGCGAGTGACCGAAGAGCGAGACAAGCCAGAAGCGTCAGCCGGATTGACCCAGCAGGTCGCGATGCCGGAGATCGGCGATGGCTCTGGGCCGATTCAGGGCAATGAGACGGTGCGGGCGACCATCGTGAGCGCGGCTCCGAGCCCCCATGCGTCCATTCGCCAAACCGTACCGGTCGCGCCGCACGTGCCGACGGCAGTCGCGCGCGTTGTCGCTGATGATCTGGAGGAGCTAGACTTTGACGCTGTCGAAGAGGCCACTGACCCGGATGTTGCGCCCCCTGCTTTTCTCGACGAAGAGGTGGCGGTACTGCCGCTAGAGGCGCCGATCATCGCCGGATCAGACGGCGGCACACCAGACGACACTGAAGCGGCTGCACCGGAACTGCTAGAATCGGACGTGGCGTCGCAAGCTGCGGCGCTGGCGTCGCAAGCTGCGGCGCTGCCACCTGCTGCCGCGCGGCCTGATTCTCTCGACGAACTTGTCCCGGGTGAAGAGCTCGACTCCAGAGCGAAAGCGTCCGCGCCGCCGCTGCCATCCGCTGCCGAGCCGAAGCACAGTCGCCGTGGCAAGGCCAAGCGGCGGAGCAAGAAGAAGGACCGAGCTGCTCAACGACACCGTGCTCGTGCGACCGCGCGGGCCGCAGGCAGTGGGCCTGTCGCTGAGGAGCTGCCGGAAGACGCCATCGAGGTGGATCCGTTCTTTGGCGATGCGCCGCCCCTGCCAAATATTGGCCTCTTCGATCTGCCAGACCCGAAGAAGCGCAGGCGATCGCGACAGGACATGCAGGAGATCCTCCAGGACTTCAGCGTGATGTTTCGGATGGACACCAAGACGCGGCGCCGCAAGTCGGGATGGGTGGTCGCAGCCGTCGTGGTGCTGATCGCAGCAGGCGGCGCCTTTGTGATGACCCGCGCAGTGCCGGTGGATGCCAAGGATGTCGATGCCGCCAAGCTGGTACTGGCCTATGCTGAGCTATCGCACGTCGGCGGCGCCGTCTATGTGGTTGAAGGCGTTCCGTCAGATCTTCCGGCAGCGGTCAGCCAGGGTACAGCCGTGACATCCACCGAGGCTCGCGACGCGCGGCCGTCCGCGTACAAAGCCGAGCAGCGAGTCGAATTGTCGATTCTCGCCGTGAAGCTGGCCAGACTATCGAAGTTACGCGCCAAGTCACGGCGGGCACGTTCTCGACGGAGACGGTCTCGCGGGGCGCCGGAGCGCTGACCGGTCTAATTTTTGGTCACCACGCGACGTCAACCGGCATCAAGTCTAGGCCTGATCTAAAGCTAAATTTTCTCATTAATGCTTTGAAATCAGGCTATTTGCTCGCTTTGAACGTGCAGTATTTGGGGTACATGCTCGTTTGAATGGCTGCGCTGGTCGCGAGATCGCTCTCGGTGACTCCCCACGGGTGGCGCTTGAGGAAGTCGGCCGCCCAGACCTCCCAGCCAAAGGGAATGTTGTGGCCCAGGTTGTGGTCGCAGGTCACCACAAAATGGCCATCAGTGCGGAGCATGGAACTCATGCGCAGGGTGGTCTCTTGGAAGGCAAATCCAGCCTTGTCCTCTGGGCCGCCCCACGCCATGAGTACGGGGATCTTCCGCTTGGGAGTCTTGTATTTGTTGGACTCCGTGCCCGATCCGCCGCTCCAGATCACCGCGCTGGCAATGTAGGTGCTTCGGTGCAAGGTCAGCCAGCTCGACCATAGGCCACCGGCTGAAAAACCCATGGTCCACACCCGGCTGTTGTCGATGTCCCATTGCTGGTCGATGCAGCTGAGCAGGTCGTCGAATAGCGCCGCATCTTCCGTGGCGTTGCTCGACTTGTCCCAGCCCCACCCCGTCAGCTTGGCGCCGCCCTGCGGTACCACGACGATTGCGCCCAGTGAGTTGGCCAGCTTCTTCGCTTTCATGAAGTTGCCGAATCCCTCCTTGGTGCCGCCCAAGCCGTGCCAGAGAAACAAGAGGTTAGCCTTCGCCGGTTTCGGCGGCAGGTAGATATCGACCATGCGATCGAGTCCCCAGCTCCAGAACTTGTTCTCACCGGCCGTCAGGGTTGGGCAGGCCTGGCCAGCTGAGTAGCTCACCGGTTTGGGTGGCCCTGCTGGTGCCGACGTATCCGCCCCGGCGTCCGCAGCCCCGGTTCCGTCGTCGTTTGCGTCAGTTGTGCTGCCGCCATCCTGGCTCGATACGGCCGCGTCTTCTGAGGACGCAGGAGAGTCGGTCGTGCCGCAGCCGAGCGATGCGGCGGTCATGGCAGCGGCGAAGATCGCGGGAAGGCTGAGTCGGGCGAGAGACATAGCGGACTCCAAAATGGCGAGAGGCGGACTGAGTGAGCTATTGCACCATGAAACGGAACGACAAGCCGAGGTGAACCTCATAGTTGATGGCGCCGTCGACGATGCCATCGGTCGAGATGCCTCGGAAATCGAACCGCAGGCTTGTGGTGTGGCTGAGGTCGAATTTGGTGCCGAGGCCCGCCATGAACGCGCCGTCCACATCCTTGGCGACCGTGCCGATCTTGTGCGGAAGCATCTCCACGCCGCCGCCGACAAGCAAGAACGGGCGCCATGCTTTCCACATGAGGTGTAGCATCATAAAGCCTCGAAAACTCAAGATATGAGCGAAGTCTCCCCCGTCCGTGTAGGTCGTTGGCTGGTATACAGCTTCGCCTTGAATAGCGAAGAACCGGGTGATTCCGTAGCCGGTCCGCAATCCGAGGATCGGCCCTGATGCGGCCTGCAAGGAGTTATTGGGACTGTTACCGATCTGCGCATTCGCGCTGTAGATCCGTCCACCAGTGAACACGCCGATTAGGATCTTTTGGCCGAAATCTCTCGCCTTCAAGCTCGACATGTCGATTCTACCGCGGCGACGGTGAATCACAGGCCGCTTGCGTTTGACGTCGACCGCGGGAGCGTCATCTGCCCCGGATGGCGGCGGCGGCACAGCGCCAGGTGACGGCGGTGCCGTGGAGCCGCGATCCCAACTGTCGATGGGCGGATCGGCTAGGGCGGGTGTTGCAAAGACCGTGATCAGAGTAAAGACGACGAGATAACGCAACATCTGCGGCTCCATAATCATGCCCCGCTGCACCACGAGGGCTCACTGTGGGCTGCCTCGGCAGCCGCTCTAGCTCATCAATGTGGGTGAGAAACCACCCGCGGCCATATGACGCGACTTCGCAAGGACGCACTGATAGCTGTGCTTCCATGCAACAAAAACGTCAATAAATCGAGAGTCCGGTTGTGAAAGATGTGGAAGGGCGGGTTCCATCTTCGCGTAGCCAACGGTTGCTCCAACGAAAATCGAGAGCGAGCCGGGTGGTGATTTCCCATTGCAGCAGGACACCCATGGCCATGCGCATGCCAGACGGTTGCTTGCTGACCGCGTCGATGCTCGCTGCGGACCAGCCCATCTCACCGAAGGCGCCAAGATGTAGACGCCACAACCGCAGCGGTGCCACGACGAGTTGAATGTGCGGCGTTACGACAGTCGCTGTCCGGCCGTCGACGTCACCGACAGCGATGTCGATTCCTGGGAGTACGCCGAGCCAATCATTGGCAAAAGCGCCGATTCTCAGGGCTCCACCGCTCAAAGCGGCTATGCGGCCGTCCAGTAGCGGTGCGCGCTGGGTCCCCAAATCGAATGCGTAGGTGAAGCCTCCTCTGCTTAGCGGGCGACGTCCAATCTCCCAGAGTCCGGCGCCTTCGTGGCGGACGACGACCGCTTCCTCATCAGGGGCAAGGGAGGCCAACGTGAGTTGATTCAGAGGCACGATGCGGTGACGTCCTCGGGCGCCCATGAGATGGACCGGATGATGGGGATGCACCGCCACCCAGCCGTCGTAACGTGCGCCCTCGGTGACGGCGAGGCCAACTCCCACGGCGATGCCCGCGGCCAGCACTGCGACGAGCATGGCCTTGCTGTCTCCGCTGCTGCCGCTGGAGACCGATGGCGAGGAGGGCGTGGGGCCCCTGCCGCGAACGGGGGTGGACGGGCGGACGGTCGTGCCCATGGACGTGCGTGCGCCCATGCGAACGCCCGGCGCTGCCCATCGGGGGCGAAAGGTCGGCGAGCCGGGGGACAGCCAGACGCGCGTCCACGCGGGGGCGACGCCAACGCGGGCGCCTCGGACGGTCGTCGGAGGCGGTTGTGGGGCCTGCCAGGCCGGTGCGGGCGGCGGCGTGTCGGCCGTCGAAAAACGCTGGATGACGTGTAGACGGTTGTTGCGCTGGGTGGCCGGCGCGCGTTCGAGGCGCGCGATCTCGGCCCGCGGGATGACGTAGCTCGGCCCCAGACAGCCTGCCTGCAAGATGGCCAATACCAGTATCAAATGTCTCATCGAACTCCACCTCGGGGGCACAGGGTACCGATGTCTGACGCCGCGGTCACTGCGCAAGGCCGGAACCGCGGTCCACCGCTACCAAAGGACACATCGCGACGGAGAATCGCTTTGGTCCGCGAGCGCCAAAATCGCATGAGATCCACGTCGCATCGAGTGCAGTCACGGTCGCGGCACCGTACCGGGCGTGACGCACCTGTTGCCCAACAAACCAAGGGGCGTCCGTGGGGAGGCTCGCCTCCCTGGTCGCCGCCGCAAGCTGATTGTCCTGAAATTTCTTGGTCTTGTCGGCTGCTTGCGTCGAATTCGCTGGCCCCACTGTATTGTCTGAGGTGGCCGTGTGGCTCTCCGTGGAAGCCTCTTCCTGGGGCGGTGCGGCGACTTGGAAGACATCAGCCGGGTGGTCGTGCACGTCGAGTAGATGGGCTGGAAGCAGGTGCACAAAGGGGCTCGGCTGCTCCTGCTCTCGCGGGTCGTCTGGGCTGCGACACCAACTGAGGCACAGGTGGTCGCGCGCGCGGGTCAGCGCCACGAAAAATAGGCGCCGCTCCTCGCTGAGTTGTGCCGGATCGCGCATCGCACCCGATAGCGGCACCGCGCCAGCGTTGAGTCCCAGCATGAACACCGTTTTCCACTCGAGCCCCTTTGCCGCATGCATCGTCGATAGCGCGACGCCGCGAACGTGCGGTTTTGCCGTCGTGCGGGGCTGCTTGCGGCGCAGACGGCGGGCCAGATACTCGGACTGCGGCAAGACGGACGGTGTGCGCTGTTCGGTATCCATGAGGTTTTGCAGGAACTGTCTGCAGTCGGTGAGGTCCTGGGCGAACTTCCCTCGGGTCGGGTCGAGTTGAGGCGCCACAAGCAGGAAGCTCATCAGCTCATCGGGGGTCACGCCCGTATTGGCGCGCGTCGACAGGTCGATAAGCCGATCGGTGATGTTCGCGGCCAATGCGCGGTCGATGCCCTTGCGCTTTCGAGCCCGCTTTCGCAGGTGAGCCGCCAGGGGCACGAGCGCATGAGCAGGCGTCCCAGGCGTCGCGGGAGCCTCAGCGTCGTCTGACGTGGGCGCCATCATCAGGTCCCGCGCCGCGACAACGCCGAATTCTGGGTGGCTCAGGGCCAAAATAGCGCTATGCAAGTCGCCGTGACCCAGCCCCGCGTTCAGCAGGTGCCCGAGCCACACCGCGGCTGGTTGTTGTCGCAGCTGCCCCGTCTCAGCCACTGGCAACTCGGCGCCCTTCAAGGCAGCCCGAATCTGCACCAGTCGCCGGCGGGTGCGCGCGATGACCGCGATGTCCTCCGGCGCGATGCCGGCCGCGATCTGCAGCTCGATTTGCCGAGCCAACCACGACGCCTCGGCCCGTGGATCGTGGCAGATCACCACCGCGATGGGTTCCCCGCTGTGGCGTGACGGCACCAGCGCAGATGTTCGCTTCGCCGCCGCGTCCAAGCGACCAGATCCCTGGATGAACGCGCGAGCGGCCTCCACGATGGTCGCTGAGCTGCGGTAGTTGATGGGGAGCGAGAAGGTCTTGGCGCCGTGCTGCTCGCGGGCATAGCGAAAGAGCTGCGGCGCGCTGCCGCGCCAGCTGTAGATCACCTGATTGGGGTCACCGACGTAAAATCGCTGCGTCTGCTCGTCGGCCAATTGGTCGATGAGGTCGAGCTGGTCGAGGTCGCAATCTTGAAGCTCGTCGACAATCAGCCACGCGGGCGGTCGGGCCACACCATGGGACGCGAGCAGGGCGTGGGCGTTGGCCAGCAGGTCGTCAAAGTCCATCACCGACCGGGCGCGCTTTTCGGCCTCGGCAAGCTCCGCCAGACGGACGATGTCGTCTTCAGAGCGCATGTTTCCAAAGCGTGTCTCGCCTTGTTGCAACAGCTCCATGCGCCGCCCCAGCCTGCGTTGGTGCTTGATGGTGAGCCGGTGACCAGTGATCAGTCGCTGCCACAAATCCATCCGCTCAGCAGCGTCCAAGACCGTAAAATCGGGCTGAAAGCCGACTTCAGTGATGGGCAGATCATTCGCCAAGAGGGTGCGGGCTAGACTGTGAAACGTGCCAAACCAGCGCATGGCTTCGGGGGGCAGGGCGGCGCGTTCGCTCTCGGTCAGCAAGGCCAGCACGCGCTGTCGAAACTCAGCTGCGGCCTTGTTGGTAAACGTCAGCACGGCCATGTGCGACAGCGGAATTTGCCGTACGCGATGCAGGAAAACGACCTTGTGGACCAGCACGGTGGTCTTGCCGCTACCCACTTGCGCTTCGACGACCGCAGCTTTCGGCTCACTGAGCACTGCATGCTGTTGCCAGGGATCGAGCTGGCGAAGCTGTTTCGCTAAATCTGGCGCGCGATCATCGGCTAGCGCCAACGCCGCACGGGCGTCGTCATCCAGTTCTGGGGCAATGGCTGGGGCTTGTGGGGTAGGAGCCGCCGTTGCGCCAACCAAATCGGCAACAGCCGTAGGTGCATCGCCCTCCGCCCGCTTGGCTCGAATCCGTTTGCGAAGGTCTTTTAGCAACTCATGCGATCCCGATAATCTCGCCGTTTTCGACGTCGATGTGCTCCGCTTGGGGCACACGCGGCAGGCCTGGCATGCGCAGGATGTTGCCTGTCATCACGACGAGAAAGCCTGCGCCAGCGTTGATCAGGACGCGCTTGATGGTCACGTCAAAATTCCGCGGGCGCCCTCGCAGGCGTGGATTATCAGACAGGGACGACTGGGTCTTGGCGATGCAGATGGGTAGCTCGGCGAACCCCAGACGGTTGATAACCTTGAGATCTTTCTTCGCCGATGCCGTCCAGTTGACGCTATCGGCGCCGTAGACTTGCGTGGCGACCGCTTCGATCTTCTCGGGCACGGGCTGTGACCATGCGTACAGCGGCTCGAATGCCTTCGGCGCGTCGTTGGCGACTTCAATCACCGCGCGAGCGAGATCTTCGGCACCAGCTCCGCCGCGGGCGAAGTGGTCGGTGACGGCACAGCGTACGCCCAGCTCCTCGCAGCGAGCTGAGATGACAGCGATCTCCTCGTCGGTGTCATCGGCAAACCGGTTGATGGCCACCACGGACGGCACGCCAAAGCGCTGCATGTTCTCGATGTGCTTGTCGAGGTTGCCGAGCCCTTTGCGGACCGCCTCCACATCCGTCACGTTGAGCGCCTTCTTCGGCCGGCCGCCGTGCATCTTCAGCGCGCGCACCGTCGCGACGAGCACCACAGCATCCACGTCGAGGTTTGCGCCTGTCGCCTTGATGTCGAAGAACTTCTCAGCGCCCAGGTCAAAGCCAAACCCGGCCTCTGTGATCGCCCAATCCGCCAGATGTAAGGCCATCCGCGTCGCCACGACGCTGTTGCAGCCGTGGGCGATATTGGCGAACGGGCCGCAGTGCACCAGGGTCGGTGTGCCCTCCAGGGTCTGCACCAGGTTGGGCATCATCGCGTCTTTCAGCAGGGCCAGCATCGCACCGGTGACCCGCAACTGCCCCGCCGTAATGGGGGTGCCATCCTTTGAAAACGCCACCAACGTACGGTCGATACGGGCCCGCAAATCCTCGAATCCCTCAGCGAGCCCGAGCATCGCCATGACCTCCGATGCAGCGGTGATATCGAAGCCAGTTTCGCGCGGAATGCCCTGATTTACGCCACCTAAGCCGATAATCGTATTGCGCAGCGACCGGTCGTTCATGTCCAAGACACGGCGCCAGAGCACGCGCTGCGGGTCGATGTCGAGGGCGTTGCCGTGATGCAGATGGTTGTCCAGCGCTGCCGCCAGCAAGTTGTGCGCCGCAGTGACGGCGTGGAAGTCACCGGTGAAGTGCAGATTAATGCTGCCGGCCGGTGTGAGCTGACTGTAGCCGCCGCCCGTCGCGCCACCTTTGACACCCATGCACGGGCCCAAGCTCGGCTCTCGGAGCGCGAGACAGGTCGACTCCCCAAGCCGAGAGAGCGCCTGACCCAGACCGATGGTGGTCGTGGTCTTGCCCTCGCCAGCCGGCGTTGGCGTAATCGCGGAGACCAGCACCAAACGCCCGCGCCCGGGACGCTGCCGCGGGTTCTTGAGGGCCTGAAGCGCAACTTTCGCCTTGTCCTTGCCGTAGGGTTCCAGCAGCTCAGCCGACAGGCCCAGCTCCGCCGCCACCTCGGTGATGGGTTTGGGGGTGAACTCAGCTGCGATCTGCACGTCAGTCTTCATGTTTTGGCCTCCGCGGCATCAACGATGGACCATCACACTAGGCCGGACAAGCCGTCGTGGCTCATAAAATGAGGTGAACGAAGCGGAGCAACAGGCAGCGCTGGTGCGGAGGCTGCGCGAGAGCCCTTTGACGCCCGGTAGCGGGGCAGGGCAGGGGTGCGCGCAGCGCGGTGTCGGGAGCGGCGCGCTACGTGCCAGGAATCTGCGTTCCTTTGACGTTAATGGCCTTGATGGTCGGCGTCTTCTTGTCGGTTCCGGCTTGCATCTGGACCTGCACCATCAAGTAGCGACCCATCACCTTCTTGCCGTTTTTGGTCAGGTCAATCGGCATGAGCAGCGGCGGGAACGGCCCAAACTCCTGCGACCAACCCGCGGTATTGAGCTGCTTGAGCGTATTGCCGACCTTGTACCGCACCTTGATGAACGCCTCTTTCGGCACCGTCGCGACCACATCGATGGCCTTCCAGTGGGTCTGCGGCGTGCCCATGTCGGCGACTTGCCCACTCCACTCGGTAAACCCAAACACCGCGTTGTAGTGACCGCGCGGCGCCGTGAAGTGGTGCAGCGTGTAGCCGGTCATGTCGGAGTAGGTGTACGGGTTCTTGCCCACCGGGTACTCGCCCAAGATCTGCATCGTCTTCGGGTCGATCTTCGTCGCCGTGCTTTTTTGCTGGTTCACAGCCCAGACATTGCCGTCGTAGTCGATCGCCATGCCAATGGGGAACCTGCCGCTACCCAAGGACACCTGACCCTCGTTCTTCAGGGTCTTCGCGTTGATCTTGGCGACGGAGTGAGCCTGATCGTTGGCGATGTAGACATAGCCGTCGATGCTGGTCGCCACGCCGCGCGGCCGGTTGAGCACCCCGACCGCCGCGAACTTGCCTGTCAGCGGATCGAAGCGGTAGCCGGCGTGGTGTCCGCAGCAGTTCCCGATCCAAATCTTGCCGTAGATGTCGACGTTCAGCCCGTAGGGATTGTACTTGCTGTTCGCCTTGTACTTCGTCACAGCCTTGGTTTTGGGATTGACGGAAATCAGCGAGCCGCAGCCGCGCCCAGCGACCCAAATCATGCCCTTTTGGTCGATGGTGATGCCGTAGGGGCTGCAACCGATGTTGATGGTGTCGGTGACTGCGCCGGTGTCTGGATGCAGGCGCCATAGCTTCTTGGTGGTCCAGTCGCCAGCCCAGCCGTAATTGTCTTTGTCGACGCCCATGGCTCGGATGTACTTCGCGCCGGTGGGCTTCACCACGAACTTAATGCACTCGTCGGCGCCAGGGGCCGTCATCTCGCCGGCGCCGATTTTGCCGTCGCCATTCAGATCCGCGCTGGTGTCGATTTTGCCATTGCCGTTCTTGTCGACGCAGTTCTTCTTGTTGGTCATCACCTTTGCGACCATGGCGCCTGCACGGCATCCCACCCATACGTCACCGTTGAGGTCGACGGCGGTTCGAGATGGGTCGCCGCACACCCAATACCGTCCCACCTCCTTGCCGGTCTTGGTGTTGAGCTTGCTGACAGTTTGCTCTTTGGAGTTCGAAATCCAGATGTGGTTGAGGTCGATCTCCTTGCTCTTATCACTCAGCACCAAGAAGCCGTTGGCGTCGAGTTTGACGCCCTTACCGGTCTCGGGACCGGGCGTGAATGGGTTGCCGCAACCAGGACCACTGCACTGTTGGGTGCACGACAGGTCGCACGTGCCGCAGCTCGACAGCACGCCTTCGTCGACGAGGCCGTTGCAGTTGTTGTCTTTGGTGTCACAGGCCTCAGGGCTGGGCAAAACCTCGCCCTGACACGCACCCCAATGGCCTTTCTTGCATAGGCGTACACCCGCGGTGCACTGACCCTTGCCGATCCAGGTGGGGTCACCGCTGAAGCAGTTCGCCGCCGCAGCGGTGCAGGGGCAGCCCGTGTGGTTCGCCTTGCTGCAGTCGGGGCAGATCACGGCAAAGTTGGGGTTGTTGTCGTCGCAGTCAGGGCCGGGAGCGCAACCCTTGCCGTAACCGTCTTTGTCATTGTCCGCGCAGGTGCTTCCGCCGCCGCTGGATGCGCCGCCGCCGCTGCTCGATGCACCGCCGCTGCTCGATGCACCGCCGCTGCTCGATGC
>JAGSHB010000009.1 GCA_023954815.1 Myxococcales bacterium | reverse complement strand
TTGTAGACCTCGCCATCGAGGGACACTTTGCCTTGGTCGACCAACCGGGTTGCGTCGATGAGGCGTGTGTCCTTGAGCAAGGTTCGC
The DNA here is from genome assembly GCA_023954815.1 of Myxococcales bacterium. GTDB lineage: Bacteria > Myxococcota_A > UBA9042 > UBA9042 > UBA9042 > UBA9042. The sequence goes on along the minus strand of JAGSHB010000009.1, from coordinate 73,049 downwards.
AAGGCGCGAAACCTGCCTTGCCGTCCCGCGTCCGCAAACGAGCACTGATACCGCGCCGAATACGCCACGTGAAAGCTCGCCGGCCGAAATGCGACACCCACCAACCCAAGTCGCTCGGCCATCCGGGCCAGTAGCACGGTCGTCTCGCGGGCCATGCCAAGCCCCGGCACGTCCTGACCGGGCAACGCGGGCCTCGCGGCAGAGAAACTCGCCCGCGGATGCCGCAGCGTCAGCCAGTTGACGTACAGAATCATCTCTCCATCGACCTCTTCCTTCGACAGGGAGCTCTCGACCAACGTGTGTTCCTTTCCATCCGCCCACCCGTGCAGCCGAAAGACATCGCCAGCCGGATCGCTGTGGAGGTGTACCGTCATGTCGCTGTAGCCGAGGCGACTGATGTGATCGAGCACCTTGTAGCGACTCAGCGCCAACTCGATGCCGCTAGCAGTGTAAAACCCGAGCAACCTGGGCGGCGTGTCCATGCCTGGCAGGCCAAGTCCGCCGAGCAGGTCCTCCTCGGTGATGAGCACGTCATCGTCGCCATCGAGGTTTTCTAGCTGCTGAGCGACGCGCGCGAACTTGCTCGCCAAGGGGTCGGTGGTGGCCGGAATGGTCCGAATCTCATCAATGGTTAGGATCGTCGCGGTGCCGGCCAGGACGCGCCAAGAGGGATCCGAGTAGCCCCCAGCTGGCAGCCACACGGCTGGCGAGTCATCGAGGGCCTCGGCGACCATCGCGTCGCGCTTTGCCACGCCCTCAATGCTGAGACTCAACGCGCCAAGATGATCGTTACGCAGCACATCGCCGCCCGCCAGCACAAAGGTCAACTCGGCATCGGGCCTGCGACTCAGCAGACCATCGAGCGCTGCGAGGTAAGCCTCGTCCTCCGTGCCTTCGGGTAAAACGGTCTCGTCGACGCCGATCATCTCGCCCCAATCGGCGCCAGAGAGGGAGCCAATCCAGACCTTGTCGTCTGTATGCAGGCACCGCGCGATGCCATCAGGCGGGTGTGCATCGAGATCGATGACGTTCACTTGGCCCTCAAACCCCTCGGAACGCACGGCCATAACCGCCACCGCAACGTCATTCAACGCGCACATGGCGCCAGCTTTCAGCGGCCCGGCATGATGAAAACCACCCAGCAGGTTCAGTGCTGGGCCGCCGTGTTCGAGCACATGTCGTGCGGCGCTGATGGTGCCGCCACAGGCCAGCCGGAGGGTGTCGAGCATCGCGTCGACCGGCATCTCGCGTTGTTCCACGGCGAACACGCGCGCCAAGGTGTTGCCGTGGGTCAGCGAGTCGAGCAGGCGCTCCGAGTGCACCCGGGAGAGTTCCTGCCAGGAGGCAAGCGGCGGTGAGTGGAGGTCGCGGGTGTCGAGCAGGCCGGTCGCGAGGAGGTACCACAGCGCCAAATCGGCACGGCGGGGCTCAAATCCGGAGGTGTGGGCGGTGGCGGCGAGCGGCGGACGATATTCCGCCGCGTACCAAACGGGGAGCGACTGCCCGCGCACGCGGCGCCTAGCGCGATTGTACCAACGTCGACCCAAGTCGCTGTCCAACATGTGCGCATCCTCTGTCTAGCTCAGAACGTGACCTGCAACGCAAACGTCGGCGTGAACATCAAGCCGCTGAGATCTGTCTTTTCGCCCAGGATCATGGGTTCAAAGTCGACATGCATCACTGAGAACTCAACCATCAAGTAAACGTAACGATAGCCAATTCGGAAGCCGAACTGGCCGCCGACCTGCTGCATTGCCTCTGACACGGCGAGCGCGCTGGCGTCGACGCCCGCCTCCGCGGCGACCCCGATGAGTTGGCTGTCGATGGTCACGTCGGAGCGGCTGTAGGCAAGCGCCGCCCAAATCGAAAACCATGGCCCCACATCTCGGCTGGCAATCACGGACAAGGTCACGTCGCTGCGAGCGTAGTCGAGGATCTTCAGGGACTCGGCCGCGTCCGTCGCGCCCTTCCAAAGGCTCTCGGCGGGAGAGGAGTGGCGCGCGAATGCCAGCGACACGCCGAGATCCACACCATGGGACTCCGCGGCGAGGACCTGGTACTTCGCATCCAGCTGAGCCCGCGGCCCTGACAACCGCAACCCGACATCGAAACCGAGACCGACACCGGTCCGCAGGCTGAGCTCCTGGGTTGGCGCCGGCATGAACAAGAGCACTGCGGCAGCGACCTTCGTCAATTGGCGGGCGTCGTCTTCCGTCACGCCAGAACCGTCGGCGGGAGAGCTCTGCACCTGTTTAGCGAGCTCTTCTTCAGCCTCAATCGCCGCCTGGATTGCCTTCCCTGAAAGCGGGAGACTCATCCCAGCGTTGATCTCAAACTCCAGTGGCTTGAGGACACGCCCACGTTGCAGTTGCGTAATAGCGGAGGTGCAGCCCCCGACAAGGACGGGCAGGAGCAGCACCGTCAGGGCCCAGGACAGCGCGCGAGGACGGGCAGCAAGTGGTCTGTTCATGTAGTGAGCGTCCCACATTCCCCCGCCGCGGTCACGACCGGCTGTCCCAGGCGGCACCAGATCTCCAGCGTGCGAGGTCTACATCGGGCCTGTTCTACATCGAGCGACGGTACTGCCCGCCGACTTGATACAGCGCCGCACTCACCTGACCGAGGCTGAGTACCTGGGCCGCATCCATCAGCGTCTCGAACACATTGCCGCCGGCGAGCACCGTCTCCTTCAGGGACGCAGCAGCGCCGTCAGCTTGATCCGCGTGACGTTTGTGGAACGCCTGCAACCGCGCCAGCTGATCGGCCTTTTCTTCATCGGTCGAGCGCGCCAGCTCAATCGTTGTGGCCTCGCCGCTGTCTTCGTCGTCAACCAAGAAGGTGTTGACGCCGATGATGGGGAGGTCACCCGAGTGCTTCTTGTGCTCGTACACCATGGACTCGTCTTGAATCTTTGAGCGCTGATACATCCGCTCCATGGCGCCCAAGACGCCGCCGCGGTCGCTGATGCGCTCAAACTCACGCAGCACGGCCTCTTCGACCAGCTCCGTCAACTCGTCGATGATGAACGCGCCCTGGTTCGGGTTCTCGTTGACCGCGACCCCGAATTCCCGGTTGATGATGAGCTGAATCGCCAACGCCCGGCGCACGCTCTCCTCGGTCGGCGTGGTGATGGCCTCGTCGTAGGCGTTGGTGTGCAGGCTGTTGCAGTTGTCGTAGATGGCGAGCAGGGCCTGCAGCGTCGTGCGGATGTCGTTGAAGGCGATCTCCTGGGCGTGGAGCGACCGGCCGCTTGTCTGGATATGGTACTTCAGCTTCTGCGAGCGCTCGCTGGCGCCGTAGAGATTACGCATGGCCGTGGCCCAAATTCGCCGGGCCACACGACCGATGACGGCATACTCTGGGTCCATGCCATTACTAAAGAAGAACGAAAAGTTAGGTGCAAAGTCGTCAACCGACATGCCGCGTGCGCGATAGTACTCCAAGAAGGTGAAGCCGTTGGCCAGCGTAAATGCGGTCTGGCTGATGGGATTAGCGCCCGCCTCGGCGATGTGGTAGCCGCTAATACTGACTGAATAGAAACCCCTTACCTTCTGATCAATGAAGTATTGCTGCACATCTCCCATGACCTTCAGCGAGAACTCTGTGGAGAAGATGCAGGTGTTCTGCGCTTGGTCTTCCTTCAGAATGTCGGCCTGCACTGTGCCGCGGACGCTTTTTAGGGTCTGGGCCTTGATGCGGGCGTAGTCCTCACCAGAGACCAACGCCCGAACCGCAGGCCACTTGTGTGCGTCGCTGTCGGGACGGCCGCAATCGGGCTGAAGACACTCGACCTCAGTGATGGCCAGCTTGCCCTCTGAGCGCAGGAAGCGCCGGACAGCTTGGCGAATCGCGGTGTTGAAGAAGAATGCCAGTAGCGTCGGCGCAGGACCGTTGATGGTCATTGACACGCTGGTCTTGGGGTTGGTCAGGTCGAAGCCTGCGTACAGGGCCTCCATGTCGTCGACCGTCGCGATGGAGACGCCAGAATTTCCAACCTTACCCCAGATATCCGGGCGCTCGTCGGGCTCTTGACCGTAGAGGGTGACGCTGTCGAAGGCCGTGCTCAGGCGCTTGGCGTCGCTGTGCTCGCTGAGCAGATGAAAGCGGCGATTGGTGCGCCACGGACCACCCTCTCCAGCGAACATGCGAGCTGGATCTTCACCTTTACGCTTAAATGGAAAAACACCTGCAGTGAAAGGGAATTCCCCAGGCACATTTTCGAGCATTCGCCACTTGACCAGCGCGCCCCACTCGCCAAAATCAGGCACGGACACGCGCGGGATGGGTTGCTCACTCAGGCTGCTGACGTGGTTGATGACCTCGATAGTCCTGCCGCGAACGGCATAGGCGTTGCGCTCGCCTCGATAGCGCGGATGCACCTCTTGCCATGACGAGATGAGGTCGGCCGCCTCTTTCGACAGCTGGCCGTGGAGGGTGTTGAAGGCTTCCATGAGCGGAATCACATGGGCAGCAGCATTGCCGAGCCTATCCGCATCAAACCGGCTGATGGTCATGGGCTCGTCTTGGCCGGTCAGCACGCCGACGGACTTCTTCAACGCCCACAATTCGCGGGCGATTTCGGCCTGCTCCGATGCGGTCTGCTTGTGGGCGCGGACGGTGTCGGAGATCTCAGAGAGGTAGCGCACGCGCTTGGGGGGAATGAGCCACGCGCGATTGGGCTCTCCGCCCTCCAACTCGAAGCGACCCTGGAGCTGCAAGCCCGATTTTTCGGCCAATTTGCGCAAAAGCGCCTTGTATGCCGCGTTGGCACCCAGGTCATTGAACTGCGAGGCCATGGTCGGAAAGACGGGCATGTCGGCTGCGGGCTCGCCGAAACGCTGGTGTGCCCGCTGGTAGGCCTTCTTCACGTCCCTGACGGCATCGAGCGCGCCGGGCTTGTCAAACTTGTTGACGATGACCATCTCGGCGAGGTCAATCATCTCGATCTTCTCGAGTTGGCTCTGTGCGCCAAACTCCGGGGTCATCACGTAGACCGGCAAGTCCACCAGGTCGATGATCGAGCTGTCGGCCTGACCGATACCGGAGGTCTCTGCGATGACGAGATCGAATCCGGTGCCCTTGCACAGCATGATGGCTTCATCGAGGGCGCTGCTAATCTCGGAACCCGACGCGCGGGTCGCCAGGGAGCGCATGAACACCTGACCGCTGCTGAGGCTATTCATCCGGATACGGTCGCCGAGGAATGCGCCGCCGGTCCGTTTCTTGGTGGGATCAACGCTCAGTACGGCGACGCGGTGGTCAGGAAAATCCTCCACGTAGCGGCGGACCATCTCGTCGACCAAGCTAGATTTGCCTGCTCCGCCTGTGCCCGTGAAACCCAAGACGGGTGTCTTCACGGCATCGGCTTGGGCCCGCAGTGGCGCTGTCTCAGCATTCCAGGTCGAACGCTCCAAAGCGCCGGCTTCCACGGCCTCCGCCAGGGTAATGGCGCGCGCTAGTCCGCCCCAATCGTCGCGCGTCAGCCCGGTCAGCAAGCTGGCTCGGTCGCTCGGTGCAGTCTGCTCCCACAGCGACACGTCCGATTCGGAGACGATGCGGTTGATCATCCCCTGCAGGCCGAGGCGCCGGCCATCTTCCGGGTGAAACACCTGGGCGAGACCGTAGGCTTCGAGCTCGCGCTTCTCTTCAGGGATAATCGTGCCCCCGCCGCCGGCGTAGACCCGGATGTGGCCCGCACCGCGCTCGCGCAGCAGGTCGACCATGTAGCGAAAATACTCCATGTGCCCACCCTGATAGGACGACATGGCGATAGCCTGGGCATCTTCGCAGATGGCGGCGTCGACCACCTCGCGCACAGAGCGATTGTGGCCGAGGTGAATAACCTCGCAGCCCGTGGCCTGCAAAATACGGCGCATGATGTTGATGGCGGCGTCATGGCCATCGAACAGGCTCGCGGCGGTGACAACCCGAACTTTGTAGTGTGGCTGGTAGGGCGCTGTAAGGCTGGACATCTGGGCTCCCGTGGCGCTGGCGGCTAGCCGAATGCGGCTGCAGCACCTCGCGCGGCGGGAGTGTAACGGAACTGGCGGTTAGCGAAAGTGCTGGGCCACCAGCCGCCTAATAGGCTGACTGGTTACGCTGAAGTAGCCGGTGTGCCCCGCAAGCGATCCCACAGCGGCCACTGCTTGACGTAGATGTAGTTGCGGACCCGCGTATTGACGAGCAATGCGATGATCATCGTGCTGAACAAGCACCACACAGCTGGCCGCTCGTTGAGGTCGGTGGTGGTCAGCGCAGCCAAGCCGGGCCCGACGACGAGGTGGTACAGGGACCACTTCCACGAACCGTAGATGACCGGCACGGCGAATGCTGAGATGAGGTACCAGGCCCAGTGCTCGTTGAAGCCGTTGAGCAACACGTCCCACGCGATATGCCACTCGCCCCGGTACGCACAATCACGCACGTGACTGCACAAGGGAGTGCCCAGCTCACAGCGGCCAAGCAGATCGTAAGCCGGCAACATGCGGGCGAGGCACGCAGCGGTGACCAATCCACAGAAGATGTAGACCGGCTTCTTGATCCGTGCCTTCACCTCGGGATCGATAAACTCCATCCCTAACATGTTGATAAAGAAGGGTTGGAAGGCGATGTGGGCGATCGCTAACCTCGTAAACAACGTGTTTGCCGTACCACCGCAATCACCCACGACGAGGTAGGTCAGCGCCTGCAGGCCCTCCATCAGCACGAAATAGGCTGTGGGCAGGTAGATCTCTTTCGGGTTGCCCTTCTTCTTTAGAAAGTAGGCGCTCGACAGTCCCAGCACGGCGATGGTCGCGCTTGCCTCTCCACTCCAACACATGATTCTGCCTCTCGTTTCTTGCGCACTGCCTAGGGCGTTGACGCGCCCCATTTCGGTTGACGGCGCGAATACTCGACTGGCCGGTCTACAAATGCAAGGGGGCCGGAAAGGAGCATCCCAAAATCGCGGTGTTGTGCGGGTAGCTGGCAAACCGACAAGCATCGAGCTTACCCTGATTGATGGATGATTCGACGCCACCCTGCGTTGGGTGAGCCAGCGTGGGTGACGCTAACCAGTCAGTCGGCTGCGTGTGCGTCCGCTATTCGATGACGGGGACAACCATCAGACTTGGCTTGCGAAAGCGCATTCAACGAGGCTTGGAACGCCGGGGACATCAACGGCGTGATGGAACTCATGACCGACGGTCGCGTGTTTGAGGGCGGCGGTGGTTCGGCGAAGTTTGGCACGCGATAGAAGGGTCGTGCGGCGGCTCGCGCTCGGTTGGTTCAGGTGCGGACGGACCAGCCCGACGTGCACTTTCAGCACCGGCGGCGGTTCATCCAAAGCGCACATGGCTGTTCGGAGTGGACGCTGACTGCAACTGCGGGAGATGGATCTGCTATCCAAATCGATGGCTGTGATCTGTTCACTTTTGTTGGCGACAAGATCCAGCGCAAGCGGACGCACCTGAAGCATCGTTCATAGGCAGCCGGTTTTCGGACACTCGAAACAACGAAAAGCCCAGAATCGCGACCTCTCGTGAAACGCCTGCCATTTGCAGAAAACAAAGCGCAGCGCGGTGACGAGCGCGATGCAGGCTGTCAGCCAGCCACCTGTACGGGCTCAAAAACGCCGCTGCTCGGCCGAGGTGCGAACGATCGCGCGGCATCACCACCTGGCGGCCACTCCCACAGTTCAACCCGACGAGCGCCGGCGGGGTCGACCACGTCGGGTCGCAGCCAAACGAAGGTCTGGGTACCGATACGCGTCAGGCACTCAGGCTCGGCGAATGCTGGCGACCAAAATCCACAGTTTGCGAAGGTCAACGGGCCGATGCGGCGCAGCTCGGGAATGTGGGTGTGCCCCATCACGCAATTATGAGCGCCCGTGATCTTCGCGATGAGTTCTGAGCGCTTCTGATTGACCAGCGGCGCTTCGAAGACCTGGGGTTTGACCTTGAACGAGTACATCAAGAACACCGGTGTCAGCAGCGCGAGCGGCAAGAGCACCCACAGCGGGCTGATGGGCAGCACCCAGTTGACGTAGCTCACCGCCTGGAAAGCAGCCCAAATCATCACCAGCAATAGAACGCCGCGATCCAGCCACAACTCGCGCACCACCTTCATGGGATCTGTCGCCGCCGACGGCACGCTCAACGCGTTTAGTTGGCGAACGACACGCGGCGTCACCCGGGCACGCGCGGCGACACCGGCGACCTTGTCTTCAACCAGCATCGGATCGCGCATGGACGGGCGCAAGTAGTCCCGCAGCGTCACAAAGAGCGTGACCATCGCCCCCCAGAACCAAGTCCAGAGGAGCAAGGGCTGGGTGCGCAGCATGTACTTCACGAAAAAACGAACGTACTCCTTCAGACTCATGATGTAATTCGACGTGGCGTGGTGGTTGAAGTAGCCCATACCATTGAGCATGTAGCGCTCGGCGAGGTTGCCGAAGGGGATCTGTACACGTGGGCGACCATGCACTGAAATCAGCGGGTCGATGGGGCTGCGAGCCGAGCAGTACGGGTCATACTGATGGCCGTGGCTGATAAACGTGTCCGACTCACTAACGTAAAACCAGTCGCAGAACCGCACCTGTTCCTCTGTGCCCACGCCAATCGCGGCCAAGATGCGGTGTTGCACGTCGGGCCAGTGAAGCTCCAAGTCGTGATTGCCCATCACAAAAACCAGGGCGTGACCGTGCTTGACCCAGCGCCCCAAAGCATCGAAGAACACTGGGTGGTCCGCGATAATGCGTTCGATCTTGTAGACGCTCATCCACGACTCAGACGCCAAGCCGCGCACCTCGCCGAGCCAGTTCACGTCGGCGGGGGGCTCGTCTGGCACAGCGGTGATGTTGTCAAAATCGAAGATGTCGCCGTTGAGGACCAACTCCATGGGGCCCTGCGAGCGTTCATTGGCCCAGTCCAGCAGGTTGCTGACATCATCGTCGACGAAAAACTCGGCGCGCTTGTAGGCCTTCCAATGCGGGCGCGCTGGGTCGAGTTCCTCGGCATCCGACAGATGCATGTCCGAGAGGACCAACGTCTCGACCGCCTCGCGGGGCGCGCGTGACGTGTTCGGAGCAGGCTCAAATTGCAGAGTTGGATTCACGACGAGAACTTGGTCTGGGTGTTGTGACGACAATGAGCCACACGTTTGGGCCGGATGCCAGAATATCGGGCTCCTGCCCACGATCCAAATCGCGATGGCACTAGACGGGGCAAATTCTACACAATCCGCCCGCCGTCTGCATGCAAAACAACACCACGCCGCACCACCCGGAGTCGGGCGGCGCGGCGCGGTGTGATTTCAAACGAACGGAGTGAACTCCGTCGTGACTACCAGCTGGCTTTGGTGACGCCGGGCAGGTCGCCGCGGAGCGCGAGCTCACGGAGAGCGATGCGGCTCAGACCAAACTTGCGGTAGTAACCACGCGGGCGACCGGTCACGGCGCAGCGATTGCGGACGCGGATCGGGTTGCTGTCGCGAGGTAGCTTCTGCAGAGCCACCTGGGCCAACTGCTTGTCGACGAAGGCCACTTTCGGGTCCTGAATCAACGCTTTCAGCTTGGCACGCTTCTCGGCGTACTTGGCGACGAGTGCTTTGCGCTGCTCGTTCTTGGCGATCATGCTCTTCTTAGCCATAACTGTCTCTCTCCTAGGTCACTGCGGACTGGCTTACGCGCCGTACTTACGCTTGAAGCGGTCGATGCGGCCCTCAACGTCCATCAGACGCTGACGCCCGGTGAAGAAGGGGTGCGAAGCCGACGAGATGTCGAGGCGGATGACGTAGTGCTCTACGCCGTCGATCTCACGGGTCTCGCCGCTCTTCATGGTGGAACGCGACTGCCACTCTTCGCCGGAAGACGAGTCGTGAAACAGCACGTGGTTATTCGTTGGGTGGATGTCGGGCTTCATGTGCGCTTCCCGTCAGGCTCCGGGGTGAACCCGGGGTTGTGTGCCACCAAATGGCGGCGCTTCGATTACTGTTGGCCCGTCTCTCCAAGGTGGAGAATCAACTTCCTGTTGTCGCGTGGATCCAGCGCCTTGGCTATTTCCAGCAGGCTGCTCAGCAAAGAGAGCGTGCCGCGTCGGGGGCGGTCAGATAGCGCATTGGCCAGTGCAATGCAAGCACTATCGTCGAAATCCTCTGTTCTTGCAGCTACGAGGCACGGGAAGCCTGCTTGAGAACGACTGCTCGACCGCGTCATGTGAGCCGTCAACGCACTCGAAAGGGAACCCAGCGTTGAGCCACTCGGCGGCAAACCGCCCTAGTTTACCGGACATTATCGCCAGAACACCTGCTGCAGTCTGCGCGTTGCGACCGCTGAGGCCTCCGTCGATGACCACCGATGGGAGCGCCACTGTCACCGATCCCATCAAGAGGTGCGATTGAGGTTTGGATCGCGGGTCACCCGGAGGGGCTCCACCGAACACGCGCTGGATGGCGCCCGGCCGACTACGAAGGTTGCAATCTGACGTCGAACCGTCCTGTCCATCGCTAAGAAGCGCACTCCGACCCCGCCTACGACGTTTGCGCCCGTGTCCGACGCCCGTGGCTCGACCACTCGCACAACTTCACCTACCACAACCACGGGCTCGTCAGCCGATGGGAGCGGGAACCGAATCGACACCTGCGCGCCAAGCGGAGCGCGGTCCTTTGTACGCACAAAGAGACCGCCCAAGCTGATGTTGAACACTTCACCGGTCAGCATCTCATCATCGGCTTGGGCTACGATCGCTGGCGCTCGTAACAACACGCGCGGGCTGGCCCGCTCATCTCGTTCGCGTGGAAAGAGGGCAGCGTTAATATGGTAGACCAGCATCTCCCACGGCTGCTCCTGCCCGCCTACGAAGCGCACGACCCCCGACTCCGTACCCATCGGCACCTGAGTGCCGTCGTTGGAGATGACTACCACGGGCACGCGACGCGTAGGAGCGGCCACGCGGATGGCCCTAGCGACCGCGCTGACGCCAGTCGCCCCCATGCTGTCATCCACAAGCACCAGGTCGAAGAACGTCGGGTCCTCCTGAATCACCTGAGCGACGTCGTCGATGTCCGTCGTTACCGAGATCGGAAAGTGTTGACGCAGCAGGTGAACGACATGGGTGCGGGTCCCGTCCGGTGGCAAGACAAGAAGCAGTCTGTGCAGCTTGGTGCGGCGACGATGGGGCATCGGGTTCCCTGTGGGGAGAACTGGAGGGACGCGTCACTGGTCAGTGTGCGCGGCTCGACGATACCCCGGCGGTCATAGAATTACACCGGGTGCGCGCAAAACCAGACCGTTTTGTAGAAAGGCAGTGGGACAGACTGTCAGTTGAGGCTAGTTCTCAGAGGGAAGCAGAGGTTGAACCGCAGGTAACACGACGGTGGCTTCCTCCGGCCGAGAGACCGGCTGGTAGATGTCGCGCTCCGTGTACACGCCGCGCACATCCTCAACGATGAGATAAAACGATGGCACCAGAAGCAGCACGATGAACGTCGCCACGATGATGCCAAAGCCCAAACTGATGGCCATCGGCACCAAGAAACGCGCTTGGACGGACGTTTCCATGATCATGGGGGCCAGGCCCAAGAATGTGGTCAGCGAGGTGAGCATGATGGGTCTGAACCGACGAGCCGCGGCCCATGTGATCACATCAAAATGGCTGTCTCCGGTGCGTCTTCGTCGTCGATTGGCGGTGTCGACCAACACAAGGGAGTCATTGACCACCACCCCGCTCAGGGCGACGATCCCCATCATACTGATGACGCTCAGCTCAAATCCCATCAGGAGATGGCCTGCGACCGCACCTACGATTCCAAAGGGAATGGCGCTCATGACCACGGCGGGCTGCACGTAGCTGCGAAATGGAATCGCCAGGAGCGCGTAGATGATGATCATGGCGAACATAAAGCCGCGCGCGAGGGAGCTCAGCGAATCGTTGCGCTGACGCCGGGAGCCGCCGAATTTGTAGTCCAAACCGGGAAAACTGGCCATCAACTCGGGCAGGTAGTTCGTTTTCAGCGCATGGAGCACCTTGCCTGAACTGCCCTTGCCTTTGTCCATCTCGGCGGTCACATCAACTGTTCGCGCGCCGTCGATGCGGACGATCGACGTATAGCTGTGGCCGCGCCGCACCTCCGCCGCCTCAGCCAAGGCGATCTCCTGGCCGCCCTGCCCTCGCAGCATCAACTGCTCGATGTCTCGCTCCGACCGTCGGGCGGCTTCTGGCAACCTGACCATCACCCGAATCTCATCTCGTCCGCGCTGCTGCCTGAGCGCTTCGATACCGTAAAAAGAGCCGCGCAGTTGCCTGCCGAGGGTGGCGGCGGTAATGCCCAGGCTGGCCGCTTCGGGGCGCAGCTTGAAGTCGAGTTGGGGCTTGCCAGCGGAGAAGCCATCATCGATGTCCTTGACCCCTGCATACGTCGCTAAGTGCCCAGCTAGCTGCTCTGCCGCACGCTCGAGTGTGGCGAGGTCTCGATGGCGCAACTCGACGTGTACAGGCTGCCCAGCGGAAGGCCCGGTCTTGTAGACGAACGTAAGGCTCTCGACCCCCGCCAGCTCGCCGACCTCGGCTCGCCACTCATTGGCGATCTGTTCCGCCGTCACCGCGCGCTTGTCCATGGGCACCAGAAACAACTGCGCCGAGGTCAAGTGACTACCACCGCTGGCAGAACCGCCACCGTGTCCTCTACGCGCCGCGAGACTACCGACCCGGCCGTACATCCCCCGGCGAATCTTGCCGCCGCCATGGCGGGCGAGCACCCTGTCGGCGGCCTCCATGATGCGGTCCTTCACCACACGAGTCCGTGCTACGGGAGAGCCGAAGGGTAGCGTGGCGTTTGCGGTGATCATGTCGCCTTGCACCGCCGGCAGGAACGAAAACTCGATGCGGCCACCCGCAATCAACCCCACCGCCACGATCAGCGACGCAATTCCGAGACCGACCGTGGTGTAGCGCCAACGCCCGGCCGTTTTGACGATTGGCGTGTAGATCACCTCGATGAAACGCTCGAGACCTGTACTGACTTTGCCCTGCTGCTTCGCCAGAAATGCAAACAGCCCCTCGCCGCGCGCCTGCCGCATGTGCCCCAGGTGGGCGGGCAGGACAAAGAGGGACTCAATGAGGGAGATGATCAGCACGCTGACCACGATGGCGGGGATGTTTCTAAACAGTTTCCCCGAAAAACCCGGTACAAAGAACAGGGGCATGAACGCCGTGATGGTCGTCAGAATCGAGAAGACCACCGGAACCGCGACTTCGTGGGCGCCGTTGATGGCAGCCTCCAGGCCGCGTTCACCAGCCTGAATTCGATGATAGATGCTCTCGCCGACCACGATGGCGTCATCCACGACGATGCCGAGCGTGACGATGAACGCGAACAGGCTGATCATGTTGATGGAGACGTCCATCACGGGCATGAGCAGCAGCGCCCCCATGAACGAAATGGGGATGCCCATGGTGACCCAGAAGGCCAGCCGCACCTCAAGAAAGAGGCCCAGGGCAACGAGGACCATGATGAGCCCCATAATCGCGTTGCGACGGAGCAGGTCGACACGGTCACGGAACGTCTGGGAGCGGTCGTTCCAGGTGGCGACTTTGACCCCCTCAGGGAGGTTGGGCAGCGCTTTGGGTAGGAAGGCGCGCACGGCGTCGGCGATCTCCACCGGCGTTTGGTCAGCGACGCGGTAGACCTGCACCCGTGCGGCAGGCTTGCCATTGTAAGTTGTGGCGCTGTCTGACTCTTCAAAACCGTCGACGATCCTGGCGATATCTCCGAGACGCACCGAGGTGCCATCTGGCCGGCTGATGACCGGGATGTCGCTGAACTCCTGGCCGCGATTGCGACGCTCGGTGGTGCGAACCAAGATCTCGCCGCCTTGGGTCTTCACCGCGCCGCCTGGCAGATCAACCGCGCCGACCCGCACTGCCGTAGCGACCTGATCGAGGGTCAGGTTGTATTCGCGCAGCTTGTCCTGCGGCACCTCGACGCTGATCTCCAACTTGCGAACGCCGCTGACCTCCGCCTGGGTAATCTTGTGGCTGGCCAACAACTGCGTCCGCATACTTTCAGCGAGTTGGCGCAAAAGCGCCTCTTCGGCGTCGCCATAGACCATGAGGCTGATCACTTCGGAGCGACGCACGAGAAGCGCCACCACCGGTCGTTCCGCGTCCTTCGGCAAGGAGGTGATGCGGTCGACGGCGCTTTTGATGTCGTTAAGGGCCCTGTCTTTGTCAGCGCCGAGCATCAGCTCAACCCGGATGGAAGCGGCCGACTCGTTAGCTTGGGAGGTCACCTGCTTGATGCCGTCGACACCCCGAACAGCCTCCTCGACCGCCAAGATGATGCCCTCTTCGACCTCGCTGGGGCTCGCCCCCGGATACGGCACCGAGATGTTGATCACATCGAGCTCAACCTCGGGGAACACCTCCTGCTTGACGCTGCGACCGACGAAGAGACCGCCAACAATCAGCACGATCATGAGCAGGTTGGCGGCGACCGCGTTGTTGGTCATCCACGCGATGGGGCCCTTTTTGAGCGCAGACATCGCCTGGGCGTTGGCCTCTTTCGGCGTCATGGCCGGGCCTCCGCACGGGCTGAGCGCCCGGAGCCGCTCGCCGCGCCGGCGTCAGAGACCTTCCCGGGCTTGCCTCGTTTGTCGCTCGCTTTCGGTGTGTCGCCTTTGATTTTCAGCCCCATCCCCGGTTGCGGACGTGGGATTGGACTCACAACCACCCGTTCGCCGTCCGACAATCCACTATCAACGAGCACATGTGTGGCCTGCCGCCAGACAATATGGACGGTGCGGATGTCGAGCTTGCGCTTGTTCGCTACCCAGACCCGGCCACCTTCATGAACAGCGAGACGCGGCACAGAGATGACGCCTTCGAGCACCCGGCCTTCAATCTCCACCCCAACGTAGGCTCCGATGAGCAGCGGCAGCCACGCCTTTCCTTCAGGGTGCTTGGCCGGCGCCTCCAGTGGATGATCGACAGCCACCAGCAAGCGCGCCATGCGTCCGTTGGGGTCCAGATCAGTCAACAGGCGCACAACACGGCCTTTTCGCACCGCTTCATCGTCGGCGCCCGTCCGCTGTCTGATGCGAACCGCTGCACCTACTCTTGCGTTGTATCCTGGTACCGAAACAGCCTTCAACTGCGACATCGGCACCGACACTTGCACGAAGAAGCGCCCGGTGCCCACGAGCCGGGCGATGGGTGCGTTCGGCGAGACCATTTGACCCAGAGATGCCCGTTTTTCGCGCACAACGCAGTCAAACGGCGCGCGCACCTCGGTCCGGCTCAGATTGAGCTTGGCCTGTTCAAGCGCCGCCTTGGCTTGGTCGATGCGGGCCTGCGCCGCTGCCTTTTGCGGCTGACGCAAGGCCAGCGCCCGTCCTGCGCTGGTCGTCTTCACATTGCTACGAGCCAACAGCTTCCACTCATGCTTGGCAACGTGAGCGCGCCCCCGCTCCATGGTCAGTTCGAACTGTGCGGTGGTGACAGCAGCGCGGCGCTGCTTGATGTTGAGACGGTGATCCCGATCATCGATCCGCACGATGAGTTCGCCCTTCTTGAAGTGACGCCCTACCTCAAACCCGATCGCCTCGCTCCGAATGACACCAGCGACCTGCGGGTGCAGTAGCACAGTCCGCTCTGCGACGACTGAGCCGGTCGCAGAGACCGCCGTGGCATGGGCGCCAGTTTTGACGGTGATGACATCCACCAACATGGCAGAGGCCCGCGGTTTGGCACGCTTGGCCTTTGGGCGAGTCTTCACCATCCGCATGGCGACACCGGCACCGATGGCGACGATCAGCAGCGGCAGCAATATCTTCAGCGCAGTCTTCATCATCACTTCGATCCTGGCGGTAGCGCCTGGCCCTGCATTGCGCTGCCGGTGCCCGATTTATCGGTGCCAGCAAGGGCGCGGTACAGCGCGATGCGTGTGGAGAGCAACTGCCGCTGTGCCCCGATGTGATCGGACTCAAGTCGTTGATGGGCAGCGAGCGCTTGGAGCACCGGCAGGTAGTTGGATTGACCCGCGGCAAATCGGCGGCGCGTCTGGGAGAGGGTCGCACTTGCGAGTTCAAGCCGCTGCGCGATGGCTGCGAGCTGCTCGCTCTGCCGACGATGCTGGGTCAATGCGTTTTCGACCTCCCACAGCGCCTTCTGCACAACGGCTGTGTAGGCGAGCACCGATTCGGCGAGCACCGCGTTGCTACGCGCGACCTCGGCCTTGATCCGACCGCCTTGAAACAGTGGTGCAGTGACCCCGCCGACGAGATTCCACACGAAGTTCTCGAAAAAGGCGTACGGGTCAGCGCGGCCCTGAAAACCGGTTGATCCGCCGATTCTGAGCGCCGGCAAAAAACCTGCTTTGGCAGAGGCAAGGCGATGGTCGGCAGCCAGCACGCGCTGCTTCGCTGACCGCACGTCGGGACGCCGCGCAAGCAGTTTCACTGGCACGCCGGTCGTAGGTAGCGGCGGAAGCTTGGGCAGCATTGCCACGTCGGGTGCGGGCAGTTTGGCACCCGGAGACTTGCCCATCAGCGCCAGCAGTTGGTTGTGGGCCAACTCCTTGCTGAGCTCGAGGGTGGGGCGCTGACTCTCGACCGCCTCAAGCTGCTGCTGCTGTTGAAGAACATCGACCGCGGTGGCCATCCCTTGGCCAAAGCGCAGCTGTGTCAGCTGCAGTAACTCTTGATTGAGCTTGTGCTGGGCGTCGAGCAACGCCAAACGGGCATGCGCCTCGACTCGCCGCAGCCAAACATCTGCCACCTGGGCTGTCAGACTGAGCGCGAGGGCGTTCCGGTCGTGGTCGAGCGCTCGCACATCGCCTTCCGCCGCGCGCTTTTGATTCAGCGCGCGCCCCCACAGGTCCACCTCCCAGTTGACGCTGAGGTTCACCGGGAACGTCACCTGCACGAGACTGTTGGCGCCGTTGGGACCACCGAAAAAGAAGTTCTGCTGGGCAGCCCCGAGCTGCCCGCCGACACTGGCTGTGGGAAGCAGCGTCGCACCACGCTGTCTGGCAACTGCCGCTGCCTGCACCATCCGCAATCTGGCACGCTTCAGATCCAAGTTTCCCGCAATCGCTGCGTCGCACATGCCGCTGAGTCCATCATCAGCAAAAATCGTCCACCAGCGGGCCTGGACCCGAGGTGCCTTGCCCGACCGGCTGAACTGCGCGGGCACATGCGCCAGTGGCTTCGGATTGCGGTTGACCGAATGCACGACCGAACCGCAGCCGCCGATGGCGACGACGACGGCGACGCCGGCCCAGAGAACAAGGGCGGGCACAATGCGAGCGCATGCGGGCTGGATGAAAAGACGAATCATCGGTCAGAGAGCCTATGGGTTTTTCACGACAATTGGGCGAAACGACCCGGCGGACAAATAGGTCGGCCACCGAGCGCTCGTCAACGTCTAACCGGGCAAACATGTTCCCGAGCGCCATCGCTGAAACCCGCGGCTCTGCCAAAATACGCCACCAACTCAGCTAGATAACGTCAACTATTAAATAGTTTCTAGCCGGTCTGAAGACCGTTGTCACGGACACCCGATCCGGGAGCCTGAGCGCGCATTCGGAGGTGCTAGCCCTCCAGCGCGGGCACACACAGCACCGGCACGTGCACGTGCCGTAGGACAGCTTCAGCGACACTGCCAAGGACGAGTCGGCGGAGGCCAGAGCGTCCGTGGGTAGAGATGACCACCACATCGCAGCCATGCTCTACCACTGCGGCGTTGATGGCTGGCGCCACATCACCGGCCAAATCGACAGCGACGTTGAGATCGAGCCCTTCGAATGCAGCCGCTTGTTTGGCCGTCGCTTCCTTCGCATTGGCCAAGACACCATCCAACCCCGGACTGGGCATGGGCGGCGCGAACGGGGCCCCGTGTGGCACGACCCGTGTGGCTTCAACGACGTGGAGCAAGGTCACTTTTGCGCCAGATTCCTCAGCCATCGTGCGCGCGTAATCAAACGCACGCTCCGCGGCCTCGGACAGATCAGTTGTGACGAGGATATGCTTGAATTTCATGATGCTCTCCCTGCCGCGCACGAGCTGCCTTGCGGCCAGAAGGGCGATTGTACCAACCCTTCGCTCTAAAGGTAGCGTCATTTGGTCCGATTTCAAGCCGCAGGTGTGGCGAGCGGGCGGGGTGCGCAGGACTCACCGATTGAACGTAATTCCAGCCTCGTGAGTGCATGTCGGCGATGGCAGAGCTAAACTCTTGTCGGCTTTGGTTCGCCGCCGAAAGGCAGGCTCGAACACCAGGGTCGACGAACATCCCGGAGCCCACCGTGAAACAGCAGCAAAAATCAGGTCAGCGTGGCGGTCAGTCGAGCGCACAGAGCAAGCCCGCAGCGCAACAGGGCGGAGACGCACGTGATGCACTGCGCGGCATGTCCTACAACCAGGGTGCTGCAGCTGTGGCGCCGCCGCAGGGTGGTCACGGCCGACTTGTACCGCAGGTCGCGGCCCAGGGCGTGCGCGGAGGCGGCAGCGCCCTGCCCCATCTGGCCACGATTCAGAACGCGTTTGGTCACCACGACGTGTCCGGCGCTCAGGCCCATGTGGGCGGCGCAGGCGGTGCGGCGGCGGAAGAGATGGGCGCCGAGGCGTATGCGATGGGCAACGATGTGGCCTTCGCACAGCAGCCTGACCTCCATACAGCCGCCCATGAAGCGACGCACCTCGTGCAGCAACGCGCTGGCCTGATGCCAGAGGGTGGTGTTGGATCGGACGGCGACACCTTCGAAAAGCAAGCCGATGAAGTGGCGAGCCTGGTGACCAGCGGGCAGTCCGCGGAAGGCAAACTCGACCAGATCTCCGGCGGCGGCAACGGCTCTGGCGGCGCTGCTGTGCAGAAGAAGTCGGCGGTCCAGTTCAAGAAGACCAAGGGCAAGCCGATTTCGTCGCTCACCAACGCGACGGTCGACGAGATGATCAAGGGCTTATCCCCCACCGCCGGTTGGCGAGAGTTGATCGAGTTGTGGGCGATGGTCACGGACGGTGGTGCGACGCCGATTACGCCGAATGACCGGGATGACATCGTTTTAGAGATGCTCATCTTGGTGGAGGGCGCCTACACGTTCACGGGTGACGCCAGCATCGACGCGCTTTGGATGGATGATGCGCTGCTCGGCCGAATGATTGGGTCTATCGAAAAGGCAGCGTCGCCAAGCCAGGACGACACGCCGGTCGAACCAGTTGAGCAGGTCGTCCTGCCGAATC
This sequence comes from Myxococcales bacterium, assembly GCA_023954815.1. GTDB lineage: Bacteria > Myxococcota_A > UBA9042 > UBA9042 > UBA9042 > UBA9042. The sequence continues at coordinate 53,839 of JAGSHB010000009.1, read as the reverse complement.
CCGGCACGTTTGGCATTTTGACGGCTGACGCCGAGCTCATTGGCGAAGCTGGTGCGAAGTTCACCGTCAGCGAGGGCGAGGCCGTCGAGGCGCTGCGCGGCCAGGACGGTCAGTTGGTTGTCGAGGTGCTCACCCGGCCCAAGGGCAAGGTCGGTGCCGTCGATCCGAAGCTGTTCAAGATGCAGCCTCGCCTATCCAACGATGATGACGGCGGCCTCGAGGATTATAGCTTCAAGAAGTATGAGGGCGAGCTGTTTCTCGCACGGGATGATGTGGCGGCGGCATCGGTGATGGACGTGGACCAGGGCGCGCTCGGCGATTGCTACCTCATCGCTGCGATGGGTGCCGTGGCAGCGTCCAACCCGGACATCATCAAGAACATGATCGACTACGACGCATCGACGGGCACCTACAAAGTGACATTCCAGCAGATGAGTCGTGGTGGCAGCTTCAAGCCCGTCGAGGTGGAGGTGGACGCCTACATGCCCACACGGCGCGGCGGATCGCGGATGGCCTACGCCATGAGCGACAGCAGCTTTAATCCGAACAATCAGGCGCTGTGGCCAGCGGTGATCGAGAAAGCCTATGCACAATGGAAGGGCGGCTACGAGGAGATCGGCGGTGGCGGCGTGTCCTCGCAGGCGATGGAAGAGCTGACCGGCGTGCGCAGTACGCGTTCGGCCATGCCGCGCGAGTCGGATGTGGTCGCTCGGTTTGAGCAGTTCCAGGCCGAGAACAAGGCGGTTGTGTGCGGTACGAAAGACCAAATCGACCAGCGCAGCATTGAAGGTGTGTTCTCGGGTAGCGGCGGCAGCTACAGCGGCAAACTCAAGGACAAGGAAGGCGGCAGCGCTGAAGTGAAGAAGAACACCGTCAGGATTCGCGACAAGGGTGGCAACAGCTCTTCGGTGCGGGACGACGGCAAGGGCGAATTGGTCGGCGCACAGGTCGACGACGGCTCAGTGGCTTACTCGGGTGGTGCAGTACAAATCGACTACCAGGCAGACAAGGGCCCTGCGACCGCCGAAGACTTGGTGGCCACCTACCAGTTTGAGGGAACACTTTCTTCCTCGCTGAATGTTCATGGCAACCACGCGTACGTCTTCCGTGAAGTGAAAGACGGTCTGATCTATCTGCAGAATCCGTGGGGGCCGGCTGCGCGCAAGCACCCGAAGGGCCTGACGGGCGCGCAATTCCGGGATCTGTTCGAGAGCATCGGGATCAATGCAGCCATTCCTCAGCAGGATGACTAGCCGATGAGCGACCCGAGCGGCGGCGCGACTGAAATTGCGGCCGGAGACGACCTGGGCCACGCGATGGCGACAGCCGAAGATGGTGCGACGCTGGTGTTGATGCCGGGCGTGCATCTCGCGGGGTTGGCGGTGCAACGGAGCGTGACGCTGAAGGCGGCCGGGGCGGGTGTGATTGTCCGCCCAGGACCTGACGGTGGCGGGGTGTTTCGCGTCGATGCTGACGGGCTGCGGGTTCACCTGCATGGCATCTCTCTGACGGGCGGCACGGATGAGGTCGGTGGCGGGCTGAGTGTCCGCGGCTTTTCGACTGTGACGCTGTCCGATTGTCGGATCTTTGGGTGCCACGGACAGCAGGGCCCCGGCGATGCGATCTACGCTGACGCGGGCGAACTGAAACTCATCGGGTGTGAGCTTCTGGGCGACACTGAGCGCGAGGCGGCTGTGGTGGCCATCACAGGCGTCGCTGGGCTGTTTATGGAGCGGTGCAGCATTGTGGGGCATGGCGTGGAAGTGTTGCGGTTGCGGGACGGCTGCGAGGCAGAGATCTCGACGTGCGAGCTGAGAAATCGTTCGGAACGTAGCGCCATGAGCGTGGCTGGGACGCGTACGCGCGCGCCGATAGTGAAGGTCAGCGGCTGTCGTCTGATGGGCGTGCCTAGCCTGAACTTGAAGGCAGCTTACCCGGGCAAAGTGGAAGTCGGAGACTCTGTGCTTGCGAGTTCTGCGTTAGGAGTCTATCGCCCCATGGGCGGTGTGGTCGTTCGAGACGCATAGAGCTGCGAGAGATTGAGTTCGACGGGCAGACCAAACATTGAGGTGTGTCGATCGGGCTGCAGAGCTGCTCGAGCATGGGTCCACGTGGATATGTTGAAACCGAACTCATAGACGACCTCGAGGTGTGACGGCCAGCGGGCCTTCAGTTGGCGTCGTATTTGATGAGGAGTAGGCCGGGCGAGATCCGGAGCTACCTGTGGTTTTGCTGGCGTATCAGCCGAAGGTACTCGTTGAGGCTACGGAGATGGGGTCGATCTCGTTTTGTCTGGGCATACGCACGCCGGACAACTTTGGCCGTTTGGTTTTTTTTTGATGCGGCTTACGCAGCCTTATGTGGCTGGGTCGCATACGCATCGACTGGGCGATCGGGCAGTTGCGTGCCAAACAAATGCCAGGCATTTCACGAAAGGCTGAATTTTCGGGGTGTGCGTGAGAAAATCGTGATTATTGAAAGAAAGAGCCGACGATTTTTGACTTGGCCAGCGTCATAGGGGGCGAGGCTCGAACGGACGAGCCGTCGAAGGACGCCCTCTATGCCAGCAGAACGCACGCCTCATCCCGGCGCACTATTTGAAATCACAACGCGAACAAGAAAGGGCGAGATGCTTTGCCGGCCCAGCGAGGAGGTGAACCGACAAATCATCGGTTGCCTAGCCGTGGCCCAGAAGCAAAATGGCATCTTAATTCACGGCTTCGCCTTCCTCTCAAACCACTATCACATGCTGATTTCGGCCAAGAATGCCGAAGTGAAGTCAAAGTTCGTTGGGTTCATCAACTGCAACATCACAAAGAAACTCAACGCCATCAACGAACGTGATGGCTCGAGTTGGGCGCGGCGGTTCACTGAAGTGCCTGTCACGGAAGACGAGTTCACGCAGACTTGGCGCCTTCGCTACCTGCTATCCCAGGGCGTGAAGGAGAACCTAGTGCCGGTGGTTGAGGACTGGCCCGGTGCGACGTCGACTCCGTGGTTGCTGCATGGCAAGCGTATCTACGGGGTTTGGACAAGCCTCACGCAGCGGAACCGAGCTGAAAACCGCAAGGGCTTTGTCGAAGTTCCAGGCGAGTTCGACACCGTCTTGGAACTGGTGATGACGGTGTTGCCGTGCTGGGCGCATCTGACGCCGAACGAGTGGCGACAGCGTGTGTGGGCGATTGTCGAGAGCATCAATTTGGAGGCGGCCGAGGCTCGCCGCTTGAGTGGCGCGACGGTGCTTGGTGTGGCGGCCATACTCGCCACAAGCCCGTTTTCTCTGGGCAAGAAGCCGAAGAGCAGGCGAAGGCCCCTCGTGCATGCACCGAACAGGGAGGTGCGAAAGCGATATGTGGAAGTCCTGCGAGCAGTTTCCGCCGCGTACAGGGAGGCGTCGCTGCGCTTTCGGGCTGGTGAATGGGACGTGGAGTTCCCCGCTGGTACGTTTAGGCCGGCTGGCGGCTTTGTCGGCGGCTGCGACAACCGCACGCTGGACTCTTGGTAGTCGCGCGACTCGTCACTTGTGAGTAATGCATCTACGGCCTGAGCGCCGCCCTGGTTCGAGGACATCCCAAACAATCCGGCTTCGCGAGGCAGCCTAGGCTGCAGATGGCGCGCTGTGTCCACTTCCGACGAGAAATGCCCGTCTCGTGAAACGCATGGCATCTATTTAGGAGCCTTCCAGTGCCTGATGGGCCAGCCGCGTCGCCGAGCTAGGCGTCGCAGACGAGGGTCCGGATTCACAACCTCGGGATGACCAACACCATCGAGCATCGCAAGATCACTCAGCGCATCCGAATAAAACCAACTCTCCCCAAGACAAAACCCATTGTCAGCAGCCCACTTCTCCGCACGTAGCAACTTCCCAGCACCGACACAAAGCGGCGCCTCAAACCCACCATCCAACAAGCCCTTTCCATCCACGGTGAACCGATTCGCAATCCAGCCATCCAACCCAAACTCCGCCGTCGCCACTTCAGCCGCATAGCTCGACGAGTTCGTCAGCAGCACACACGGTCGCCCCGCCGCCTGATGCCACGCGATGGCGTCAGCCCCGCCCGGCGCCAAGTGCTGGACAACCTCGGATCGAAACCACTCCGCAGTATTCGCCGCAACCTCAACCTCCGGCACCCCTACGTACTGCAGCAACGCAGACGCTATCGCGCGCTCAATATCGATCAGGTCGAGGTGATACAGCGCCCCCCACATCATCGCCTGGGCCAGCCGCCTCCGACTCAAGCGGCCAGCCGCATGCTCCCATTTCGCATAGAGCAGCCCGCTGTTGACCGTGATCAGGGTACGGTCCAAATCGAAAAAGGCTGCCGCCGGTGCTCCACTCACTGCGAGTTCTCCGCCCAGAGCCGAAGTGTAAAGCAAGTCTCGACGCCAGGATCCGACGTCACCGTCGCTTCGCCACGGTGGGCACGCGCAACCGCACTAACAAGCGCAAGGCCGAGCCCGGTGCCCTTCCGGTCACCACTTCGCGTCGTAAAAAACCGATCGAAGACTTTCGGCAGGTCGTCCGCGGAGATCCCAGGACCCGTGTCACACACACGCACCACCGCTCGCCCACCCTCGGCAATCACATCGACCCACACACGCCCACCCGCTGGACCACTTTCGCCCGGCACGTTAAAAGATGCCGCATTATCAATCAGATTGCGCAGCGCAGTCTCGATCCGCCCAGGAACCCCAAGCACCGTGACCGCGGTCTCAGCATTGACCTCGAACGTCACAGCTTCATAGCGGGGGTCGCCGGCAATCGTGTCCACCACACCGGTCGCCAGCGCGCTCAGGTCCACGTGCTGCCAGCCCTCTCCATGCAGGCCGCTCTCGGTGCGTGCGAGCTCCAGTAGCTCACTCACTAAGGCATCGAGCCGCGCCGTGCTGCGCTCCAGAATCCGAGCCATACGAGCCTGCCGGACATCCTCTGGATCTGCGCTCAGCCGCTCGCCCACAACGCGAATCGCTGCCAGCGGGTTCTTCAGTTCGTGCGCCAAATCCGCCACAAATCCCACGTTGGCCTGATTTTGCTGCTCCAATCGACTCACCAGCGTATCCAGCGCGATCGCCAGCGCGCCAAACTCATCCGTGCGACCGAGATCGAATCCTGCTTCTGGCGAGGCATCCAAGGCACGATTCAACGCCGCATTGGTCAGCAGCTCCACCGGACGGACCATTCGCCAGCCTAGCCACCACCCGACGACAATCGCGACGGGCATCACCGCCATAAACAGGCGAAACACTTCCTCCGAGGAGGTGTCAAAGCCCGTCGCCGCCCACACCAGGAAGATCGGCGCAAAGCCAACGCCAACCGCGACAGCCATCGCCCGCAGCCGGAGCGACCGCAGCCGATTGAGATCTGTCTTCACCGTCGCCACAAGCGTTGCTGGCAACTGAGGGCGACTCGTGGGCAGCCGCAGACGACGCAGCAGTCGCCGCTGTTCCTTGCCCTGCCCGACAGACTTCACGACTTAGACTTCCAGCGATATCCGGCGCCGATCACCGTCTCGATGCAATCGAAATCGGGGGATACGCTCTCAAACTTACGACGCAAACGGCGCACGTACGTGTCGATAATGCGCTGAGCGACCACGGAGTCATCCCCACGGATGAGGTCCAACAGCCGATCCCGCGAGAAAACGACCCCCGGACGACGTGACAGGGTCTCGATCAGGTGAAACTCCGTGACCGTGACTGTGACCATGTGCCCGTCGTACTTCACCTCAAGACGTTCCGGAAAGATCGCAAGTTGTCCCAACTCCAAATCCGCCGTCTCTGGACGCGGACTCTCTGCGCGCCGCTGATCCCGGCGAATCAAGGCGCTCACCCGGGCGAGAAGCACGCGGGTCGAAAACGGCTTGGCAACGTAGTCATCCGCGCCGAGTTCAAGTCCCAGCGCCTCATCGACCTCATTGTCGCGCGAAGTCAGCAAGAGCACTGGCACGGTCTCCCCGGCCTCACGCAGTCGACGACACAAGGTGAAGCCGTCGAGCCCCGGCATGTTCACGTCACTCACCACCACGTCGGGTGGATTGCTGCGAATCGCTGTCAGGCCAGCCATCCCGTGCGGAGCCGTACTAACTTCGTGCCCGGCGTCTTCAAATGCCAGGGCGAGCGCGTCCAACAGCGCGTCGTCGTCGTCGATGAGCAACACGTGGGCCATGATCGTCTCCGTTTTGCAGTGCCCAGAGGTTGCCGCAAAACGGCATCCAACGCACCCCTTTGGGCTGGCATGTTCGACAGAGCCAATTGGCGCACCACTGCACGGTCTTCGCGGCCAATGCACCCCATCATTGTGCTGAGGAATGCGTGACATATGCGGGCCTTCGATAAAAACCTGTTGCGGCAGAAGAAAGGTTCTGCAATATACCGACCGGTAGTTATTATCTCTCCCAGAGGTCAGCCATGTCTCCCCCTCCCTCCGCCGATACACGCGAACGGGTTCTACTCGAAGCAGCTAAACTTTTTGCAGATCGCGGATTTGACGCACCGTCCGTCCGCGAAATCTGCGATGCCGCCGGCGTATCCAAGCCAACGCTGTACTACTACTTCGAGAGTCGCGACGGGCTTGTCGACGCTGTAGTCGCCATGCTCTACACCGACTTTCAGACGTTGGTAGCCGAGCTCTTTGACCCCGCCAGTGCATCACTCGACGGCTTTATTGCTGGCTTCACCCGGCTGTTTGATCGCATCGATGGGCGGGCGTGGGCGGTCCGGCTTTGGTCACGTATGCCGGGATTGGTGAGCCAACAGCGGTGCTGCGCCGCGAATGACCGCAAGGCCGAGAGCCATGTGGTTCGCTACGTCTCGCAAATCGATGGGCTGCCGGCCAATACGGATGCGGAAGCCGCCACGTGGCTGCTTCTCGCGTCGTTTGGTCCCATCGCCGCCCACAAGCAAGCCGTGCCAGCCATGGTGAGCAACGCAACCCTCGCAGAGCGTCTTGTTCGCCAAGCCCTCGGCGTCCCTCGCCCCTTGACGATATCCGAGGAGGTCTCCGCATGAACGCCCCTACCCGAGTTACCACCATGCCAATCAAAAACTCCGTTCACTCCTCACTTCAAGTCCATGACCTGGGGCAGCGCTCCCTCCTGTTGCTGTTGCCGCTCGTGCTGGTCATCGGCTCAGGCTGCAGCAATGCCTCCGCGGAAAAGCCGGCCGCAGCGCCTGTATCTGATAAGGGTGGAGAGGCCCAAGCGGGCTCAAAATCGAAGGTCCACCGCATCGCTGTCGAGACACACGCAGTGGAGCGCGCCTCTTTCGAGCAACGGCTCACACTGTCCGGGCTGTTCAAGCCTGTGCGCACAACGCGCGTCGCCGTCGAGGTGCCCGGCCGTGTGATCGACTTGCGTGCAAAGGAAGGCGAGCGAGTTGAAGCCAGCGCGATTATTGTGCGGCAAGACGCGACCATGGCGCGGGCGCAACTCAGCCAGGCGGATGCCGCGGTGGCGCAGGCCGACGCCGGAGTCGATATGGCTCGCAACCAACTCCGCCGCTCGGAGAAGCTCGCTCGCAGCAAAGTGCTCGACCAAGCCCGTCTGGATGCGGCGCGCCTCACCTACAAGCAGGCCGTCGCGGGGCGTGGTGTCGCCGCAGCTGCACGTAAAATCGCCAAGGCGAGTCTCGCCAAGCTCATCGTGCGGGCGCCCATGAGCGGCACCGTCACCCAGCGCGGCATTGAAATCGGCGAGATCGCTTCTCCCGGCATGCCGCTGGTGACCATCTCGGACTACAGCACCGTCAAGCTCATCGCGGAGGTGCCGGAGCGAAACATCGGTCGCCTCAAGGTCGGTGACAAAGTTCCACTGACCGTTCCAGCCCTGGGCGATAAGGCCTTCGAGGGGACCGTCTCGCTGCTTCCGATGCAGGCGGACGCACGCACGCGCACCTACGACGTCGAGATCCTGGTGGATAACGACAAAGGCCAACTGCGCGGCGGCATGAGCGCCCGGCTGAGCCTGCTGCTCGACCGACGTCAGGAGCAGGTCGTCATTCCGCTGCACGCCGTCATCGACGAGCCAACGGCGACCCTGTCGAAGATCACCAGCGTGGTCTTCGTGGTCAAAGACGGGCGCGCGCATCGCGTCGAGGTCACCACCGGCGCCATGCAGGCCAGGACGGTGCTCATTGAAAAAGGCCTGACCGGCAGCGAGCAGCTCATCGTGGTGGGTCAACGTCGCGTCGTCGACGGTGATGCCGTTCGCGTCAGCAAGAAGGAGCGCTAACCATGGTGATTACGCGCTATGCCATCCGCTTTCGCACAGCGGTGTTTGTCCTCATCTTCAACCTGCTCATCGTCGGCCTCATCAGCTTCCAAGCCATGCCGCGTGAGATGACGCCGGATATCGAGATCCCTGTCGTGGTCGTGCAGGTGCCCTACCCCGGCGCCTCCCCCGGCGATGTCGAAAAGCTCATCCTATCGCCGCTCGAAAAAGAGCTCAAAGACCTCAAAGACGTCAATAAGATGAGCGGTGCCGCCTACGAGGGCGCTGCCGTCGTGACCATCGAGTTTTCTCCTGAGGCCAACATCGACGAGAGCCTGCAGTCCGTGCGTGACCGCGTCTCCCGCGTGCGGCCCAAGCTTCCGGCAGATATCAAGGACCCATCCACCCAAGAGGTCAGCTTCTCCGACTTTCCGGTGCTCATCGTCAACATCAGCGGCAACTACAGCCCCGAGCGGCTCAAACGCTTCGCGACAGACCTGCAAGAGGACATCGAGGGTGTGCCAGGCGTGCTTCAGGCGCGGCTGAGCGGCGGACTGGAAGAACAGTTTCGCATCAGCATCGATCCGGAGGCGGCGGCGGCTCGCAAGGTGGGTCTTGGCGCCGTCGTCAGCGCGATTCAGGCGGAGAACATTAACCTGCCGGGCGGTCTCATCGAGGTCGACCGCACCAGTTACCTCCTGCGCACCCCGGCCGATTTCCGCGGTGAAAAACAGCTTCGCGAAGTGGTGGTAAAGGCACCAGGTCGGCGTGTCGTCAAGTTGACAGACGTCGCCCGCATCGACCGCGCCTTTGTCAAACCAACGAGCTACGCACGCATCCGCGGCCGCAACTGCGTGAGCCTGCAGATCACCAAACGTACGGGCTCAAACATCATCTCGGTCGTGGACGGTGTAAAAGATCTCGTCACCAAATACGAAGTCACGGCGCCGACGGGCACCGAAATCAAGCTCCTGGGCGACCAGAGTGTCGAAATTCGCCGCATGGTCGACGACTTGGTCAACAACATCATCACGGGCCTGGTGCTCGTCATCGCGGTCATCTTCTTCTTTATGGGCGCTCGCAACGCGGCGCTGGTGAGCCTCGCCGTGCCGCTGAGTATGCTGCTGACGTTCGTCACCCTCGATATGATGGGCGTCACGCTGAACATGGTGACGTTGTTCTCGCTGATCTTAGCCCTTGGCATGTTGGTCGATAACGCCATTGTGATCATTGAAAATATCTATCGACATCTCGGGGAGACCATCAACCCGGAGACCGATGGCGCCGCCTTCCGCAAGGCGCGTCTGGTCGCGGCGTTCACCGGTACCAAGGAAGTGGCCTGGCCCGTCATCGCCTCCACGGCCACCACGGTCGCCGCTTTCGGCCCCTTGCTCTTCTGGCCTGGAATCATGGGTAAATTCATGGGCTACCTGCCGCTGGTGGTGATCATCACCTTGGTCAGTTCCCTCATCGTCGGGCTCATTATCAATCCCGTCACGGCGGCCGTCTTTATGGCCCGGCCAAGCGCAGAAGGCGCACCGGAAGCCACCGACGACAACTGGGAAGAGGCGTTCACCGGCCCGCTCGCGCGGCTGTACGCCGGCACCTTGCGCCACGCCATCGATCACAAGGGGCAGAAGGCCTACAAACCGCTGCTCGTCATCGTCATCGCGGTCGCATCACTCATCGGCTCGGGCATGCTGTACGGCGCCAGTGGGCTGGGGGTCGAGTTCTTCCCCACGACCACCCCGAAACGCGCAACCATCTCCGTCACCGCGGCCAACGGCACAAGTCTCGACGGCAGCGACAGGATCGTTCGCCAAATCGAGGCCGTATTGCTGACCAATGGCAACATCAAAAGCTTCGTGGCCACCCCAGGCGCAGCGGTCACCCAGTTTGGGCCTGGCGGCGGCGGCTCTGCCAACACCCACAACTCGGGCGTCAGCGTTGATTTTGTCGACGAAGACAAGCGCATCGAGAGCTCCCTGCTGACTATCGACAAGCTGCGGACTGAGTTCGCAAAAATCGCGGGTGCGCGCATCGAGGTGATGCCCGAGAAGATGGGACCGCCCGCTGGCTCGCCCATCAACGTGCGGGTCAAGGGCTCGGACTACGCGGTGCTTGGCGCTGTGTCCGGTAAAATCATGGAGGTGTTGCGCCAGATGCAGGACGACGGTGTGGCCGATCCGAAGAGCAACTACGTGACCGGTCGGCCCGAGATGCAGGTGGTGGTGGACCGCGAGGCGGCGAAGGTGCTCGGCGCCAACACCCGCGGGGTCGCCATGGCGATTCGCAACGCGTTCAACGGCAATGAGAGCTCCGTCATCCGCGATGGCACCGACGAGTACGATATTGTGGTGCGCTACGCCGAAAAACGCCGCGGGTCGCCAGCGGATTTGTCGAGCATCCGCGTGCCCGGCAAAGACGGCGTCATGATCCCGCTCGACCAGCTCATCAAGCTCGTTCGGACTTCTGGCTCCGGCACGATTCGTCACCATGACACCGACCGCGTCGTTACACTTGAGGCAGAGGTCGCCCCTGGCGCCAACGCCAACAAGTTGCGCGCAGAATTGGCCAAACGCCTCAAAGATGACGTGAAGTTTCCGGCTGGCTACAGCTGGACCTTTGGCGGTGAAAACGCAGAGCAAGCCAAGACTGCTGCCTTCCTCGGCCGCGCGTTGATGACGGGCGTGTTCTTGATTCTGCTCATCCTGGTCACCCAGTTTAACAGCCTGCTCAAGCCTGTGATCATCATCAGCAGCGTCGTGCTCAGCCTCATCGGCGTGTTCGCCGGTCTCATCATTACCCAAATGCCGTTCGGCGTGGTGATGACGGGGCTCGGGGTCATCAGCTTGGCGGGTGTGGTGGTCAACAACGCCATCGTGCTCATCGACTACATCGAACAATTGCAACGGACTGGTTTGCAGCTGCATGAAGCGGTGCTGCGCGCTGGCTTGACGCGTCTGCGCCCGGTGTTGTTGACCGCGCTGACCACGGTGCTGGGCCTGGTGCCCATGGCCATGGGGTGGAGCGTCGACTTTCTCGCGCTCAAGTTCGAAAGCGCGGGTTCGAGCGGCGAGTTCTGGGGCGGTATGGCCATTGCGGTCATCTTTGGCCTGCTCTTTGCCACCCTGCTCACCCTGGTCGTGGTGCCTGCGCTCTATGTGGTCCTTGAGCAGATCGGAGCGGCTGTTCGCCGCAAGCTCTTCGGCAGCACGGAGACCCTGGATCTAGAAGTGGAGTTGGGGGCCCGCGCTGGTGCCTCGACGGCGGTGCTCGGCGCCCTGCTTGTGGGTGCGGTGTTGACCTTCGCGCCAACGCCAACCCTGGCGCAAGCTTCCCAAGCCACCCTCGCGCTGAAGGAGCCGAAGGGTGCTGTGAAGGCTTACAACTTGGACGCGCTGCTCAGTCAGATGAAGACCTCCGGTCCCGATTTGCTGGCCGCACAGTCAAGAATGCGGCAAGCAGTGCTCATCGTGGACCGCGCCTGGAGTGCCCTGCATCCGCAGATCACCGCGAGCGGACAATACAGCCTCAATGACCCAGTCATCGAGCTGCAATTCGCCGATCCGGAGGCCATGCGCAAGCAGGCACAGGCCCAAGTCTCCGGGCACATCGGCAACCTGCAGGTCGTCAAGGCGCAGATGGCCGCCAATGGCCAGAACACAGCCGTGGTCGACAGCGCTATCGCGGCGCAAACGAAGTATCGCGACGAGATGCCGCTCGTTGACATCGACCCCGTGCAGGTCAACAAGCGCCACGGTCTCAACGCCGCAATTCAGTTGCGGATGAGCCTGTATGATGCACGCACCTTCGATGGCCTAAAGATGGCGCGTTCGACGGCACGAATCGCACGTAAAGAACTGAAGCTGACAGGTCGCACCTTGGCGCACGCTGTAGCACGGGCCTACGCAGGCGCGGTTCTGCAGCGCGAGAGTCTGGGGGTGCTGGAACGACGCCTTGCCGCCGCCAAACGTGCCCTCGACACCATCAACAAACAGATGGCCGCCGGCGTGGGAACGCCACTGGGCCGCAGCATGGCTGCGCTGCGGGTGATTCAAGGCCAACGGGCGGTAGCCGGTGCGCTGCTGGCGTACCACTCCGCCGTCGCCTCTCTTGGGTTGATGATCGGAATCGATGAGCGCTTTGACGTCGCCGGTGACGTGACGGCTGAGCGACCGACAGGCAATGAAGCCAAGCTGCTGCATCTAGCGCGCACGCAGCGCGAAGAGCTGGTGCTCTTGGGTGAGCAGACGAAGTTGATGAACCTGCGTGTCGGAGAGACCCGCAAGCGCTGGCTGCCACGCTTTTCGCTCGTTGGGCAATCTCAGTGGAGCAACGCGGCTGGGTTCGGCGGTCAAAACGTGACGAGCGTCTTGATGGTGCAGGTCTCGCAGCAGCTTTGGGATGGCGGCAACAGCAGCATCGACCGCAAGGAAGCCCTGGGTCACCTGGAGCAGGTGCAGCTTCGGCGGCAGGTGCAGCGTCACCGTGTGGCAGCCGAAGTGCGCGGCACCATGCACCGGATTGCGACCTTGCAGAAAGATCTCTTGGCGTCACAGAAAGCGCTCGAAGTTAGCGAGAAGGCCGTCAAGGACGCCACCGCTGGGCTGGCCGCAGGTAGCAACACCGAGCTCGAGCTCAAAGACCTGGAAGACCGGGTCGTGGAAGGCAAGCTGGCCGTCTTGCAGGCGCGCGTGCAGCACACCGTCGCCGTGCTGGACCTTCGCCAGGCTGTGGGGTTGGGCCCGCGCTGAGAGCTGGCTGCCCAACGCTCTAGCAGTCTGCCGGGATGGGGAAGTCGCGGCTTGCCGCGACTGGGGGCGCTCTTAGCCCCCCAATTGAAAAGAAAACTAGCAGCGTGCTGCGACAGTAATTTTAATTACGCAGCACGCTGCTAGCGGCGCTTCCGAGGCAAGCGCCAATAGCGGTTGAGGGGGCGGCTGGCCTTGGGGCGCTCGAATAGCTGGTCGGTGCGCATCACCTTGCCAAACCGCACCCAGTGCAGCTCGCGTAGCCGGCAGTGCTGGTTGGCGTAGGCCTCATTGTTCAACGCCGGGTCGTAGCAGGTGTCGCCTTCAACCCCAGTCCAGCGGCAACGCTCGGTCAAGGCCGCAAAGACCCGCCCGCTGCCCGCATCGACCAGCACCGTATCCACGCGCCAGTCACAGCAATCGCGCTGACGCCAAGACAGGCGTTTGACGGTCGGCGGCGCGGGCACGACCACATCGCGCGCATGTCCGGGGCCACGGTACGTCGCTTTACGGCCAACCACGCGCACAAGGGCGTTCGACTGACGAATAAAGGGCTGTTTGCCCCAGCCCTTCTGGCGATTGCGTTGCTGCAGCGCAAACCAAGCGCTCCCCGGCTTGCCGGGCCTACCTCCCGGCAACGCCATCCCAGTCCGCTGCACAACGAAGCGCTTGCCACCGACGCCCGGATTGGGCGGCATCCGCACCGCCGTCGTGCGTACATCCCCCGCGCAGCTATCCGTGTCGACAATCAACACGCTGGCGCCATTGGTGCTGCGGCCCGAGAACCGAACGCGCCCACCGAGCTTTGGCAACTCCTTAGGATTGTCGGGAAGGTCCTCGACCGCACCGGCTGGGCGCCGGACAAAAACGCCGGTCCACGCCAGGGTATTGGCCACCCGCATCGCGTCATCGAATCGCTTCAGCGCGCCGCGCGGCGCCCAAGTCATCGCACGAAACTGCCCGGGCGGCAGCGGCAGCCGGCCGAGCGAATCTGTGTACTGTAGCCAGTGGTTCATCACATCGCGGCGAGCCAGCCACCACGCGGCGGTGCCTGCGTGGGCGCGATTGAGCGCCTTCACCCCAGGCACCATGTGGCGAAACATCCGCTGCTGCAACGCCTGAGCCTTGACCAAGACGCGCCCTTCTGGCCGGTCACCTGGGGCCGCAAGCCCTGTGCTCGTGGGTAACGTCACCATCAGTGCCGCCACCACAACCGACCGCCGCAGGCGATCTTTGTACTGCTGCAGAGCGATGAGCGGCACGAGCCCCGGCATGAACGTCTCTCTCGTGTTTCGAGCCCGTACGATGGGCACAATGAGGCAGTTCAATCTAATAGATCAGCCTGTTATCGCCTGCCACAGTCTCACGAAGTTGCGGCATCGGCCAAGAAATCAGCGGTTGTGGGAGCGGCCTCGTGTGGCCGTGCCGCACGAACGCCGGGGAGCCAAAGTGGTCGTGCGCGTGTCTGCGCCGCAATTTTCGACCGTTCTTTGGAGCCAAAATGCCCGCAAACGGTCCTGGGAGGCCGCTACGGCGGTTTCTCGGTCGGCAAGGCATATTAGGTGGCCCTCAGGATCAACGACGTTCCTGACGGCTTGGGGACTACCAACTCAACCCCGCATACCAAGTCCAATCGCAGCGCCATCGTGCATCGCAGCGCTGCCGCAGACGCGTGACCGTCCGAAACAACTCCGCCTGGCCCCACGGCACATCCAAGACCAACTCGGCGGCCATTCGCTGGGTGCGCCAAGACCGCCAATACTGACCGCCGAGAGCCAAGCGCCCCGTCGACCCGATGCGCCGTTGTACGAAGGGCTCAAGCACGCCCTGGATATCCATCGTCGCATCGTCCGTCCTCCGCAGCGTTGGCATCGCTCCCGCCCGCAGACCGGCCAGCCACGGGCTACCCACCCCGTCGAGCAGCAACGCGTAGCCGTCGAGCCGAACGCTGAGATCCACACGCTCGCGGGTCACCTCACCGTGGATGCCCATGCCCCATCCCAGGCGCTCGAGCCACGACCACACGCCTTCCACGGGACGCTTCGTCATCTTTGCGAACTCGAACAGCCGCGCTCGATTGCTCAGCCACCGGGCGCGCCGATTGCGAATCTCGAAGCGGGTGTCGATGTCGGCGAGCACAAAGGTCGACAGCGGACCAAGACCATGGGGGCGCCACTGCCCCAGTTCCTCGCGCCAAAACGCCGTACCCAGCACCAACGCCCAGCCAGCATCTCGCCCCTGTTCGACGCCCAAACCCACAAAGTCAGCCGGACCGCGCACCACCCGCTGCCCCCAGGCCTGCTGTTCGCGCTTCGTGAGATCCGCAAGCCATCGCCGCTCCAATGCTGCGGGGTCGGTGATCGAAAGCAGACCGGCGACTTCAGCATAGACGTCCGTGACCTGCACAAACCGGGCATGGGCCGCCTCCGCCTGCGCCAAGCTCGCCTTTTCGGAAGACGTTGCTGGCCGGCGCGGCGCCTTCTTCATGTAGTCCTGCACCCAGAGCACCCGCTCGATCCTCCGCTGTCGGCGCCACTTGGGGTCCTCATGTTGAAAGAACGTACGCCGCCAGCCCATGACCTCACGGATGCCAGGAAAGGGCCTCCCAGGGATGGCCTGCACCCGCTCGCGCTCAATCTTGTCGGCGCGGGCTTTGGTCACATCCACGTCGGCACGGGTGACCCACACGCTCGCTAAGAGCAACCGGTGGATCACGGGCGCCATCTTCGGCGCGGTCTTCAGCGTCTCTGTCGTCAACTGTCGCACCCGTTTCAAACTGCCCAAGTCCACGTACCGCCAACGATTGCCAAGCCCGCCGTTCAGGCGCGAAAGCTCGTTCCTGGCAGCGTACATGGTGAGTTTTGCTCGATCTTTTCGCTGTTCGCTGGTCTCAAATGTACCTGGTTGTGGCGCCAACAGCGGCCGCCCGTCATGGCGCATCGTCACCCGCGCGAGCCGGTCGACCATCGCCGCGGGGGAGGCATACAGAAAGACCTTCGGGTCAATGTGCGGTTTGCCATCCAGCGCCGTCGCCAGCAGCCACACCAAGTAGGTGCCGCAATTCCGGTTGAGAAAGCGGTACGGCAGCGCCAACTCTCGCTCGACCTGCCACAATAGCTCCAGGACCGCCCGCCGCTGGGCACGGGTCAGGTTCAACCTCAAGCGCCGAATGCTCCGCTGTTGGCCGTGGAGATTGTCGGCTAGCACCGTACGCAGCCGGGACTGCTCGAAGACCAGTGGAAACCCGCCGCTCATCCCCTGCGCCAGGTACGAGAGCGAGCTATGGTGAAAGCCCGTCAGGGCTGTGATTTCAAAGGCAGGATCGCGTTCAGCGGCATCGACGGCATCGGGATCGCCCCGTACAAGCCGCAGCACCAGATGGCCAAAACTCGCCGCCGCGCGGGTGCTGCTGGGGGCAACAAACAGCACCTCTAGACTCGTCGTCTTGTCGGGATCGGCAAACGCGTCCAACGCGGTGCAGGTGGGTCGGGCCGGCAGCGCCACCCCGTCACGCCCAGCCAACTGTCGCAACACACGCCACCGTTGGGGCTGCCGGCAGGCAGGATGGTCGTCTGCCGCCCTGCCCTTGTCCGGTCGAAGCGCAGACGCTGCGAAGGCGACCAGGCGCTGTTGCTGACTTCGTACGGGCGGTTGTCCTGTCGCACTGTACGGTGCTTCGCCGAGGTTACCTGCATCGAGCGCGAGCCACCGACGGTTGGCCGCCCAGCCACGCGAAAGCCCACGAATCTTAGCCATTGTTCGGATAGTTGCGCTGGTTCCTTCGCGGGCACTAGCCGGCTGTAGCGCACCGCATAGCGCCAGGGCCGCACAACATGCCGTCCGCCACAACCGGTGTCTGTATGGTGACAGCCTGCCATCGCGGGCGCACACGACGCTACGGACTACGAACGCTTGGGAGCGGGTTTACGAGGCACCAGCCGGCCGAGTTCCCAGAAAAAGCGTAGGGCGCGGTCCTTGGTCAGGAGTTTGGGGCGAGCCAGACCGAGGAGCACCCGCCGCTTGCCAACAACGGCCCTGCGGAACTGAAGGCCGCGCTTTGCGTCCAGCTTCAACCCCTTCGACAAGCCCCGAAGCAGCGGCCCGCGTCCGAGGCTCAGATCCTGCCGAATCTGGACAGCGTGATGACGCAAGTAGTACTCGGCCACCTCGGCCTGATGCTGAGAGTTCTTCGTGGAACGGTACAGGCCGAATGCGGTGCCAACGACACCGACCAGCGTCGTGGCGAGCAGCACAGACGCGACGGTGTCCTCGTCGGTGCTGCTCCCTCGTGAGCTGTTGTCGCTAGTGCCATCCGATCGGGTCCGAGAGTTGTTGCCATGGGCCAAACTCGGCCCCACAACAACCGCCAAGGAGAGCGCTAGCGCGAGCAGGTGAGCCATCTTCATCATATCGTCCGCGTCATTGGGGTCGTTCGAGGCCCGATCTTGCGCACATCGCAGAAGATTTCAAGTCCTCCATTGCCCCCCTCGTAACCTCGTAGCCTCCCTCGTGGCAGCACGCTGGAGGCGGACCGGCACCAACCGGCCTTCCGTGTTGGGGCCTCAGCACTTGGCGGCGGACGCACCGATCTACCCTGGACCTCTGGGCGTCGACGTTGAACAGTAGCTGTCGATGGCCAACTCCAACCACCTACGATCCGCGCTACCCGTGCGGCAGATCCCTCGGTTTTTTCTCGCGAACATCGGCGCGCAGCTGCGCTGGCTGGTGGCCTACACCGTCCAAATCGCAACATTTATTGGCCACGCACTGCTACGTCTCACCGTGGGATGGCGGGACGTGCGACCGGTGACGCGATCCGTGTTGACAAGGCAGGTCCTGTTCACCGCCGTGGAGGCCTTGCCCTTCACGGCGATGATCGCGGTGCTGGTTGGCGCCAGCGTCATCGTGCAGGCGCAAATGCACCTCTCCGGCAGTCCCGACATGGTGAGCAAGCTGCTGGTGTTGGTCGTGGTACGCGAGTTGGGGCCCTTGGTGTCCGCCATGATCCTGATCGGGCGCAGCGGGACCGCCATGGTAGTCGAGATGGGCAATATGCAGGTCAGCGGCCAGATCGATGCGCTCGACTATGCGGGCATCGATCCATTTGAGTACCTGGTGGTTCCTCGCATCTTCGGCATGGCGGCGAGTGTGGTGCTCGTCGCGTTGTTCTTCCTCGGCGTTTCGGTCGCTGCGGGACTCCTGGCGGGCGGATTGCTCATCGCGGGTGACACGGGTGCGGGCGAGTTCCTCAACCTGCTTTTGCGGCAGCTCTCGTGGCTCGATTTCGTAGCCTTTTTCGCCAAGACCTTTGTGCCGGGACTCATGATCGCCGGCGTGGCCTGTTACGAGGGGATGGCGGCAGGCCCGCACGATACCGATGTGCCCCGGGCGGCCACGCGGGGTACCGTTCGAGCGATGAGCGCCCTCTTTAGCTGGAACGTCGCGGTCAGCGCGATGCTGTACTTGGCGTAATCGATGACCCTGCCGACTCCACCCGCGAACCATTTCCGTGCTGGTATCATGACCCCGCCGCTCCTTCGGTTTGACGCACTGTCCGTGGCGCTTCCGGCCCAACGCGGCGCCCTTTTTGCGCCGATCGACCTCACGCTGCACCCGGGAGAGATGACCGTCATCTCGGCGCCCTCGGGCCACGGCAAGAGCCCTGCCCTGCGCGCTGCCATCGGCGCCCAACCGCGAACGACGGGCACGGTAACTTGCTTGGGGCGAGACCTGTCGCAACTGACAGCGGCGGAGCTGCTCTTGCTGAGACGGCGCGTGGGATTTGTGCCGGCAAAGGGCGGGCTGCTGTCGAACCTTGGACTTCACGACAACCTGACCTTGCTGTGGCGGTACCACGACCTCGCGACATCGGATCAGCTAGAGCAGCGTGCCAAGGAAGTATGCTCCGAACTCGGCCTTGGGGACCTGCACGGCCGCCCGCTGGCGACGGCCAGCTACCTCGAGCGCCACCTCATCGCGATTGGCCGAGCCTGGCTGCCCCATCCGCCGCTGCTGATCTTGGATGAGCCGACGTTCGGCCTGGATGAGGAGACCGCTATCGATGTGTGGCGACGGCTAGCGGCGTTGCGAAAGCGCTATCAGGTCGCCATGCTGACAGCCACCAGCCATCCCGGGTTGGCCCTTCGCTTCGGTGGCACCCACTTGCCGCTGCAGCCTGCCGAGGCCCCATGAGCCAGCCCTTCAAGCTGCGCTATCAGAATGAGATCGTCGGCGTTTTTGCGTTGGGCGCCGTGCTGACCGTCTTCATCATCATCGCGCTCATGGGTCGCAGCCGGCAGTGGTTCGAGACGACCTTTCCCTGCGACATCCGATTTAGCTCGGGCACGGTGGCGCTCATCGGGGACGGCATGGACGTTCGCATCGGCAGTCAGGTCATTGGCCGGGTCACAGGGTCGAGCTATGACAAGAACGGTCGGGTCATCGCCCATGCGGCGGTCACGACCCGGCATCGAAAAGCGGTGCGCGCGGACAGCATCGCCGTCTTGTACACACCGATAGCCGGCTTGCCTGGGGAGCCCTTCATCGAGCTCAAAGGTGGCAAGAGCACGCAGTCCATCGCGGTGGGCGGCACGCTCCAAGGGAGAGCCGCCGAAGACTTGCTGCAGCTGGCCACCGATGTACTGACCGACAGCCGCCAAACGCTCAGGCCGACGTTGATTCAGGTGGAGAAGCTCACCCGGCGCTTGAACACCATTTTGGACACGGTCGCCCCAGAAAAAGACTTGCCCAAACTCACCAAACGCATCACCGCGCTGCTCGACCAGACGGCCAACGTCATGGCGCGAGCGGACAAGCTCATTGGCCGTGCGGATGGTCTCATCGGCAAGATGGATCAGGGTGACGGTCTGGTTGCGCGAGCGGTCAATGATCCCAAGCTCGTCAGGCAGGTGGTCGACCTCATTGTTCGGGTCCAGTCCGCAGCGGTCTCCATGGAGCGAACGCTGGCAACAGCTGACCGCGTGATCAGGACGAGCAACGGCCTCGCTGACAAGACCAGCAAAGTGCTCGGCCAGGCTGGCAGGGCGCTGCAGCACCTGCCCGTGCTGATGAAGAGCGGCAAGCGTGCGCTCGGCGACCTGGTCAAGATCACAGCGTCGCTGCGTAAGATTGCTCCCAAGGTTCCCGGGTTGATGAGTCAGATCGACGATGTGTTGTTGGAGACGCGCGCGGTGATGGACGCCGCCGAGCGACACTGGCTGCTCAGCGGTACCCTGCGCCCCACCGCAACCCCCGCCCCCCTGCCAAGTAGCGGCCTGCGGGACGCGCCGCCGGCGCCGACCGATGCGCAACTCAACAAACTGCTGGGTGCGCCATGATCAGCCGTCGCCTCAGGGTTGCCATTGGTGGCACCGGTCCCAAACTCTCCGCCCGGAGCGCGCTCATTTGGGCCGGGATCAGCGCCACAATTGCAGCATGCGGCTCGGCTCCCCCGGCCTCCCGCACGACGCTGCAGCATCGCCATGAGGCCGACGCCGACGCCGCATTCACCATGGGCCGCTACGGTCTGGCGGCGCGGCGCTACCAACACAGCGTCTCGATGGCGCGCGCCCGAGATGACCAGCCAGGGGTGGCGCGGCTCCTGTTGCGGCAAGGCACGGCCCTGGCCGCGCTGGGTAAATGTGAGTTGGCCCTGCCACGACTGCGGGAGAGCGCCGCAGTCTTCATCCAGCTGGGCCAGCCGGAAGCGGCGCGGCGCCCGCAGTTGGCCGTCGGCCGCTGTCTCGCGGAGACGGGTGACAAAGCGGGAGCGCAGACGGCCTTGGAGCTAGCGCAGTCGAGTTCAGACCGGTGTGTCAGAGCTGAATCTCTGGCTGGACTCGGGGCGCTGCAAGCCCAGCGAGGAGAGTTGGCGGCGGCTCGCGAGCGCTACGACAACGCGGCGAAGATGGGGTGCAAGAGCCAAGGCGCAATCGCGCTGCTGGCCTACAATCGTGGGCGGTTGGCGCAAAAGCAGCAACGACCTGCCGCAGCGCGGAGTCGCTACAAACAAGCTGCGGCAGCCTTTGCCCAGGCGCACGATGAAGGCGGGTTGGCGGCCTCTTTGCTTGCCTTGGGGCAGCTCGCCGCGGCAAACGAGCAGCGCCTTGAGGCGGGCGACCTGCTACGTCGTGCGGGTCACGCTGCTTGGGCGGCGACGCGTCGCAGACAGGCAGCGCTGGCGTTCGGTTTGGCGGCGGAGCAGTTTTCGCGTGCGGGCCGAAAGGCGGACGCCAAACGGTGTCGTGCCCTTGGGCGAGCGGCCTTGCGTCAAGCAACGCAGAGCAGCCCAGCAACCAGGCGATAGCGCCCGGATTCGCCCCTACACATACCTAGGGTTTGATGACTTTGACCGGCACTTTGACGTCGCCCCACATGTTCTTGCCATGACCCAACTGCCCGTAGCCATTGCTACCAACGCAGTAGATTTCGCCATCGGTACCGAGGACGCACGTGCTTTGGTCAAACCCAATGGCTTTGACGTAGGTCTGCGTGAAGGCCGTACTGGCGACGAGCTTATTCACCTCACCGGTCGCGCCATTGCCGAGCTCACCGTTCTTACCACTGCCTGCCGCGTAGACCTTGCCGTCATTGCCGAGGATGATCAGGTGCCTGCGCCCGCCGCTGAACGCGAGTGGCTTGACGCTCACACCAGCGAGCAGCTTGGGCGTCACGATGGGCGATGTGTTGACGCCGACCCCGGCTTGGCCGTCGTTATTCGATCCCCAGCACAGCCCCTGGTTACCAAGCCCAGCGACAGCGCAGAGCGTGTAGCGCCCGCCACCGACGAACTTCACCGCCGTCGGCGCCTTGCGCAGGGTCGCGACAGAGATGGTCGTCGTGGATTTGGAGGAGACGTCCTTGTTATTGTTCTGCCCCCAACACCACAGCTGCCCCTTCACGGTGACCACGCAGCTGCGTCGTGAGCGCACATCGACCTGAGTCAGCGCATCGGCCGGCAGGCCCTTCACCAAACCAGGCTTCTTGCCGTGGAGCGACGTGCTGCCATCTCCGCGCTCGCCTGAGGGACCAAAGCCCCAGCACCACATCTTCTTGCTCAAATCCTGGCCACATGTGCGGCGATAGCCGGCCCAAACTCCTGACAGCAGCGGCACAGCCTTGGCAAACGTCGCCTCTTCCTCGTCGCCGCTGGAGCTTCCGGTGCCATGCTGCGCGTAGTTATTGGCGCCCCAACAGTAGAGCTTGCCGTCGGTTCGCAACCCGCAGGAGTGATCGAAGCCGACAGCCATCTGTTTCACGGAGCCCAGGTCCTTGATCACCTGAGGCTTGTTGACCTTGCTGCCACCGTCGCCAGCCTGACTGTCCGAATTGCGCCCCCAACAGGCCATGGTGCCGTCATGACGCAACGCGCAGATGTGCCGAGAGCTACCACCGGACTCGATGTCCTTGGCCCAACCTGCCTTGAACGGCGAACACTTGCCGGTCTGACAAATCGCGTTGACCGCACAGACCGCGCCGTTCTTCGCTGGCGTGTGCGTGCAGGCGCCCGTCTTGGCTGAGCAGGAATCGGTCGTACACGGTTTGTTGTCGTCGCAAGCCAGCAGTTTGCCCGTGCAGACGCCCTTTTGGCACAGATCCGGCTTGGTGCAGCTGTTGCCATCGGAGCAAGACACGCCGCTCAACAGATTCGACCCCTTGCACTTGCCGCCAAAGGTGCACTTGTCCGTCTTCGTGCAGTCGTTGCCGTCATCACAAAGCGTTCCGAACTTCGCGACCTTCGTCTTGCACTTGCCGTCGTCCTCATCGCAGAGACCCGTCTGGCAGTTGGCCGAGTCGCCCGCGCAGACACGGGCCTTGCTGCCGCCGCAGCTCCCGACGGCGCTGCAGCTCTCACCGACCGTGCAGAACTTGCCATCATCACAGACCGTTCCAGCCTTTACGGACACCACGACACAGCCCTTCTTGGCGTTGTCGCAGACGCTCTGCTTGCAAGCGAGTTTCGTGGGATCACATGGCCGCGCAGCACCTCCGCCGCAGCCGCCCTTGCCATCGCACGTCTCCTTGAGCGTGCAGTATTTGCCATCGTCGCAAGCGGCTCCTTTGGGGCTGTTGCTCACCGCGCAAGCGCCGGTCGCCTTGTCGCAGGCCGCTTCAGCGCACGGGCCGCCCTTGTCGCTGCAGTCAAGCAGCGCCCCGGCTTTACACGCGCCGGATTTACACGCATCGCCAGCGGTACATTTGTTGCCATCCGCGTCGCACGACGTGCCGTCAGATTTGGCGGTGGTCGCGCATTTACCCGTCTTAGGGCTGCAGCTATCAGATGTGCAGGGGTTGTCGTCATTGCAGACCTTGGGCTTGCCGCCGCCGCAGATCCCCTTGGCGCAGGTCGATCCCGCCACACACAGGTTAGCGTCGGCGCAGGCCTTGCCGTTCAGTGGCGTGGGCGCAAATACGCAGTCGCCTTTGTTGCAGCTGTCCTGGGTACACGGATTGTTGTCACCGCAGTCGCTGTCCTTGCTGCAACCACAGCCAGGCACGCTCTCGTCAAAGCTAGAGACGATGCATTTGCCAGCGCTGCACTTGGTCACCGTGCACTTGTTGCCGTCCTTGCACGTCGCCTTGTCGTCCGGGGTGTTCTTGCACCCGGATTTGCCATCGCACACATCGGTTGTGCAGGGGTTATTGTCGTCACACGTCTGATTTTTCGGGTCATTGGTGCATGTGCCGCTCGATTTATCGCAGGCGTCGAACGTGCAGCCGAGGTTGTCGTCGCATGAGGTGAGCTTGCCGCTGCACACCCCTTTTTTGCAGCTATCCCCCGTGGTGCACTTCTCGCCGTCATCGCATGCACCGGGCGTCGCGGTCGTGCCGCATCCGGTCACTGGGTCGCATTTGTCGGTCGTGCACGGGTTGTTGTCATCGCAAGACTGCACCCCTGCCCCGGCACAGACCCCGTCCTTGCACGCCGATGATGCGGTACAAATATCGTTGTCTTCACAGGCTTTTCCTGCGTTGGCGACGGTCATACTGCATAAGCCTGTCTTCGGCGCGCAGGTGTTCTTGCCGCAATAGCCATCGCCGCTGGCATCGCACACCACGCGCTTGCTCTCGTCGATCTCGCACTTGCCTAAAAAGCAGTGGCGCGGCAGGCATTTGTTGGTGTTGTCGCAGTCGCCATCGGACTTGCAGGTGCAGGTGTTGTCCGAGCCATCGCAGGTGCCGGAGTCACTACAGGTGTCGACCGCAGTGCAGCTATCACCATCATCACATTTAGCACCCGAATTGACTGTGTCGGCGGTGCAGCCAGCGCTCAAATCGCACGCCAACGAAAAGCACGGGTCGGTACCGGCGCAGGCGTCATCGTCTGGGGTGTGAACGCAACCTGTCTTCTCGCACGCGTCCTTGGTGCAGGGGATCCCGTCGTTGCACACCGCGCCTGGAGACTTCTTGCACACGCCCTTGCTACAGGTGCCGTCTTTGGTACACGGATCGCCGTCGTCACAGGCCAACGCGCCGGTCACAGGTTCATGGACAATGGCTGTATTTTGATCGCAGCGGTCGATTGTGCACGGGTTGTTGTCGTCGTACGCACTGTCCGGCGTGACCACACACTTGCCGCTCTGGCACCAGTTGCCGCACTCCCCCAGGCCGCAAGCCGTAGCGTTGGGCTTGGCGGTCACGTTGCACGCATGGCCGACATCACACGCCGCAACTTCGCACTCGCCGATGCTGCGACCCAGGTCACATGGCGTCCCGACAGGTTCAGCCGTCAATGCACAGACGCCCTCCTTGTCACACAAACTGCGCTCGCAGGCCGTTTCTTTGAGCTCTAAGTCGCTGCACGGCGCGCCCTCAGCTCGCAGTCCCCACGAGCACACGCCTTTGGTGCACACCGGCAACGTACAAGGCGTTTTACCCTTGAGATCGTCGCAATCGTAGTCGGTCAAGCACTCGCCGCCGCTGGTCTCTGCACCTGCGTCACCGGTGAGGGCGTCCGCCAAACCGGCAGAACCCTCGACATTGGGCTCGCCGCATGCAGCGGTGGCCAACAGCAGCGAGATGAGCAGCAGATTTCGCACGAGACTCCCATCGGCCCGCCGCCTAACCACGCGAACGAGGTAGCGACTGTGGTGGCGCGCAGCGGCGCACCAAGGACCTGCAGGCTACCGACCCACGACCTCGATCACAAAGTCGCACATTTTCTGCCCATCAAAAACGTACCGCCCCTCGAACTGCTCTCCCGCGAGCAGCAATGGAATCCAGTGCACATCATCGGCCCACATGCGTTCGTAGGGGATGGCATCGCAGGGCACCCACAGCGGCACCGCTTCGTCGGTCTCCGTCGGCGTGCCCTCAAAGCTGTCAGCGGCAAAGACCTGTACGTCCATGCTGTAGCCATCGCGAAACTGAAAGCGGTGGCGCCCACACCAACGGGGCTCCAGCGGCGTCACGTGCAGTTCTTCCTGCACCTCGCGCA
Source organism: Myxococcales bacterium (assembly GCA_023954815.1). Classification (GTDB taxonomy): domain Bacteria; phylum Myxococcota_A; class UBA9042; order UBA9042; family UBA9042; genus UBA9042. The sequence continues at coordinate 28,442 of JAGSHB010000009.1, read as the reverse complement.
CTGCGGCTTGCATCGCCGTCTCACCGGGCTCCAGCCGGCCGCCGGGCGCGTTGACGAGGCCCTCACCCAATCCACGCTTCTTTTCGATGAGCAGGACTTCATCGCCGCGAAAGACGAAGAGCAGCGTCGCAAAATCGACAGGCTCCCACGATGACCAGTCGATCTCAGCGACTGTCGTGCATGCGGCGTTGGTAGCGTTCTGTGCGTCGGCATCGGCTGTCGCTGCGGAAACTGAGCTCATGGTGACTCCCTTCGAGACCGAAGAGCCTCAACTGTACGGCAGCATGGCTGGCCGCACACCCGTGTGCAATCACCTCGCCGACCGGCGGTCACGTGCGACGCGACCTATCGGCGCGGCCGAGACGGACCTGGACGACCGACCTTGTTTGGGCGCGGGCGCTTACTGGGGCGCTGCGCCCGCTTGGGGCGCTGCGCCGCTCTCGTAGGTCGACCAACCGGGCCCGCCGCGCCGGCCATGTCAGCAGCGACGGGAGCGAGGGTCTTCAGCGCGCGGTTCGCCGCCCGACCCAAGACCTTGTCACTACCCGCGGCGATGCGCTCCAGCGCGTCTTTCGCCTTTGGGTGACCGCCGCGCCCAATCGCGTAGACCGCTGGAAAACGCTGATTTTCCGGCACAGAAGCGAGCTGAGCGACCTCGACGGCCGTTGTAAAAGCGCTGAGACGCACCGGCAGGCTGTCAACGCCTTTGGGATACTTCACCACGGCATAACGCCACGTCGCCTTGGCCATCGCCGCCCCCAATATCGGGTCCGCTCGCTTGCCGCGATAGTGCTTGAGCAGCTCCGGCCACATGGGGATCGACGCAGCATCGCCGAGGGCGCCAAAAGCATCAACAGTCAGCTCGCCGGGCCTGCCCATGGCGATGCCTGTCAGGGTCTCCAGCGCCTCCTTTTCCATCGGCGTACCCACCATACGCCACAGGTTGCGCACCGCCTGCCCGCGCACCTTGGCGTCGTCGCCATCGGTGGAAGCGACCCGAATCAAGGCGGCGCCGAGCGGGGCGACCTTGCCCACCCTCATCCCACCGAGGCGAATCAACTCACGGCGAGCGGCGGGGGCCGGATGATCCTTATCGAGCACCAGCTCGACCATGCTGGTGTGCAGTCCTGGCATCTCCGACCGCCACCATTTACTCAGCAGCTCTGCCATGCGTGTGGCGGCATGCCCCTCCTTGCCCTCACGGCGCAGGGCGCCCAACAACTCGCGCCCCACCGCCTCGTCCGCGAGCTGCGACTTGGCGACGCGGCATTTGAAGTTCGCCAACATCGTGGCCCCGTAGCGGGACTTGGGCGATTCGGAGGAGACGATGCCGTGCAGCAGCGTGCGCCAGAGCTTGTCGTGGGCCATAGCATCCGTGCGACGCGCGCTCCAGGCCTTCTTGCACCGAGCGGTCAGCTCCGCGTAGGGCTTACAAGACGAGGAATAGACCCGCTTGCAGTTGGCCATGGCGCGAATGGATGCCAGCGCTGGCTCGTCGTAATCGGCGGCAACCGCCACCAGAGCGGCCGCAGCATCTTCCCCGGCGCTCGTGTCTGCAGCCGCTCCTACCTCTTCCTCGGCGACCCTGGCCGCTGCTGCCTTATCCGCTGCCGCCTTGTCGTCTCGCTTGGCGATCGCCTTGTCCACCGCAGCGGCCACAGCCTTATCGAACGCAGCCTTCTTGTTGGCCTCCGCCTCCGCCTCACCCTTCTTGTCAGCGAGCTGCTTTTCCGCTTGTGCCGCGACAGACTCGGCCGCTTTGTCGATGGCCGCCTTTTTCATCTCCTCCACCTTGCCGCACCCGGCAGTCATGGCACTGGCGATCAGGGCGATGACAATGACAGCGACCGGGGTTGGATTGAGCAGGCGGGTAGATCGACGATCCATGGCGGACTCCTCTGGCAGCAAAGCGGCAGGCGACGACGAGCGGTATGCGGTGACGGGCCCAGTGTGACGCAGGCCGCCCGATGCCGCCAGGGGTGACGAGCATCGAGCGGCCTTGACGCGCGCTGCGAGATGGTTGTCTGAACGACGGTCCGACTAGGGGGTACGACCACTCAGAATGAACGACTGCTTGAAGAATTGCGGCGACGGGATCAGTGGCAGGCCGCGCGCCCGTGTAAAGACGGACTTGATGCAGCGCTGCAAGTCACCGGTGACGCCGCTGACCACGGCCGACGTAATCGTACCTGCGGTGCCCAGGGTGAAGCTCACACGCACCTTGCCTGAGATCGAAGCGTCTTTGCGGAGCGCTTTGTCGTAGCAGCGACGGACAGCGTTGCGCTTTCTGGCAATCACCCGCCCAACCTTGGACGATACGTCCTTGCTGCCTGACGTCTCGATTGGGTTCGTCTCGATTTTGACTGGAGCCTCTTTCCGCGGAGCGCGACGTTTGAGGCCAGCGATGCGCCTTGAGCGCTTGAATCCGGCCTTTTTGGCGACAACCCGCTCGACCGACCCACCGCCGGATGCACCCTTGAGCTTCACGCCTGAATGGCCGGGACCGTCCTCGCCGGGATCATCCGACTCGCCGCCTCCCCCAAACACTTTGGCCTGTACCTCACCGTCGTCGTCATCTGTCGCTGCGAACATTTTGGACTCCTTGAACACGCCCGCGACCGTTCCACTCAGGACGCGTCCACGGGCATTTCGTTGCCGTTCAGTCGGGTCCACTGTCTGGTCACCCGCGGATGGTTTGGGCGCCTTGGGCTTCTTCACGCGCTTGTCTTTCTTGGCCACACGCTTGGGCTTCACCTTGGGATCGGGTTTTGCAGCCTCTTTGGGTGCAAGCGGGGCGATGGCTGGCGCGACTTCTGGCTTGGGCGGCGGCTCAAGCTCGGCCACCGCGACTTCCCACAGCCGGTTGCGGTCCTCATCCTCGGGCGCAGCCGCGGCCTGAAAGCGACCGACGTTGTCGTGGAACACCATCGCCTGACCGAGCACGCCGCACACCAACACAGCCGCGAGGGCCAAGCTGGCCGACCACACAGGATCACGCCAGACAGCCGTCGCGAGCTCGGCGATAGGCCCCTGGCTCGGCATCGCCGGCACATGGGAACGACGCAGCAGCACCTGGTACAGCACCGTGTAGGGGCCGAGTTGCGCCCGGCCACGGCTGCCGGTGGGCAGGTGCACCTCCAACTGTTTGCCGCGCGAGCGTGCATGGCCGAGGGAACGCAGCGCGTTGCTATCCTCGGGACTGCGATCGGGCAGCGCCACACGCAGGGCCGCACCCGCATCCGCGATGAGCGTCGCGCTCCCATCGCGATGGCGACGGAAGCAGATGGACGGCCCGTCGTAGTCAGCATCCAGCACAATGCGGTCCTTGCGACCCCGACCGATGCAGACCTTCTTGTTGTCGTCGAACACACGATCCGAAATCAGGCGCCCCTCGAAGACCAGCCCGACCCGCAGCACCGTCGACTCATGTACCTGCATCGCTTCAGCCGACGGCCGCACGAGCTGAAACATGATGACCAGGTCACCAATCTGCAATGAACCGCCGGCAGCGCGCTCGATGGGCACCAGACGCTGGCCACCATCTGTGACCGTCACGTTGGAGACAGGGCTACCGCGGAGGGTCAACCGGGCCGTCGGATCGGCTGGTAAAACGAGGTGATAGTTGCCGTCGATCAGGCGCAAAACATCCATTTTTTCGGGCAAATCGTCGTCATCAAGCTGAATCGACGCGTCGATCCGACGGCCGAGGCTGATGTCGCAGCGGCGGGCGAAGTTGCGCTCGGCGATCATGGCACCGCGATGAATGACGCCGATTCGAGGGCATCGTCCTGTGGTCTGTGGGGGTGTCTTCTTCCTAAACATGGTGGCTCTCCGTCTCAGGCAGACCGTTGCTGCCTATCTCTGTGTCGACTCGCGGCACTTGCTGGGTCGTAGGGATGGCTCGGGTTTCTCAGGAATCCAATGGCATCCGGGACAGATAGCGACGACGCCTCGGCGGATGGTTCGATCTATGAAGAGCTGTGAAATAGATGTAAAAATAGCCAGCAAACACAAACTCAAAAAACTGTAGATCCGACTGTCACATCACGCGTCCAACCCTTCACGCACCCCGACCTGTGCAACCGAAGGAGAACGCGCCCCATGAATCACTCAATCCCGAAGCCCACAGCGCCCAACGCGCCCCCTGGACGCACCCGCCGCCTGCAATCGCGGCCTCGCCGCCACGCCCTGAGTTGGCTGCTGATCGCCATCACGCCGACGCTGATGGTCGGCTGCGGCGGTCTCGACTCCCACGTGAAGGTGCAGACACGCCCGACGACGTTGGGGCGGGTGGTCGTCTATCGGAACGGCATCGCCTACTTCGAGCGGCGTGCGCGGGCCAAGGATGGTCGTGTGCAGCTGTCGGTACCGGACGACAAGGTCAACGACTTTCTCAAATCCCTGACGGTGACCGACGCGAAGACCAAAAAGCCCCTGCCCGTGTCCTTTCCAACCCGCAAGCGCCGGTCTCGCGGTGATGTGCAGATGACCATCCAGCTTCCTGACCGATCGGTCCGCGATGTCATCGTCACCTACATCTCCGACTCCCCTGCCTGGAAGCCCACTTACCGGCTGATGATTGACAAGAACGAGAAGGTCACCGTGCAGGGTTGGGCGGTGGTCGATAACACCTCGGGTGAGGATTGGAAGCAGGTGCGCGTTGGCGTTGGCTCTAGCTCTGCGCTGTCTTTTCGCTATGATCTGCGGAGTGTTCGGCGCGTTTATCGCCAGTCGATTCGGCATGGCCAGGTCGTTGTGCACGCGCCGCCCACCGGTGGTGCCATCCACAACAACCGCCGGACAAAACGCGTGGTGATGGATGTCAGCGATGACCAAATCGCTCGCCCGAAAGGTCACCCGGAGCGGGAGGTCGCACAGGCGCCGAGGCGGCCGATGGTGGTGGAGACACTGGCCGGCACCCGCGGATCAAAACGGGAGGACAAAGACACAGCCAAAGCGAAGGCCGCGCGGGTGAGTCGCTGGCACCGCTACCGTCAGGCCCAGCAGCGCTACCAAATGAAGAAGCGCATGCAGGTGCAGAAGCGTCGCCGGGCCGAGGCCCGCACCCGCGCGCTGTCGAGTCAACTGCGTCGCCATCGCGGCACCATCGTTATTGAGGGATACGCCAAGGCCGGCGAAGCGCGTGCCATCGACCGGGCGCTCGACCGGGCCAATGTCATGCGCAACCGCCTGATTCGTGATGGCATCGCTCCGGCCCGGGTCAAGGTTGTGGCGAAAGGCGCCGTTGCAGGTCGTCGTGCTGGCGTACGGGTCATTGCCAAAGCCGATAGCGGGCAAAAAGGCCGCGGATCCAAGGTCGCGCAGGTCGATACGCCGATTGGGGAGAGCCACTTCGAGTCGCAGGCGCCGGTCACTGTGACAAAGGGCACGAGCGCCATGGTGAGCATCGTCAACCGCTCTGCGCATGGCGATGTCGTCTATCTCTACAATCCCGACGGTCAGCGCGGCAACGCCCAGTACGCCTTCCGGGCGGTGCGCTTCAAGAACCCGACCGGCTCGACGCTCGAGGGCGGCCCGGTCACCGTCTACGGTCGTAAACGCTTCATCGGCGAAGGTCTCACCGAGGCGATTCCGCCCGGCAGCCACGCTATCGTGCCCTTCGCGATGGACCGCCAGGTTCGGGTCGACCGCCACGTCGAGCACAAGGACCGCATCGAGCGCATCGTTGACGTGCACCGCGGAGTCCTGACCGCCAAAGTGGCGCACCTGCGCAAAACGACGCTCGAAGTCGCCAATCGCTCGGTCAAACCGGTGACGATCTTCCTGCGCCATCGTGTGGGTCGCGGTTGGAAGCTCATCAAGACGCCGAAGGTTGTGCAGACCGTGCGGGAAGCCCGCGTGCTGCGTGTCAAACTCGCCCCCCAGTCGTCTCGCAAAGTGGTGATGGAAGAGAGCACGCCGCTGCGCCGGGTGATCGACCTGCGCTCGCAAGTCGGCGTTGACCTGGTGACCACCTGGCTGAAGACGCCGCGTGCAAAGGGCCCGCTGACGAACCAATTGCGCGTTCTGGTAGGCACCCACCGGCAGATTCGCCACGCGCATCAGCGGCTCGCCAGTCTGCGTCAGCGTTCCGGTGAGTTCCGTACCCGGATGGACGAGCTGCACGCCCAGATTGTGAGCCTCGACGGCATGCGTCGCGGCGGGGGGTTGCTGCGTCACCTGCAGACCAAGATGAAGCAGATGTCGCAGCGGGTTCAGGCGACAACGATGAAGGTGGTCGAGGAGCAGGAGCAGCTGATGTTGGCGCGGATTCGCTACGAAGATGGCGTGAGCGAGCTGACGCTGGACAAGAAGCCGACGGCGGCACCAAAGGCCCGGAGAACCGCCGCTTTGGCGCGACCGTAGCTTGTCATTGGAACCGGAAACGCCCGCCAAATTGAAGTGATGGGCCTCGGGTGGGAGTGCAGCCGCTGGTTGCAATCCCCAGTCACCAGACGCGCAGAAAGACGGTCTTTCGGTGGGTCTGAAATCTTGGCGGGGCTGTAAGGGCGCCCGATGACGTGCCGAGAGGTGGGTTGTCGGGCGCTTTGCCTTTGGGTCAGACCGTCGTTCGCCCCCCCGTGCGTATGAAGTGGCGATCATGGAGGCGAGGCAATCATGGAGACGCGGCAATCAACAGCCGCTCAGCATGAAACAGCACCGACGGCCACTGGCTACCGCCGAATTGCCTGGCCCACTGCGCCGCGCCGGTATCTGACACCACGCGCCAGCCGATGTGTTTGACCCGAGCTGCAGCCACCTCGGAGCTCATCGCCCCCACCAGCGGCTCACTCAACATGGTGAAGAAGCCCAGTGCGAGGGATTGCGGACCGGCACCGGCTAGCACCTTGGGAAGCATGAACGTCATCGCCAACGCACTGCCAGGCGCCGACATCTGAGCGATGGCATCCAAGGTCGCCTCCGTCGCCGAACCGGGCAGGTACATCGTCACGCCCTCCCAGACCCAAACCGCTGGTTTTTCGGGATCAAAGCCGGAATTCAGCAAGCGCGTCTGGAGGTCTTGATGAGCAAAATCGACCGCGACATAGCGCACCCGTCTCGCTGGGGACGGCACAGACCGGGCCCGTTTGCGCTTCGCCGCCTGAGTGGCTGGGTGATCGACCTCCCATACCGTGACAGGCCCCAGACTGGGCAAACGATGCGCGCGAGCGTCGAGGCCGGCCCCGAGCAGAACCAGCTGCGTGCAGCCGGCAGCGAAAGCATCGGCCACCGCGGCGTCGATCGCAGCAGTGCGCAGGCGCAAGTGGTCGACAAGCCCGCCGCTCATTACTCGAGCAGCAAGTCGCAAGGGCGCCGCCGCCACACTCGGCCGCCACATCGACGAGAACAATCCGACCGGCACCGGCAAAAGCGCACGCGAGTCAGCCCGCGGGGACGTGACTTCCCGCGCGAGCGCAACGGCGGTGGCTGTCAGGCTGATCTGTCCGTCTTTCATGGGCGATGCGCTCCCCCGTTTGGACTTGTGCACGGCGTCATGAACTGCGTCGTGCCGCGCGCACCGCACTGCGTTGTGACCGGCGCTCCGCATCAGTGTGACAGCACCGGTTGTCAGGACCAACCCACGGGAACCATACGCAAGCCAGACGAACTGATTCTGACATTGACATTCACTTGCATATGAATTGCAATTTCAATGAGTTACGAATATCGGACCCATTGACTCCACCATTGCTTGGGGCTAGCCTTAGCGTCCCACAGAGGAGGATGTCGACGTGAATGACGCCAGTCTGATTCGCACCATCATGGCGAGAGAGTGCGAGACCGTGAATGAATACGAGGAGCTCGCCGCCAAAGCGGAGAGTGAGGCCGTGCGGAATCTGATTTTGCACTTCGCCAAAGAGGAAAAAGAGCACATCGCTGAATGTTCGCAGCTGCTCGAAAAGATCGACGCGGACTACGAAGCTTTCCTGAAAAAGCCGCTATCCCACGTGTACGAGTCGCTGGCATCAGGAGACGAGACGGCGCCTTCTCCGAACGCTGCCGCTGCGCAGGCCGCCCCCTCGCAGGCACCATCACCAGCGGCAGTGTCACCGACGGCAGCGACCGCTACAGAAAGCGCCGATACCGCGGCCTTTATGACCGGTGTCACCATCGCCACAAACCCCTACGAACGTACCGTCGGCAGCCTTTTTCGCGCCGATCGCAAACGCTGAATCCGAGAGAGGAGTCCGTTATGAGTCATGCATTTCTGAACCACGCCGATACCCCCCTATCTGACAAAGAGCTGGAGCGCTTGCACGAATCCGTTGTAGTCGCCGCCCGTCGTCGCCTTGTCGGTCGTCGATTTATCGAGATGTTCGGCCCCATGGGCCCGGGCGTGCAGGCCGTGCCCTACGATGAGTTCACCGGTGAAGACCAAGGTGCCATCGATTTGACAGGTGAGATTGATACCGGCCCGGTCATCACCGACCGGCGCACGTTCAAGCCGCTGCCGATCATCCACAAAGACTTCATCATCCACTGGCGAGATCTGGAGATGTGGCGTCAGCTGGGGATGCCGGTGGATGACTCCGCTGCTGCCGGTGCGGCCACGTGGTGTGCTGAGCGTGAAGACCGCCTGATCTTCCACGGCAACGAGCGTCTGGGGTTCGAAGGCCTGATGACGCACCCCGAACGGCACCAACAGCCGCTGACCAAGGGCTGGGCTGAGCCCGGTGCTGCCTTGCAGGATGTGGTCGCGGCGACAGGCAAGATGTACGCCTCTGGGCATTTTGGTCCCTACGCCATGGCCGTGAGCCCACAACTATTCGCCAATCTGCACCGCATGTGGGAGGACGCACGCACGATGGAGATCGACAATGTTCGGCGCCTCGTCGCGGACGGGATCTTCCGTTGCGACGTGCTAGAGGGTGACTCGGCTGTCATCGTCTCGACAGGCCGGGAGAATATGGACATCGCGGTGGGTCTGGACATGACGGTTGCCTACCTCGGCGCCGAGAAGATGAATCACCCCTTCCGCGTGCTGGAGACCCTGTGTCTGCGGATCAAGCACGCCGATGCGATCTGTACGCTTGGCTAGCTGAAGGACGATCAGGATGGTGTCGGCACGGCTTGTACGCGTGGTCCATCACGGCCATTTCAAAGGTAAACGGGCGCGCGAAGGCTGGGTTCATGGCCACAGCACCTCGGATTCAGCTTCGCATCGTGCGTCTGTCGCGCCAGCCGTTTTCTGGGGCCACTTGCGGGGCCCGCCGAATCAGTGAATGCAAGCTCAAGGCGCTTTGAACCCGGCTTCGCGATGACTGCCATCACAAAACGGCTTGTTCTTCGACGCACCGCAACGACATAGCGCGCATTTCGTGCCCTCGAAGGCGCTGCGGCCGGCTGCCGTCTTGAGGGTCACGTTGCCCTTCAGCAGCAAGGGCCCGTTGGGTGCCGCGTTGATGGAGAGCTTGCCACCCTGCTCGTCGAAGCCCTTGCCGCTCATGCCGATGGCGCCGCGGTCCGAAAAGCCTGATTTCTCGTGGCTATTGTCGCAAAACGGTTTGTTCTTCGACTGCCCGCAGCGGCACAGCGCCGCCCGGAAGGCGACGCCTGGCGCGCTGGCGCCGGCAATGTCGAGATCGCCCTTCACATACAGCGGGCCGTGATTGGCGACGACCACCGTGTTCTCCGACGCAGCCTGCTCCTCCACGCCGTCCGTACGCTGGTAGGTCAGGGCCCCCGTCGGGCAGCGTTCAACCACCTCCGCTACATCATCGACGTCGGTGACATTGGGCTGGCACCAAGGCTGACGCCCGGCCTGAAACAGCTCGCCGCTTGCCCGGCCACACTCGCCGACATGAATGCACAGGGCGCCGTCCCACTTCACATCGGTATTGGCCCCGGCATAGGTGTAGATTTTGTCGTCGCTCATGATCGCTCCTCCCTGTGTGCAAGGACGGTAGGCCGTCTTGCGCTTTGGGACTAGGTCAGCTGATGCAACGGTCTGTTGTCGTGGCAACAATCGCGCTCGCTGGCGCGACGATGTGAGCGAGGGCTGCAGCGAGCCCGGCTTGATCGGAGCGTGGACGGATGGCAAAAGCCCTCACTTGAGCGAAATGGGGCAATGAGCCGTGGACCATGGCTACTCGCCGTGTCACACTGGGACATCGCCGCGTTTCACATGTCAGAGTCCTAACTTTTGTACGTCTTAGCACCATGAATGATGACGGCCGCAGCACACTTCCTCTCAAACCTCTGACCGAAGCCGGAGTTGACGGCGTTGGTGTGGTGCATCAACTCCCCTTCCGACGACGGCGTGCGGACACACTTGCGCTGGTGCCGGGCAAGGAAGATGTGCAGATTCGGACGACCCGCATGCCCTGCCTGACCGTGATGGAGGGACAGCTGCCCGGCCGCCTGTACGCAATGCGGCCCGGTGAAATCACCATTGGGCGAGCCCTCGAAAACGATATCGCGCTGACGGACCCGCGAATCTCGCGGCATCACGCGACGATGCAGGTTTCCGAGGACGCGGTCCGAGTCGTCGACGCCAAGTCACGCAACGGCACCTTTGTTGGCGGTGAAGTCGTCTCGGAGGCCGTGCTCCCCGATCGCGCGAAGTTCGGCCTCGGGCCGGACGTCGTTCTTCGTCTCGATTGGCTCGATGCAGACGACCGCGCCTTCCAGCGTCGGCAGTTCGAGGCCCTTACCCGCGACCAGCTCACCCAGTGTCACAACCGGCTGTATCTCGACGAGGAGTTTGTGCGGGCTGCGTCGACAGCATTGCGTCTGCAGTTGCCACTCACGGTCATGGTGATCGATTTGGACCACTTCAAGCGGGTCAACGATGATTGTGGGCATGCTGTCGGCGATGCCGTGCTGCGGGACACAGCGAAGACTCTGCGAGAGCAGGTTCGCGGGACGGATGTGCTGGCGCGAGTAGGCGGCGAAGAGTTCGTCATGCTGATGCCGGGCTCGGATCTTCCCACGGCGACGGCCGTCGCAGAGCGCATCCGGGCCGCAGTGGAGGCGAGGGCGCACTACCTGCGCGGCGGAAAGACGATTCACGTGACCTTGTCAGCGGGCGTGGCTGCGCTCGGTGAAGTTCCGACCACAGATCCGGAGGCGCTGCTCTCGCTGGCGGACGCCCGAGTATTTTTGGCCAAGAACAGCGGCCGAAATTGCGTCATTTCTACTGGCGGAGCGGTCGGAGGCGCGTCGGTTTGGCGGATGGGAACCGATCAGTCTGAAGCTGTGCCCGTGAAGGCCAAGCGCACGCAGCGCCGCCAAACGGAATAAGCCGGCCGGACGGCTCATCACCCATCCCTCGGAATCGGCCAGCCAACTGTACCAGCACGAGTTGAGCTACACTGCCAAGGATGTCACGCCTGATCACCAACCAAGATGTCAGAGACCTCGAAGCCAAGCTCAAAGCGGAGCTGCCGGGCTTTGCTATCGGCTACAAAGACGAAAATCAGCTACAAAAACGCATCGGCCGGGTCGTGCGGCCATTCAACAGCACCTACATGACGAACTACACCACCGTGCTCTTTGGCGTAGTCTGGTTTCCAAGTCGCCATTGGCGCGCGCAGGTCGGTCCCAGGGCCATCTACGAGATCTTGCTCCATGAGGCCGTGCACTTGCGTGACGCCAGGCGATTCTGGGGCTTCTTTCATCTCTCGTACTTGTTCCTGCCATTGCCAGCGTTTGTCACCCTGCGAGCTTGGTGGGAGTGGCGCGCGTACGCCGAGACCATGCGGGTGACCCTGGAGCTCGACGGGGAGATCCCCGACAGCTTGCTCGACCACATCGAACGCTGCTTCACCAGCTCCGATTATCTGTACATGTGGCCGTTTCGAACCCACCTCCGAGGCCACCTGGAACGCCTGCGCACGCGCCTTCTTCGCACGGGACCATGACGTCAATGTCGTGGAAATCTCCGGGTTAATCGTCGAGACCGTACCGAACGGCAGTTCTTGCATCGAATAAAAAACCCCATGAAAGCGTTGGATCTCCGAGAGCTGCGGCCGATCCGCGCGATTGGCATCGCCCGCTCCGACTCGCTGGCACCGCATTTGCACTGTATCTCAGCGAGCCTGGCGCACCGACGCCAGCTGAGCCGGCATGCCCGAGTGGGGCAGCGCCCGCCCAACAAAACGCCGCGTGAGCACACGCGTCTGAACTACAGGATGACGAGACGACACAAACTGTCAGGTGATGAGCCACAAGGAGGACCCCATGAGCAACGCAACACGCGACCCGTCAGGTGGCGCTGCGGGGGGTTCTGAGCCTCGACCGCAGTTGATGAACCTCGTCGCTGAACACCAAAACATCCAACGGTTTCAGGACTTGCAGTGGCGCGGCAGCTTTGCCGAGTACATGGCGCTCGTGGCTGACGATCCGACGATTTGCCGCAACGCGTACCAGCGCCTCTACGACTTGATCATGAGCTTCGGCAGCGAGACGTACACCGAGTACAACAAGTCGATTACCCGGTATAAATTCTTCGACGACCCGTTTGATGATGGAAAAGACGCGGTTTTTGGCATCGACGTGCAGCTGATGAAGCTCGTGCGGGTGTTGCGAGCCGCGGCGCTGAATTATGGGCCTGAAAAGCGCATCATCTTGCTCCACGGTCCCGTTGGATCGGCCAAGTCGACCGTCGCGCGGCTGCTGAAGAAGGGGCTGGAGTGGTACAGCCGCCAGCCTGAGGGGCGTCTGTATACCTACGCCTGGAAAGTCACAGGCGAAGGCGGCGAGCCGACCGAGCAGATGAGCCCGATGCACGAGGATCCCATCCGCCTGTTACCCGATGAGGTGCGCGGGCCGGTGCTCGCCGCCATCAACGAGTCGCGCGGCGCGGGTGCGCCCTACCCCGTTCGTATCGAAGGCGACCTCAACCCTGTCTGCCGTTTTCTCTATCGGGAGGTCATGCGGGAGGTCGATGGCGACTTCTTGCAGCTGCAGGAGCGCATCGTGGTCAAGCGGTTGGTGCTCTCGGAAAAGGACCGAATGGGCATCGGCACCTTCCAACCGAAAGATGAGAAGAACCAGGACTCGACGGAGCTGACCGGTGATGTGAACTACCGTTTGCTGGCCGAATATGGCTCCGACTCGGACCCGCGCGCGTTCAACTTTGACGGCGAATTTAACGTCGCGAACCGCGGAATCATCGAGTTTGTGGAGATGCTGAAGCTCGACGTGGCCTTTCTGTATGACCTGCTCGGCGCGAGTCAGGAACATCGCATCAAGCCGAAGAAGTTCGCCCAGACCCACATCGACGAGGTCATCCTCGGGCACACCAACGAGCCCGAATTTCGGCGCTTGCAGAGCAATGAGTACATGGAGGCGCTGCGCGACCGGACCATCAAAATCGATGTGCCCTACATCACCAAGGCGAGCCAGGAGACGCGGATTTACGTCAAGGACTTCAACAGTCGCTCCGTCAACGCGCACATCGCGCCCCATACCCTGGAGATGGCGGCGCTTTGGGCGGTGCTGACCCGACTGGAGGAGCCGACCAACGCGAAGCTGGCGTTGCTGCAAAAGGCCAAGCTCTACGACGGCAAGGCGGTGCCGGGATTTACCGAGGACCACATCAAGGAGCTGCGAAAAACAGCCAAGCGAGAGGGGCTCACGGGCATCTCGCCGCGTTATGTGCAGGACAAGATCTCCAACGCCCTGGTCCGTGACCCAGACATGCGGTCGCTCAACCCCTTCATGCTGTTTAACGAGCTTGAATCCGGGCTGGATCACCACGGGCTTATCAACAATGACGACGAGCGTGAACGCTACAAGCAGCTGCTGAGCGTGGTGAAGGGCGAGTACGACGACATCGTTAAAAATGAGGTGCAAAAAGCCATCAGCGCGGACGAGGGCGCCATGGGCAGGCTGGCCGACAACTACATCGACAACCTGCGCGCCTATGTGCTCGGTGAGACGGTGAAGAACCCGTTCACCGGGGCGAGCGAGTCGCCCAATGAGCGACTGATGCGGTCTGTCGAGGAGAAGATTGGTATCGATGACGCGCGCAAGGATGATTTTCGTTCGGAGCTGATGAACTACATCGCCGGATTGAGCCTGCGCGGCACGTCCTTTGACTACACGATGAACGAACGGCTGCACCGAGCTTTAGAGCTCAAACTATTCGAAGACAGCAAGGATAGTATCAAGCTGACGGCCATCGTCACCAACACGGCAGATGCCGAGACACAAGCCAAGATCGACATCGTGAAACAGCGCTTGATCGAGCGCTACGGCTACGACGACCAGAGCGCGACGGACGTGCTGCGGTACGTGGCCAGCATCTTCGCGCGCGGCGATGCTAAGGAGTCGAAATAGAACGCTTTGAACGCTTGCACCTGGCTGTCTCAAGACGTGTAACTGAGACACCCCCCAAAGGAGACCGACCCCCATGGCCATGCTTAACATCGACCAAGACAGCCAGCGCTTTCGCGACATCGTCAAGGGTCGTGTGCGGCGGGAATTACGGCGGTTTATGTCGAGCAAGGAGCTCATCGGCAAACAGGGAAAGGAGCTGGTGTCGATTCCGGTCCATGAGATTGGGATTCCGAAGCTGCGCTATGGCAAGAACGAGAAACAAGGCGGTATTGGGCAAGGCGATGGGCAGCCCGGGGACGAGTCGGGTCAGCCCGGAAAGGGCCAAAAAGCAGGCGATCAGCCCGCAGACCACTTGTTAGAAGTCGAATTTACAGTTGACGAGCTGGCCGAACTGCTGGGTGAGGAGCTGGAGCTACCGGGCATTGAACCCAAGGGCCGGCAGGAGTCCAAATCCAAGCGTGCGCGCTACAAAGGCATCAGCCTCAAGGGGCCAGAGTCCCTGCGGCATGGTCGTCGTACGTTCAAGCAAGCCCTCAAGCGCAACATCGCCGCCGGTGGCTACAACCCGAACCGGCCGCGCATCATCCCGATCCGTGAAGACCGGCGGTATCGCCATTTTGAGATGGAGGACGAGCCCAGAAGCGCGTGTGTGGTGCTGTACATGATGGATGTGTCGGGCTCTATGGGGCAGGCCCAGAAGGAGATCGTGCGCTCCGAGGTGTTCTGGATCGACGCCTGGCTGCGGCATCACTACGAGGGATTTGAGGCGCGCTTTCTCATCCATGATGCGGCGGCGAGAGAGGTCGACCGCGACACCTTCTTTCGGACGCGGGAGAGCGGCGGCACCCTGATCAGCTCGGCCTACACGCTGTGCCAGCAGATTATCGAGCGCGACTACCCGGTGAGTGAGTGGAACATCTACCCGTTTCACTTCAGCGATGGGGACAATGCGTCGAGTAAAGACAACGAGCTCTGCACCAAAATCGTCCGGGAGTCGCTGCTGCCGGTGAGCAACCAGTTCAGCTACGCGCAGGTGGACTCGCCCTACGGCTCCGGTCGCTTCTTGAAGGTGTTGAAGGAGGAGTTTTCGGACGAAGAAGCGGTGGTCATCAGCCGCGTCGCCGATAGAGACGCCATCATGGACAGCATCAAAGAGCTGTTGGGCAAGGGGAGATAGAGATGAGCTTGCCGCCGAACCGATTCGTTGGAGAAACCCGCGACCTGCCGCCGGCGCTGGAAGAGGCGCGGCTGGAGATCACCGCGCTAGCCAAGGGCTATGGGCTCGACTTCTTCGATACCGTATTTGTGATGTGTACCTGGGAAGAGATCAACATGCTGGCGGCCTACGAGGGCTTTCCGGTGCGCTATCCGCACTGGCGTTGGGGCATGGAATACCTGCGGATGCAAAAGAGCTACGAGTACGGTCTGCACAAGATCTACGAGATGGTCATCAACACCAACCCCAGCTACGCCTACCTGCTCGATAACAACCTGCCCGTGGATCAGAAGCTGGTGATGGCCCATGTCCTCGGGCACGTCGATTTCTTCAAGAACAACCTGTGGTTTTCATCGACCAACCGCAAAATGCTCGACGAGATGGCCAACCACGCCGCTCGTATGCGCCGGCACATGGACAAGTACGGCGAGTCGACGGTGGAGAAGTTTGTCGACCTGTGTCTGTCCCTCGACAACCTCATCGATCCTTTCGCCTCGCACATCAATCGGCACAAGCAATCGGCGCAACAGTCGATGCTGACTCAGCCCCAAGAGCCTGATTTATCGGCCCCAAAGATCAAAGCCAATGACTACATGGACCGGCATATCAACCCGCCGGAGTTCATCGAGGCCCAGCGTGACAAGCGGCTGAGCGATGAGCTGCGGATGCAGCGCGTGCCCGAGAGGCCGGAGCGCGATGTGCTGGGGTTCTTGCTGCAGCACGCCGATTTGCGGCACTGGCAGCGGGATGTGCTGGGGATGATTCGGGAGGAGGCGCTGTATTTCGCACCCCAGGGCCAGACCAAGATTATGAACGAGGGCTGGGCGACGTTCTGGCACACCCGGATGATGACCCGCGACATCTTGAGTGACGGCGAGGTGGTGGACTACTGCGACCATCACAGCGGCACGGTGCTGCAACAGCCCGGTCAGTTGAATCCGTACAAGATGGGGGTGGAGCTCTTTCGACACATCGAGCAGCGCTGGGATCGCGGGCAATTCGGCCGGGACTGGCTCGACTGTGAGAGCGAGGATGAGCGGCGGCGCTGGGATACGGGTGCGGGGCTGGGCAAGGACAAGGTCTTCAGCGTGCGCCAGACGCACAACGACGTGACCTTTCTGGATACGTTTCTGACCGCTGATTTCTGTCGCGAGCAGGGCTTTTTCACCACCAAGAAGGACAGCCGGACGGGCAAGTGGATCATCGACTCACGGGAGTTTGCGGCGGTGAAGAAGCAGCTGCTGAGCCACCTCGCCTCGCGGGGGACGCCGCGGGTGTATGTGGTGGACGGCAACCACAATCGGCGGGCGGAGCTGCGGCTGCACCATCGCCACGACGGGCTCGACATTCAGCTGGAGTGGGCGGAGCAGGTGCTGGGTAACCTGGCGCGTGTTTGGTCGCGGCCGGTGCACTTGGAGACCTTGGTCGATGGCGAACCGGTGCTGCTGAGTCACGATGGCAGCAAGCTGTCTCGGGGCGTGCCCAGTGAGGATGCGATCGACGCAGCTGCCGAAGCTGCAGCGAAGACTGCGGGCCAATCAGCCGGCGGAGGATCGCCATGAGCAGTCCTGCCGACAGTCTGCAGCGGGCGTTGGACACCGCCGAGCGTGATGCGACGGCGCGCCATCAGGGTGCGAAATCTTCGGGGCCGGGCGGTGAATCGCAAACGCCCCGCAATTCCACAACGACGGCCTCTGGGCGGGTATCGAGCGACGCCATGGCGCACATCGAACTGGAAGACATCGGTCGTTTGGGTGCGAAGGTTCGGCAGATTCGCGTGAATCGCAAGCAGGTCAGAGACGTGGAAGAAGCTGCGCGCACCCTGCCCCACCGCTTGGCGAATTTGCTGCCGGAGCCGGTCGTCGCGGTGGAAGTGGATGTGGGGCTGGACGAGGCGATTTTGCGCACGTCGCCCGAGAACATGGACCGAAAGCGCTTTTTCGACTTGCGAATCAGGGGCCGGGGCGACCTCGTGTTGCGGCGACTACAAGTCGGTGACGATGGCGAGCGCGAGCCGGCGAGTTGGACGCTCACACGAGAGCAGCTCGGCGAGTTGGTCAAAGAGCTTGCCTGATAAAATGTACGTGTGATGCGACCTTTGGCACGAGACGTGCATCTAAACAGTAAGCAGAGTCGGAGAGGGGACGGAAAACTAGCGCGGGTCACAGGGCCCCAATAGCGTGGAGAAGACCATGAAGAACCAACACCGGCCCCAAGAACGTGTTGCAGCGCGGCCTCAGCCCATCGACGAAGAGTTTATGTTCAAGTTCATCGGCACGGCGGTGCTGACCGCGATTGCTGTGCTGGCCAAGTTGATGCTGGTGGTGTGACAGCCGGTGGCATGACAGCTGCGTCATTCGGGGTGACATCTTTGGCGTGATTTGAGGCGTCTTGGCGCTGTCAATCGCCCCAGCCGACGACCGTGACGGCTTTGGTCTCGATGGCCACCGCAAAGCTCGCCCCGTCGACCTGATCGGTGGTAATGGCCCCGGCGACATACCCCGTGTCGTCTGCGGCGCCGGATTCAGCGGCTGCTTTGGCCCATGCCGCGAGGCTGTCCTTGTCGATTACGCCGCACAAGATGCCCTTTGTCGTTCCTTCCCACTTCTTCGTGCCGTGAGCGGTCGCTGCCCACTGCATGCGAAGCAGTTTGAGTTCTAGCGCTTGGCCCAACATCGGCAATCCCATTTTCGTGGGGCCGAGATCAGCCCCCTTGAGCACGCCTCCACTGACCGTGATGGGCTGGGTCAGCTGCTTCACCCGCCACTGCCCTTTGGCATCCAGCTCAAGACCGGCTTTCGATGCGAGATACGTGCAACCTTCGGGTGACGAGCCAGTGCAGTTGCCCGTCTTTGATTTGACCTCGCCGAACAGCCAACTAACAGCGAATCCCACACCGTCGGTTCGGTAGTCTTGCGCGCTCAGCAGTGCGACGAAGCTCTGCTCTTTGACGGCATCGGAAAGGGCGGTGTTTGCTGCCGGATAGACCCCGACGACTTTTCCGAAAGAATTGTCGACTTTGCCGTCGCCATCGAGATCGCAGCCTTGTTTGTCGTCGACCAGCGCCAACGACTTAATCTTGTTGGCATGAGCGAGCAGCGTCGCGGCGTTGGGTAGTGGCACGGTCGTGCAGATCTTGTTTTGGCATGTCTCGTTGGGCGCGCAATCGAGACAAACTGCTGCGTCAACCGCGGCGTCCGGCTGGGCGTTCAGCCCATCGGCCACCAGCCCGTCTGACGCTTTCGCGCCGGAATCATCGGCCGAAACATCTGAATCCGACTGCGAGATCATGCCGTCCGCGTCAGCGCTCACGGCGTCCGCGGCCTTGTCGGCCTTTGCGTCCTTTGGTTGCTCATCGACACAGCTGCACAGCAGCGAAAGCGCAGTCGTCACGGCGACCAAACGAGTTCGAAGCAGGCGCGTCCGCCCGTCGGCCCAGGCTGTCCCATGCCGGGTGAATCTGTCGCCATCTGCCATAAAGGCAGGAACGTTCTGTGCAATATGCTGCGAACCCATGGCACGACTCCGGTTAATGCAAACGAACGATGACGGATCGCGCTCGCCGACGACAACAAGCAAATGTGACCTACCCGGGCCAATTTGAACGTTCAGAGGTATCCTATGAAAAAACAGCGGCATAAGCCAACTGCTCGCCCGACGACCGCGCGCGCTGCACTCATCTGCAGCCTGTGCATTTCGTTGGTTGGCGCTGTTGTTGTTCTGCTCCCGGGCGTCGGGCATGCCGTGACGCCTGCGGTCGCACGTCATCATCAACGGGCGCCGCAGCACAAACTTTCGCTCTCCGCTGACCTGCGCCGACCCAAGACGGCACACAAGACAACCCCAGACAAACTGAAAAAGGGAAGTTGGACCCTCAAGAAATCCATCGACATCGACTCAGAGCGCGTGCGGAAACTCCTCGCTCAGCAGTCCGTGGCCCGACGCGCGCTAATCAAAGTGTTGGAAGCCGTGGTTGCGCGCCACGGCACGTTGGCCGCTGCGCCGACCCCTTGGATCGTTGCGCCGGCACGCAAACCGCAGCGACAGGGAAGGCCCAACACGGGTCAATCGCCGCGAACACCCAGTCTATTTGGCTCAAAGGCGCTACAACGGTAGTGATTCCCGCTGCTCGGCCCTGGATTGCAAAGCCCGTTCTCATTGTGACAGTCTCTCGCGAGTCCGACTGAGCGCATGGCTGCCCGTTTGTGGTGCCATTTGTATCTGCCGTATCCGCGCCGACCAGCACCGACAAACGGGGTCAAGGCGAGCGCCACGTCGATGGAGTCGCCATGACCGTTACACGTTCTGTGTCCCGAAGCCTCATCGTCATTCCCCTTGTTGGGCTGCTGTGGTTGCCGGGTTGCTTCTACATTAGACCCGTGCTGCCCAGCGCTTCTCAGTTCGGCCAGGCCAAAACGCAGCCCGGTGAGCCAGCAACGGCTCCCCAGGCAACTCCGACAACTGGAACAGCTTCGGCGGCCGGCACTCAGTCAGGGACGGGGAAGGCGCCCGGAACGGCTAGTTCAGCTGGGAACAATGACGCACCGGCGGCCAGTGCAGCGGCGGGAAGCGCGGCCACAAACAGCCCCACAGAGCCAGCGGGTGCAGCGACGCAGGCGCGAGCCAACGCCGACAAAGCACGGGCCAAGGCCGAAGCAGCTAGAAAGGCGAGCGCCGAGGAAGCCGCCAAGCGTGCGGCGGACAGCCGTGCTGCGGCGGCCCGAGCGCGAGCGGGGGAGGCTGAGGCCAAACGTGCGGGCCAGGCGGCGGCGCAGGCAAATAAGGCTGCCGCGGAGACGAGAGCGAAAGCACAAAAAGCTGCGGCTGAGGCGAAGCGAGCTGCCGCGGCAGCGAAACGTGCCGCGGTGGCAGAGAAAAAGGCCGAAAACAAGCGCCGGAAGGCTGAAGCAGCAAAGGCACGAGCGGAGAAGAAACGCGCACGGACCGCTGCGAAAGCACAGGCAAAGCGAGCGCGTGCAGCCAGCAAAGCCCAGAAGAAGGCGGAGCGCGCACAACGCGCAGCGGAGGCCGTCCGAAAGCGCAAGGAAGCTGCGGCAGAGCGGAAGGCGGAGTCTCAGCGAAAGGCGGAGGCGGAGCGAGCCGCAAAGGCTGAGCGTCTCAAGCAAGAGCAGGACACTCGCCTAGCTGAGGCCGAATCTCGTCGAAAGGCGGTCGAGTCGGAACGACGGGCGGAGGCGGCGCGACTGGAGACCGAACGCAAGGCAAACGCCCAGAAGGTCCAGCACGCTGAAACCGTTGCACTAAAGGAAGGGTCGAGTGGCGCATTGCTGGGTTTTGTTGCCGCTCATCCGGCCGGGATGACGGCCGCCGTGCACGCGGGTCTGGTGAAGGCGGCGAATGCAGAGGCCGCCCAGTGGCTTGTGAGCGCCGGACAGGGCACGCCGAGCAAGGGGCGGTTGGTGCGTGTGCGACCGCTGAAGAAACCCGCGACAATCGAGCAGGATCTGTCGGCGGCCAAGGCGGAGCGCTGGGTCGCGTTGGCGCCAGCGGAGGTCTCGGTGCCGTTACAGACGAAGAACCCCACGACGCAGCCGGCGGTGATCAGCCTCGATGTGGGTGGCCATCCGGTGCATGTCTTCGTGGGGCCTGGGGCGAGTCGGAGTGTGACCGCCAAGGTCGCGTGCACGCCAAAAGGCGAAGCGGCGCGGATCACGTGGCCTGCGATGCTGGTCTATCGCTACGAATGCGATACGAATCCGAAGGTCCGAGTCATGGGGATCGTAGCCGTGCGAGCCGAGATTGCGGCGGATAAGCGCGCGATCAGCGAGGATATCTCACTGAAGACCGCGGCCAAGATCCTAAAAATCGTACCCAATAGCCAGCTGGCGCCGGTGTGGGCGGATTGGATGACGGACAGGCTTCGTCGACGCGCGCACGACACGGGCTCGATTCGAATCAGTGTGAAGAAATTGCGCGGCGGCAACGGGCGCACGACTCCCATTGAGGTGCGCGGCAGCAACGGCCTGCGGCGTGATGTGATGGCGCTTTATGACGCCGGCACCGGGCGCGTGGAGAAGCTGCGGCTGAGCGCGAAACGCAAGTTCAAACTGCGCCTAGAGGGGCAGGATACCAAGCTGAAAGGGCGAATTCTGCTCATCACGCCCAAGCCACGGAGCACCGATTGGCTCAGCGGCGTGTGGTCGATCGGGTCGCAGACCCTGTTGTTGGGCGACGGCAGCCAGGACAATACCGCCATCGTCATCGAACGTGTACCGGGGTCCGGGTACGCCCGCACAGTAGCAACAAAGATCGAGCGGACGGACAACGGCTTCGGCGCCCCCCTCGCGCTGAGCATGAACTTCTTGCGGGTGTGGTTTGGAGACTTGGACATGTTGCCCCTGACCTGCGCAAACCCTTGCCCGAGTCGTATCCAGGCCGTGTTGACGAGGCAGGACCGCATCGATGTGGGCGGTGGTCGCCAGCTGGAGCTCGACATTGTGGCGGGTGGCCGGCGCAAGCGGCTGCACTTGCGGTCGGCCTATTGAGGCAAGCAACCGCGGAAGTCGCGGCTTCCAAGTGGCGATGGCAGCGTTTTGATGGCAACAGGGGTCAGGTAGGCTGGCTACCCAACTGCTGACCGAGAGCCACCCATGCACCGTTTGCTACTTGCTACCCTCACAGCTGCGTTCGCAGTGGCCTGTAACGGCGATCCGCGATCCGACAACACGAACGTCGACGCGACAGCGATCCACGACGCCAACCCTAGTGACGGGATGACGGCGGTCGACGCCAAATCGGTCAAAAGTGACACGCACGACGATGTCGACGGGAAGGACGGTGGCATCGCCGCTGTAGACGGCTTTGGCGACGCTAGCGAAGAAGACGCAGCCATCAGTGACGCCGGAGACTGGAGCCAGGATGCGGGGACCGTCGACGCATCCACCGGCATACCGGACACCAACACAGCACCTTTCTGCGGCGACGGAACCCTGGCAGCGACCGAGGCGTGTGACGATGGCAACGTCCAGGCTGGAGATGGCTGCGACGGCAAGTGCGACCTCGAGGTCAACGCGACCGCGACTTGCGCTGCGCGGCACAAGCAGATCATTGGCGGCACCAAGAGCTTGCACACTGGCGGCGGCCTGACGGGGCAGCTCGTGGTTCATGGCGCCGATGCGTGCGCCCACGTGCTGGATGCCTCTCAGCGGACGGTCGTGGCGAGTGGCAGACTGAGCCAGGGGCGCGTGGTCGTGCTGGGCCACAATAGTTTTCTGTCGGACAAACTGGGCGCGAGCGGCAACGACAATCACAAGCTGGCGCTCGGCGCGATTGGGTGGCTGAGCGGTGGCAAGAGCAAGCCGGTGGTGGGGCTTGTGGGCAATTTTAGCAAGCTCAAAACGCTGCTCGTGAGCCATTCGATTCAGACTGCCAGCGCAAATGTGGCTGCACCGGGCAAGGTGGATGTGCTGGTCACGACGGCTCAATCAGGCTGGACGGCGAGCCAGGTCGCCTCGTTGGTGGCCTTCGTGAGCAAAGGCGGTGGACTGCTCATCGGCGGACAGGCTTGGTGGTGGGGCACCAGTCACGACAAGAAGCTGGTCGCCATGAACTACATGCCCAACGGCGTCATCAATCTAGCCGGGGTGACGTTCAGCACGGAGACCGCTGTTCAGGGTGCTATCGCCGTATCGCAGACGGCGCCGTCGCCGTGGACCAACGCGCGGGTGGCACTGCAACTGGCCAAGCTGCATGCCGCCGGCCAGGCGAACCTACCGCTGGCTGTGCGCAAGGCTTTGGTGCCCCACGCCGGTGTCGGCGTCAGTGTATTGCCCTTGTCGATGTCGGGCTTCTTTGCCACGGCCAAGGCCTTTCACACAGCCATTGGCCCGTTGATTCCGACCCCTCAAAATCCCGTCGTTCCGGGGAAAGAGCCGCTACAACTACTGGCGCTGTACGTCGACGCCAAGCATCACCTGTGGACAGCGGCGAAAGACCTCTTTGCGCATCCGGCAGCCGCAAATTTCCCAGGGAAACCGACCGGGGACCTGACTACGGTGACGCGAAAGCTGACGGTCGATGGCACGCACGCTGGCCGCCACGCCAAGTTCAGCGCATCGGGGGCCAAAGCGCCTGCTCGACGGGCGACGGGGCTGTGGGCGCTAGCAGGAAAGGCGGTGACCGTGTCGATGCCCAGCGCAGCGGCCAAGGCGGGTATCCGTGTGATGATCGGCGCGCACAGCGACAAGCTCTGGCACAAGACGAAGATTGAGCGGCACCCCAATGTGGTGCGCAGCTGGCCCATTCCCGACTCGGGCAAGGCGCAGGTTGGCAGTATCTTTGGTGGACCGCTGTACCTCTACGTCCCGGTGGGCGCGAAGCTCGGCAGTTTCGCCGTGACGTTGAGCGGCGCCGTGCCTGCGCCGCTGTATCAAGTTGGGGTGACGAGCGGGCAGCAGTGGCTTACGTCCCGCGATGCACCGGCGCCCTGGGCGGAGTTGGTGGGCAAACATGTGGCGCTGACGATTCCGTCGAGTCATGTGCGCAAGCTGGCCGACCCGGGCGCGCTGCTCGCCTATTGGGACAGCGTTTTGGAGGCGAGCGCGACGCTGGCTGCGATCCCCCTGAAGCGACCCCGGCGTGAGCGGATCACCGCTGATCGGCAAATCGGCGGCGGCTACATGCACTCTGGCTACCCCATCATGACCCACCTCGATGCGCCCAAGGCGATGGTTGACCTCGCGGAGCTCAAGGCGAAGGGCAACTGGGGATTGTTTCATGAGATCGGCCACAACCACCAATGGAAGGATACGATCATCCCGAAGACGGGTGAGGTGACGGTCAACCTGTGGTCGGTGCATAGCTGCGAGAAACTGACCGCGAAGAAGACGGGCTGTCACAACAACACGGTGCCGGCGAAAGCCAAGCAGATCCTCAATGATTGGCTCGCGAAAGGCGGGAAATACGCCGACTGGACGCCGTGGAACGCCTTGCAGATGTACCTGCAACTGAAGGATGCATTTGGTTGGCAGGCCTATCAGAAGGTGTGGCAGGTGTACTACGCGCTGCCGGCTGGTCAGCAGCCGAAAAATGACCAACAGCGCATCGATCAGTGGTGTGTGCGGATGTCGAAGGTCGTTGGCAAACGGTTGGGATGGTTCTTCACGGTCTGGGCGGTCCCGGTGACCCACGCTGGATGCCGGTCGCAGGTGGCCAACCTCCCGCCGTGGCTGGGCGATCCCATGCGGGCCTACTTTCCCTACCCTGCAGAGCTGACGGTTATGACAGCCGTCGGAGTCGCTCCCGGAAAGGCCAATGCGCGTGTGAACGTGATCGATCCGGGAGGCGTCGGCAGCGTCGCGACGCTGTACTGGGGACCGAAAGATGGCGGCAAGAACCAGGCGGCGTGGGCGAACAAGGTCACGATAGGCGCACCCCAGGCTGGCGTTGCTCCAATCGCGCTAAAAGGCCTGAAATCCGGAAAGAAACTGTTCTATCGCGCGATGATTTCCAACAGTCTGAGCCAGTTTTGGACGCCGACCGCCGCTAGTTTTGTCACGAAATAGGGGCCCGGCCGGACGCCACCTTCAGGCGCATGCCCAGTCGGCGACCAATCTCCGCGCCATCGCTGGCTGGTCCCTTGTCCGTATCCCGCCAGACCTGAGCACCATCCTCTGAGGCGACGAGACCATCCATTACAATCTGTCCGTCTTTTAGATGCGCTTGGCCAGCGATCGGCGTACGGCAAGAGCCATCCAGCGCATGGAGCATGGCGCGCTCGGCGTTGACGCAGGTGACGGTATCCGCGCAAGAAATGGCAGCCACGAACTTGCGAACCCGGTCGTCAGCGCTACGAATCTCGACGCCAATGGCACCCTGGGCGACAGCCGGCAACAGCTCTTCGGGCTCGAAAACCTGGGTGGCGACGTCCGCGATGTCGAGACGGTTGAGCCCAGCGAGGGCGAGCAGCGTGGCGTCTGCCTGGCCTTCTTTGAGTTTGCGCATGCGGGTCTGCACGTTGCCGCGAAAGACGATCACCTTCAGATCCGGGCGCTGGGCCAACACCTGGGACTTGCGGCGCAGAGAAGCTGTGCCCACAACCGCACCTGCGGCCAGCTGATCAAGCCGCAGACCATCCCGCGACAGGAGCACATCGCGGGGATCTTCGCGGGGCAACATGCACGGAATCTCCAAGCCATCGGGCAGCTCGGTTGGCATGTCTTTCATGCTGTGCACGGCCACATCGATGCGACCGTCGTGAAGGCGCGCTTCAATTTCTTCGGTGAACAGCCCTTTGCCACCGATCTCGGCCAGCGCACGATCCAAGATTCGGTCACCGCGGGTATCGATGACGACCACCTCGGTCGCGGTGTCGGGAGCAAGTTCCGGCCACGCTGCACGCAGAAGACGTTGCACTTCATAGGCCTGCGCGAGCGCTAGCGGGCTGCCACGGGTTCCGATACGAAGCGGCGACGATGGGGCGTTGCTCATGGAAGTTTCCTCAGTAGGGACGCGCTACATCGGCGCAAATAGACCGGTTTTCTGGGCGTTTAGCTGGCCGTCAGCGAGGCTCAGCAGCGACAGTCTAGCTCGGCAACATGGCCTGTGGTCATTATTCGTCGAGCAGCCGCAGGTCTTGTAGCGGGATTGTGGCCGTCTGGCCAAGCCCCTGGACTCGCCACTCGTGTCGACCGCCGACGGTCGCCCGCGCACGCACCCTGACCACCTGCCCTGCCGGAATGTGCCCTGCCCCGGCACGCAAGATACCGTGACGCCCAGCTGGACCAAAATCGAGCGAGCAAACTAGGTAAGGTTCCCGTGGGTGCTCACTGAAGGACGCGGCGATTTGTGGCAGGTCTTGCTCCTGCCAGCGCAAGGTCAGGTCGCCCGGCACATCGGGCAACTGACCGGTCACGACGACGCTGAGCCGATCACCCAGTGAAAAAGTCACGACGACGTCGCGCAGTGCGAGGCGTTCGATGGGTGTGATGACCAACCGCTCGGCTTCTGCCGACAGCGCTATGGCCAACTGCCTGGCGAATGAGCGATCCCAGGCAGCGACGTTGGCACCAAGCCGTGCAATGAGCCCGGCGAGGCTGTCGTCAGGCTCAATGAGTCCCTGCTCGGCAGTGCTCATGCGCGCGCCTGCGCTGGCACTGGGGACCAGCCGGTCGGACCGAGGGCTTCCATGGGGGAAAATCGAATTTTGTAGGCCATCTTGGGACTTTCAGCGACCCAGTACCCCAGATAGAGATAGTCCAGCCCCTCCTCACGGCACCCCGCGATGGCGTCCAATACGAGATACGTGCCCAATCCTCGGCGGCGGTCATCAGGCTCAAAGAAACTGTAGACGGCCGAGACGCCGTCATTGAGCCGATCGATCAGCATGCCTGCGACCAGCTGCCCATCGCTGCCACGCCACTCCACGACACTGGTGCGGACGGGCGCATCCTCAATCATGGAGCGATAGTCTTCCCAGCTCATCTCACTCATCTCGCCGCCTTGATGACGGACATCGATGTAGCGACGAAAGAGCGCGTATTGTTCCTGCGTCGCCTCGGCCGGGCGCCACTGGGCGTGAAGATCGGTGTTTTTTCGCCGAACCCGGCGCATGCTCTTCGACTCCCGAAATTGCTGAACCACAACGCGAACAGGGACGCATGCCACACACCCTGGGCACTGCGGGCGATAAGCCCACGTATGACTGCGGCGAAATCCGTTGCGCGCTAGCAGGTCGTACAGTCCGGAGGCATTGGGGCCGCCCAAACGAGTCAAAACCTTTCGCTCTTTTCGGCCTGCCAAGTATGGACAGGGGAGCAGCCGAGTTGCCCAGAACTCGACGTCAGAAATGTCGCTGGACTGTCGCGTGACCATGAACCGCTTCTCCTGGGGCAAGGGTGGCACCGATGACAGAGCGATGGAAGTCACAGGGTATCGAATCCAGGAGCCCACCGCGTCTTGTGACAATTGGAGCCTAGGCGTATCCTCCGCCGGCTTGCGATCGGTGGCAGACCCGCCGCCGTGCGCCCTATAACTGAGGAGTCCCCTTTGCTGACCGGACTGCAGCACGCCCATAAATACCTGGGCTATCTGACCTTTCTCATGGCCGTGCTCGGCCTAATCGTCGCTCTCGCCGGCGCTGCAAAAGACAGCAAAAAGGCCGGAATTCTCGACAAAATCCATCGCCACGCGTTCATGCACTGCGGGCGTCTGAGCGTTGTGCTCGGGCTGGCCTTGTTGTTCATGAAATACGGCACGGATGGCGCGTTTGCGACCTGGGGCTGGTGGGTCGGTCTCGTCGCCTGGGGTGGTATCGAACCCATCTCCAAGCGCATGGTCAACGCGGAAATCGCTGCGGTGCAAGGTGGCGGTCAAGGCTCCAGCAAACTCATCATCGGCACCGTGCTCGAGGTCGTCATCCTGACCGCCGTCGTCGGGATCATGACCATGGCCCGCCTTGGAAAGCTCTAACGCCCGACGCTCCGCACACACTCTCTTGACTTGGAAGCCCACCATGCCCAACGCCTCGTCTGCTCGCTGGCCCGCCGATTGGCCCGCTCCCGGTGACATTGACCTCGCCGAGCAGGACCTGCCGCATGCATCCGCAACGACGGAGTGGTGGTATCAAAACTGCCACCTGACGACGTTAAGCGGCCGCAAACTCAGCCTATTTGCGTCGTTCTTCCGCATCGTTGTGGGACGCGATGAAGAGACAAAGGAACGAATCCACGCTCACAGTGCGACCTGGGCCATCGCAGACGCCGACGCTGGCAAGCTGCACGCCATCTCGAAGGTCGATCAGGACGCGCCCAGGCTCGGTCTGGAGAAGCTAAATCGCGGCGAAGGCACGAAGGATCAGCGCTTGCGGCGCGCGATGCGCGAAGTTTTGGAGCAGGGCAAGGTGCCGTGGCCTGACCGACTATTCGACGGACCGGTGCATGTCAGCGGCCGCCGTCTTGAGCTCGATTTCGCGGGAGACCGC
>JAGSHB010000113.1 GCA_023954815.1 Myxococcales bacterium | reverse complement strand
GGCTCCGGTCCCAGGCGCGGAGGGTAACGTGAGTGAGCAGGTTGCGCCGACATTGGGCGGTGCGTGCAGAGAACTAGGGCTGGAGTTGTACGAGGTCCTGCAGGGCATGGATCCGGCCCGCTGGCGTGAAGAGCGTGCAGCGCAGTTGCGTGGCAAATTGGCCGCGCTCTCGGCCCGTGCGAGCGGGATCAAGCGTCGTTATTCAGACAGCAATCAGGTCGAACTGCTCGCTTGGTGTGATGAGTTGGCAGAGACGACGGAAAGCGATAAAGCGCCAAAATCCAGCAAGAAAGTCGATTGGACGGCCCTGCGTACCCGGCTGACTGCGTCCTATGATCGTCTCAACTTGAAGCTGCGTGATTCGGGCGCAGTAGTACCCCACAATCGGCCAACAAACTACGCCCGCAACGCCTATCACATCGGCAATGGGTTGATGATCTTGCTGCTCATCAAATACGTGCTCACCCCAACGACCATGATCATCGTAGCGGGTGCCTTCGTGGCGACGGCATGGAGCGTCGAGTGGATTCGGCGTTTCAACCCGACGCTGAACCGCATGATGATGCGCGCCTTCCGCGACGTCGCTCACCCGCACGAGCACTATTCCATCAACTCAGCGACCTGGATGGTGACGGCCCTCTTGCTGATCTCTGTGTTGTTTAGCCCTGTGCAGTGTGCCATTGGCGTAGTTGTTCTGGGGTTCGCCGATCCAGCGGCTGCGGTGGTAGGGCGGCGATTCGGCCGTCACAAACTACGGGGTAGCAAAACCCTTGAGGGCACCGTCGCTTTCGCCGTAGCTGGTGCCATCGTCGCGATGCTGACCGCCAGCCTCTGGGGGGTGACTGGGCAACCTGCGTTGATGATGGCGCTCTGTGCCGCCTTGCCTGCCGCGATCGCCGAGCTCTACAGCGGCTCCGGTGTCGACGACAACTTCAGCATTCCGGTCATCGCGGCGACTGGCGCATGGTTGGCGCAATTTGCGGGCTGGTAGTCGAAACAGCGCTATCAATCTGTAATTACGGTCAGAAAGAAGAGACTAGGCGCTGCTTTTTGAGCGCGTCTCACTTGCCGCAGTCAAGCACTTCCACGTCGTACTCAAAGGGCTGTCCGATTCCGGCCACTTTGACGTGGTAGGTGAATCCAGCCTCGGTCTTCCATCCCTTGGGGTTGAATGCGACGGCGTACTTGGACCCGTAGCCGCCCTTGAGCAGACGCTGATCGACCGGTTGGTCGACGCCACCCACCGAAACGGAGATCTTGGCTTGCGAAAAGCTGATGGTATCGCTCTGGATGGACCACCCGGTGGTGTCGATAGAAACACCGTACGGATTGATGGCGCCATAGGGAACCTTGCCAGCCGCCGGCCACGCAACCCAGGGCTTCTTGGCGTTGCCCTTGCCGCCGATGACCCACAGGCACGAGTACTTGGCCCCTGTCGAGCCGACCCCGATCTTGTCGAGCTTGTTGTTCAAGATCCAACGCCGGTGGCCGAGCGTCGGCGCGTTGTGAACGCCCGAATCGATCATGTAGCGGTCCACGGACTTAACGGTGCCAGCTGTGGATAGGTTGCTTTTCTTCGCGGCCTCAGCGCCGTCGGCGTTGTAGCATTTCCAGTTCTGCTTGGGTGTGTGCGAGATCTTGCCATTGGCCCGCATGATCAGCGCGCAGGCCTGGGCTTTCCCGTTGAGCACCGGGTCGTGCACCACCTGCGGCATACCGGTTAGGAAGCGGTAGAGATTGACCACCCGTGTTGTGTTGACGATGGCGCCTTGGCTGAGGGTGCCGATCTTGCACTGCGGTCCACTGCCGTCCCAGTCGCCTTCGCTCAGGTCAACGCGGTCGGCGTTCCAGCGCTTGCACACCTCCGCCGGATTCCCGACCGGTCCACCATCGCTGCCCGAGCTGCCATCAGCCCCAGCGCCAGCGTCAGCTGTGACGACAGGGATAAGTTCGCATTTGGCCAACTTTGCGCCCGGCAGACTGGGATCCGAGGTCTCTACGCAGCGCTCACCAGCGGCGCATTCAGCCACGATTTGCCACGACTGCGTCGACTGCTCACAGAGCATGCGGTCGATGCCATTGCAGCCTTGGTGCTCGGTCAGTGGCACGCACGGCGCATCGGTGGCGCCGGCGGTACCGATCGGTGCAGGTGCCCCGGCGTTGGTCGCAGCAGGAGATGCACAACCGACAAGCCAGACGATGAGCAGAGACGAAAACAGTTGAAGATGACGCATGATGAGTTCCCCGCCCAGTGGCGCGTGAGTCGACAAGCAGCCCAGAGAGGTACAGCCCAGAACAGGCGCACTTTCATCGTAGCCACCGCGATAGGGGACGGTCGGCCGCGGGCAGGGTGCGCTATGCGGAGAGTTCATGCCAATGAAAGATCGAAAAGGGTGAGCTCGTAACTGGAAAAGTCGGTCGATCTTCTGGCGAGACAGTGCGACGGATACGGAGTGGGAACGCCGAACTGGCGCTGCGCTGGACGAGTGCCATGACCGATCGCATCATCGGGTCCAGACCCCGTGGAGGCCATCGTCTTGAATTCCGCTCGCCGCATCAGTTCAGCCATCGTGGCCTATCCGCAACAGTTCGATCTCGGTGCCCTCGTCACTGCGGCGACTGAGTTGCTCGGCGAGGGGGCGACCATTTCGGCTGATGATGTCCACAAACTCATCGCGGAGCAGCTAGTCGATGCGCCAGGTGCTGAGCCAGCTCCCTTCGGTCGACGACACCTCCTACAGCTGATCGCGATTCGTAGTCTCCAGCGCCTCGATCTGGAGATGAGTCGCATTCAAGAGCTGGTTCAAGGCGTGGACGATAGCTACCTGCAAATGTTGTGCGACGAACCGGTCGAGGCGGAAAAGAAAGCCGCTGTGATGAGCAACTGGCTCAAGATGTTGAGCAATGGACGCGTGGGTCGGCCGAATCGCGGCGACACTCACATCCTCAACGCTCCAGAGGCGCATTCGCCTCCCCATCATGAGCCGCTGCCCACCGCAGGGCCCGTGCGAGTGACGCGAGGCAACGCACCGGTGCTGGATATCGCAGGGGCCGACATCCCGCCGCCGCCAGCTGCTGCAGCGCGAGATGGCGAGCGCAGGGCTCCACCACATAGCCATGACCCCGGTCACTTGCCCGAGCTGCCCGGCGAGCTACCAGCCGCCAGACAACGGGCACCGCGTGTGCCAAGGGCCACCATGGCAGCGTCGGCGCAACTCGCGCGTGCCCTGCGCGAGCAGATGCACGGCGCCAGCGTGACAGCGAGTTCACACCTCGCGCCGCCAGACCAACCCGCAGGTCCCACACCAGAATCCGTCGCTCAGACGGTCAGTGTTGCCGAGGCGCTGGCCGAATCAGCGGCAACGCTGACAGCAGCACCCAAGCCATGGGCTAGGTGGGCGCTGGCCTCTGGTGTTGAACTCCACGTTCAGCACGACCATCCAACGCTGTCGCCAGAAGAGCTTGAGCGCATTGTCGCAGAGGTTCGTCGGCTGCTAGCGGGCTGATTTCTCGGGTAGATTCATCCAAGCCAAGCGCACATCTTCAGGCAAGTTGGCCAGCATTCGCTCTTGGTTGTAGGCGTCGATGCGGGCCTTCACACCGGCGAACGCGACCCCGTAGGCCTCATCGGAGAGCTGGGTCAAATTGACCTGCGGCCGCCGAAAGTCAATGGACTCTGGCAGGCTCGGACCGTTGGCTAAATCCCACAGCTCGGTCCCCGGCAGCGGGGTCGCAGAAAACAGACTCACGGCATCCAGATCCAGCGAGGTGGCAAACTCGGCTGTCTGGTCCATGAGGGCGCGATCCTCCCATGGCCAACCGACCATGAAAAATCCGCTCGTACGCACGTTCGCTTGCCGAGTCAGTGCGACGGCACGGCGGATGGTGGCCAGCGGCGTGGCCTTGCGGATCTTGCGCAAGCTGCCCGCATCTCCGGACTCGATTCCAAAAAACACCTGGTGCAACCCAGCCGCCACCAGGGCATCCAGCAGCTCTTCATCGAGGCGATCGGCCCGAGTCTGGATACAGAACGGCACCTGCAGTCCGCGCTCGATCATCTGCTTGCAGATCGCCAGGGTGCGTTTCTTGTGCAGGGTAAAGACGCTGTCGTGGAAGAAGAGGTACGGGATGTTGAATCGCTGCTTGAGATGAGCGATTTCATCGACCACATGGGTCGGCGATCGGTAGCGTGTTTTGCGTTCATCGAGACCGGGCACGGCACAGTAGATGCACTTGTAGGGGCAGCCGCGCAGCGTGACCATAGCCTGGTAAAACGTCGGCTCAATGTGGTCGGGCCACACCAATCCCTCGCGTAACGGCAGCGGCAGCTGGTCCAGGTCCGACGTAGGGAGTCGCGGCGGCGCCTGCTTGATCTCACCGCGCTCGTCTCGCCACCAAAGCCCTGCGATCTCGGCCTTGCAGGCCAATTGCCGACCTCCGCCTGCTTCTTGAAGGGCCACGACGAGGTCTCGCATGGCGAACTCGCCTTCCCCACGAATCACCCAGTCGATGTCCGGCGCCCCGAGGAGTGCCCCGCGCGGATCTGTCGACGCATGAACGCCGCCCAGGACGATGGGCAGGTCAGGCATCTCACGGCGGAGCTCAGCCGCAAAACGCGCCGCCGACGGAAACGTGGCCGTCACAGCGGTGAAGCCAATCAGATCGGGCGCCTCGGCCGCAACGGTTGTCACCAACTCCGCCCACGGGTCAGTGCCTGTGAACGGGCGCGTATCCGGCAACAAGAAGCGAACCTCGACCAAATCGGCCACGGCCGCGCCGACGTGCGCCAAACCCAGCGGCTGTACCTGACGTGTGTGGCCTTGGCCACGCAAGAACAGCTCTGGGGGATCGATGAGCAGCAGCTTCATGGCCGTAGCATAGCCGAGCTTGCAGGTTGCGTCCCAGCGGTAGGTCGCTACCCTAGCGGGAGTTCGTACAATGGGGCCGGCACGCGCCCGCGGAAGCGCTTGGCTCTGTGCCAGTTACGTCTACAACTCCGCAGCTTGGATCATTGAGGATGCCGGCCAGCCGAGCCTAGAGGAAGTCACATGCCCCACGGACACCTCGAACGGCTCGCTTTTGTCGACATGCCTGTGATGGCACAGCCACTGTTGGCCTGGCTGCGAAGTCAGGGTGTGGATGCGCGCCTTGGCAGCGATGACGCCGGCGGCTTGCACCCCTCGCTAGCCTTTGTTCATGGGACCTGGCTGATGGTGCCCGAAGCGCAACTCGAGCGCGCGAAAGCGCTGCACCAAGAGTATGAGCACTCGATGACCCTGATCGACGATACGTTCCCGTCCGAAGAGGACGATGATTAGCGAGTTGGGTGATGGTTTAGAGGCACATCGATCACGCGCACACCGTTCAGTCCCCGTCGTTCGCCGACGTATGCAGACCGCACTCCTTTGAGCCCGACGCCTCCCACCACCAGCGCCCCTCTCGCTCGTGCTGACCGGGCAAGACCGCCCGTGTGCACGGCTCACAACCGATGGAGACGTAGCCGTGTTCGTGCAGGGCATTGTAGGGCAGCTCAGCCCCCCGGATGTAGCGCCAAACCTCGGCGGACGTCCAATTCGCGAGCGGGTTGTACTTCACCAGTGGGCCGTTTGGTCCCTCGAACGTTGGATCGAGCTGAACAACCGGCAGATCTGCGCGCGTATCTAGGCTCTGGTCACGGCGCTGACCGGTGGCCCAAGCGTT
Organism: Myxococcales bacterium; assembly: GCA_023954815.1. Taxonomy (GTDB): domain Bacteria; phylum Myxococcota_A; class UBA9042; order UBA9042; family UBA9042; genus UBA9042. The sequence continues at coordinate 15,396 of JAGSHB010000113.1, read as the reverse complement.
GGCGCTCGCGAGGGCCTTGCGAAGCGGCGCTACCTTGCGGATGCCACAGCACTCCTTGTGTCCATCGGTACGGAACGAAAACAGCCCCTTCTGTCGCACCAGCGCCCCAACCGCGTCGGCGTCAGGGCTGCGCACGTCGATTTGGATGCCGTACTTGTCTCGCACCCGCTCGATGAACGCGTAGGTCTCTTTGTGCAGCCTGCCGGTATCCAGTGTGAATACGGAGATGTCCGAGCCCGCGATTTGCCAGGCAAGGTCAATGAGCAGGACATCTTCGGCGCCGGAAAACGACAACAACAGCTCGGAGCCTTGGTGCGCCAGCGCATGGGCCATGATGTGATAGGGCTGTTTGCCCGCCAATTCGGCCTGCCAGCGCTCGATATCCCCTTGGGTGGCTTTCATCTGAACCTCCGAGACAAGGCCGTATCATAGTCGTCCGTACCCTGGCGAGCGGCAGCTACCGGGCGACGGGTTCCGCACACAAATCGCCCGGTCGAACGTCGGCAGCGATCGCGTCGATCACGGACCATTTGCGCGCCAACAGAGCCGCCCTCATACTTCCGAATCGTGGGCTTTCCTGCCCGCAATGAGGAAGCCGCCCATGCCCGAATTGCACTCACGTACCGTCGCCCTGATGCCGCGCGCCCTAGCGGCGAGCACCCTCGCGCTCGTTATGGGGGTGATCACCTCGGGGTGTGGGGCGCAAGGCCCACAGCGTCTCCCCAAGGCGTTTGAAGCTGGTTCACCGCGCGCCGCTGGCTGCAAGACACTGGTCGCGCAGCGGGCTAGCGAAATCGAAAGAAAGAAATTCCTGCCGCCGGCGTTGGTGGTTCACCACTGGCCCAAACCCGCCGCTGTAGCAAAGCCGGGTGAGACCCAGGGTGCGACGGTAAAGGCGCAAGCTCCCCGGCGGATCAGCGAAGGCGCGTTCGCGAATCTCCTAGTGCAGGGTCATGCCCGCGGTACATTGGTGCTCGCGCGCGGCGGTAGCGGCAAATCCAAGCTCGCCTGGTCACTTGAAGCCCAGCTCTGCGGCGTCATGCCGGTGACGCGCGTGGATCTGCAGTGGGATGTAGCCGCTGTGGAGCAGCGTGAAAAAGACGCCAATCCGCTGCTCTTAGCCGTGGTCAAACACCTCGGCCTGAAGACGGCCAAACCAGCCAAGGCGCTCGATCGTGCCCTGGGCGCCAAACCTTGGCTGCTGCTGCTAGATTCCCTCGACGAAATCCCCCTCGATCAGCGCACACGGGTCGTGAAGTCCGTCAACCAAGCCATGGTGCGCTTTCCGGCGCTGCGCATCGTCGTGTTCTCCCGCCCGCCTGTGTTTCGCGGCAACTATGGCCTCGCCCACACCGAGGGATTGGTGGAGCTGCCACAGTTGAGTTGCGCGCGCACGGACGAGCTCGCCGCCAAGCTGATCACCAAGGCCGGCGTTCGCACACGGTTTGACACGTTGATGCAGCGCTACAGCCTCAATCGCAAAGCGAAGACCTCGGATGGCGCTTGCTACTACCCGCACGTGTCAACCTATCGCGACTTTTTCGTCCTGCGCAGCATCGCGCAGAATCAGCCCATGAAGGCGGAGCCGAAGCCAACGTGGATGAACAGCCGTGCGCGCGTCTATGAGTTCTTTCTGACTGTCATTTTGGTGAAGGATATGCAGGGTGTGGGGATGCTGCCCAAGACCGTGATCGAGACCGTCGACGAGATGGTTTCCAAAAAACACCCCGCAGATACAGTCCGAAATCTGACTTTTGACTTGGCGGACTGCATGGCCGCAGCACCGCCCAAACATCGCACGAAGTCCATCTGTGAGCGACTGTTGCAATCATCGCTGTTCGACCACGGCGGAAAGCTCAAGGCTCAGACCCGGTTCAAGCTGCGCAATCAAAGTCTCGCCGACCTCTTCCTCGCGCGTTACACCGCCGACCTCATCGACGTCGGCGGCTGCAAGGTCATCACGCGCCGCGCTGCGCTATTTGAATCCAACGAAGTCGCCGGGTTCTTGGCTGGGACATCAGCCGGTCAGAGCTGCCTTGCGCCGCTGGCCCGGCAACTCTGCAACAGCGGCGGATTTGCGCGTCACAACTTCGAGCAGCTCGATCAGGGCCTCCCGTCGGGGCCTGAGCGACTGGCCATGGTTAAAGCCGCGCAAGCCAGTCTGCCCAAGACCGCCGCTCCAGATTTGTGTCTGACGATGACACTGGATCGCTTGCGCAAGTCAGTCGGCAAACCGCGCCCCCCCGTCAATGCGCCAGCGCCGCCCGCTCCAGGCAAATAGCCGAGAACAACGGCGCAGGAGCCACAGTGCTAGCAGACTGCGCCTTTTCTCGTTTTTTCGGAGAAGGACTCCCTTGAGGCGCAGTCTTCTGGGATGGGGAAGTCGCGGCTTGCCGCGACTGGGGGCGCTCGTAGCCCCCCAATCATGAAGAAAACTAGCAGTGTGCACGGGCAGTCATTTTAATTACGCCGCACGCTGCTAGGTCACGCCACTGCAGCGGCCTTGTTGGCGTCGCTTTGTTGATCGGTCGCGTCCCGAAGCCGAGCCGTCAGCACGCGAATCACGCCCTTGGCCAGGGCCGGATGCAGATCCAACAGGTCTTGGAAATCGTCCCGTGAAATCGCCCAGAGATCGCAATCTTTCAAGCAGCGAATGGAAGCGGAGCGAGCGCCCTGATCCAGCAGCGCCATTTCACCGAAGCACTCTTTGACCCCGAGCCGCGCGACCCGCTCGCCGTCGTTGATCACTTCGACCTCACCTTCCAAGATGAGATAGACGTGCGAGCCGGGCTGCCCTTGCTCAAAGACAACGTCGCCGCGCTCGAAGGTGACGTGAGAGACAATCTCCGCCAATGGCAGCAACTGCTCACCCGAGAGCCCCGCGAACAACGGCACGCTCTTGAGCAGAAAGACCATGTCCATCGGATCTTGGGCCACGTCGGCAACTCCTTCGCTACTCAAGGTCAGACTGGATGTCGCATCCGTGGCGAGCGTCCACGCCCACAGTCGGGATAGCCACGCGCCACCACTCCGCAAAGAGGTTGCCACCGCCGCGTCGACATCGTCCAGCACGCCGCTGCGCGCGAAGACCCCTTCCTGATCCAGACCGCGCTCCACCAGGGCAACGAAGGGCCGTAACGCCGGATCCCGCACGTGCTGATCGAGCAACTCAATGGCATTGGACCGGACACGCCGCGATGTGCTGCGATAATTCACGTAGGCCCGATACATAGCCGCGCGCGGCAGCATGAGCCCCAAGAGCCGGAATGTTCGGGCCTCGGTCTGCACCCTGAGCGACGCGACTTCATCGAGAAAAAACGTGCGCCGAATGGACGCGCGCTCGACCAAAGAGGTCACCGTGGCAAAGCGCTCGAGCAGGTCGAGTTCACCGACCACGCGATCTCGCACCCAATCCGTCGGCGGGCGGGGACGACCTGGGTCACGAGCCATCCGCCACAGCGAAGCCACAGCCTGGTTCTTAATCGCTGGCTCCGATGACTCAGCGCAGGCCATCAGCAGATCGACGGCGGTCCGACCGGCGATGCCTTCAACCACGCCGAGCACGCGAATCTGCGCCGCCAAATTGAGCGCGCCGCTCTCGATACGAGCGGCAACTTGCGCGATCAAATCAGGGCCGAACCGCATGAGCGCCACGCGCGCTCTGTCGCCGACATCCGCCCGCCCCAGGCACCGGATCAGGGGATCAATATAGGCAGTAAGCCCAACTTGGCCCATGGCCTCGACGGCATTTCGGCGGACCGCGACGCTGTGATCGTCGATCATCTTTGGCAAATCGCGCGTCGCCTCTCGCCACTGGGTACGCCCCGCCATCTTCGCAGCCCGCGCACGGCGCATATCGTCATCGGAGTAGATGTCACTCATCAGGTCGGTCTGGATATCCATGGTCGACTTGTAGCCGGCGACCCGTTTCAGCCAAATAATCGCCAGAGAAGCGACTCCTGGATCGGGATGCCCCGCATAGGAGCGAACGCGGGGAACGAGACCGTCGTCGTCGACGGCGTCCAGCATCCGCAACACCTCGCGCAAAACCCCGTCGTCCTGATCGAGCCGTAGCAGGTTGAGCAAGGTCTCTTTGGGCGGCTGCACGTTCAGGCGCGTCATCGTTTCGAGCGTGCGCCGGACCACATCCGGATGGTCGTTGGCCAGTAGCGGGGTCAGCCGTTTGGCCTTGAGCGGGATGCGCAAATCACGCAACAGATCGAGCGCCTTCAGTACATTGCCCGGATCGGGCGACGCCAAGCGTTCCGAGATTTCAGCCAGCGCCGTCTTGGCCACCCAGGCCTGCAGTTGCGGATCAGCGCTGGTGTCGAGGGTGCGCGATCGCAGGGCTTCAAAGAGCGTTCGGCGGTAGTGCGGACCGATGCCCAAAGCGACGAAGACCACTGCCACGGAGGCGGCGATTGCAAAGGGGGCCAGCCACCAAAGCTGGGCCACGCTCGGCTGGACGATGAGCAGCGCGATCGAGACCAAAATGGTCGCCAAACGATAGACGACGCCGTCGATGAGGGTCTTGGCTCGCTCGCCCTTCCGTGTCTCGATCGGCGTAACCAGCATCTGCATCGCGTTGCGGCTCAGCGCGAAGCTGATGATGCGCTCGAAGAAGGAGCACGCGATGATGGCCCAGAATGCGGACCCGACGGCGAAGCCCAGGTTGGCGGCGAGATAGACGGCGCTGCCGATCGCGATGACGCCAGCGCTACTGGCGACGGCTAGGCCGATGCCGACGACACGCACCATGCGACTGCTGGCGAAGAGCGCGAAGCCGAATGCGGTCAGGTTGGACAGGCCGTAGTACTTGCCGAAGAAATTGGCGAGCTCGTGTTTTGAGAACGTGGTCTTCAGCTCGACGGAGAAGGTGTAGTCGACCAACACCGAGGCGATTTGCATCAGAAACACGAAGATCGCCAAGCGCTTGAGTAGGGGGGACTCCAACAGACTGCGCGCCCCGCGGACGACCTCCGACCCGCCCTTGATACGCTGAATCTTTCTACCGCCCTTTCGGCTCCTCCGAACGTCCCCCTCGATGCCGGCAGTGGGCATGGCGCCGGCGAGTTCGCTGATGATCTTGCGGACCCGTACGAGGGGAACAGCCAACAGCACCACGCTGACCCAAACGAGGTCCTGCGTCGGCACGTCGAGCGCCAAAACGGTCTGCACCAACCCGCCACCAGCAGCGGCACCAAGGGTCGAAATTGCCGCAAATACGGGAAATAAGCGCTTACCCTGACGCGCTGGCAGCAACCCAGAGGACAGGTTCCACATCTGGATCAGAATCAGGTGGCCAATACCGGTGCACCACACAAGCAGCACGAAACTCATCAGCTGTTCGTTCAGTGGATAGGCCAGGCGGAGGGCTGAAAAGCTGAGTACGGCGCACAGGAGCAGCGCGGTGAAGCGCCGGTGCATGGACAGGCGCTCCATCAACATGACGTAGGCGACGGATGCGATGGCAGTGAAGCCGGAGGTGCCGAGAAACATCCACGGCATCGCCGACTGCTCGTTGGCGGAGAGAAATAGCGCCTTGGTGAAGGTCGCGACAATGACGCTTGATGCGGTCGCCAAAGCGAAGAGGGGACCCAGCAAAACGAGGGTGCGCTGGTCTTCCGGGCCGAGCCCAAAGAATCGCAGCAGCAGCGCCTTCATCCATGCTCCAAACGGTCGCGTCAGGCCTCACCGGGGCTTTGTTGACAGATGCACCCTGACGATGCCGCAGATTGCGCCGCATCGCCATGCTCAGACCATCGTATTTTCAATTATTTGGCGACAACCGTCGGCGTTGTCTGTGCGATCCCGCTCGCCAGAAATGTCGTCACTTGCTTGCTGCACAGCTGATCTCTAAATGCGACAAAGTGACCGTCATACGGCTGCTTGCTCTTGGACCGCGCGGCGTCGTTGAGATGCTGCACGGTCACGCCCGTAATGGCGTACTTCTTGCCTTTCCATGGCACTTCGATGTTTCCCTTCACAGGCTTGTTGTGGTCTTTCACGCTGACGCCGAGATCGCCGATGATATCAAACCACTTACCGACACCCGGCCGGCGCATCATCCAGCCGTGCAGAGCGGCCGTGAAGACGCGACTGGTTTCGGGCGGCGTGTAGGTGTCGTTTTGACCAAAGGTGTGCAGGACGTGGACTGGCTGGCTATGAAGCGTATGGAAATATTGGGGTGCGTACACCAACGGGTCGACCTCGTCGTAGTAGAACTGAAACAGCGACAAGACCGGATGGTAAGCGTCCAAGTCGACTTCCTGTAGGGCCAACTTGATCCCGATGGTCGCGTCTTCAGGGGACTTCTTGTTGAGCAGGGAAAACACCAGCCCAGCGCCCGCTCCGGAAAAGACGTAGCCCTCGATCAAGCGATTGCCGTTGTCGTCGTGGGCGTACGGCGCGAACATCGGTCCCGTTGTGCCGCCCTGGCTGTGGCCCATGAAGTAGATCTTGCCCTTGTTGAAGTTGACCTTACCGAGCTTGGGAAGCGAGGCAGAATAGCCCCTGAGAAACCGAACCAAGCTGTGATTGTCAGCCGCGCCTTGATAGAAATTGCCCTTCGCTGCCGGCGGGTTGGCGAAGTTGTAAAACAACGGCCCAGGGTCCAGCGGCAGGCCCCGACGATCGCCGTGCATCGGCTGATCAATCCCAAGCAGCGCCATATTGGCGGGCAGGCCGTTGAACTTCATATTCGACACCGCAGCGGACATCTGTGTCGCGCCGCTGCGAAACGATCCACCCGTGCCATGACCGTAGATGAGAACGGGCCAACCGACGCTTGGCCGGGTCTTTTTGGGCACCGTGAGCACCGCGCAGACGTTCTCCGTGCCGACACTCTGGACCTTGCCGCCCGCCAGTTTCACCGCGCCGCCAGACGACAGGTACGGCCGCGTCCCCTGCTGAAACACAGGTAGTTTCAGCTTGAAATGAAGCTCATGGAAGGGGTTTGAGCCCGAATTTGCAGGACATCCGCGTGGATCTGCCTTTCCTGCTTTGCCCGGCGCCGTCTTCGCCCAATTCGGCGTGGCGCAGGGGGAGGTACCCTTGGTCACACCGCAGTGAAACATCTTCCCGACGATGGGCGGCGCCTTGAGCACCACGTTGCGAAATTGCCGCATGATTCGCACGGGGTTGTCGGTGGTAAACACCGTCGCTGCGACCACACGCGCCACCGGCACTTGCTTGCTCGCCATGTACTTCCTGAGCTGACCGAAGCGGTCCCAGGCGGCCTTTTCGATGGACTTTGTCGGCGCCTTCGTTGATAGCAACAGCTTCAGGTCGTCCCCCTGCACCGGAACGAGACTGTCGCCGCCTTCCTCGGGCAGCTGATTTGAAACGGTGTCGGTGATGTACACGGCGTACATGGTCTTCGCCTTGAGAGCAGACTTCCACGTCGGGTGAATCGCCAGCCAATTGCCGCAGATGTACTTGTTGCGATCGGGGTTAAACTGGTGGGTGAACTGCACGTGCGGCTGTTTGAGACCCGGGGTCAGGTCAACGAAGAAGATGTTCTGACTCGGCCCACTCGGCTTGAGACTCTTGGGGTCCAGTGGGCGGGTCCATCGAAAGAGGACGGTTGGAGCCACGGAGAAACCCGACAGTTCTTTGCCGATCGCGTCGATGACATTGCCGACGAGGTCCAGGCCGATGAGCCCGTTTCCAGGTCTGGGGTGGGCGCTTAAATCGACTTTGCCCGCAGGGGTCAGCCGCAAGTTGGAGGGGAATGGCGTGCTGTAAAATCCATGGGTCGCTTCGTCACCGCGGGGGATGCGATTGCGCGCCTGAAACGGCAGCTTCTCCTCTTGGCGGACCGGGCACGCAGCGCCAGGAAAGAGATCGGGGCTCAACGTCACGCTGCCTGGCATGCACTGCTTGTTCTGGTTGCAGTGCAAGCCCGGCCAACAGTCGCCCGTGCTCTTGCAGGTGCCGTAGAGGTCCTTGGGTGCCTTGGCCGCGGCCGTACAGAACCCAGCGATACCTTTGAGATCACAGTAAGATCCCTTTTGGCAATCGCTGACAGAGGTGCACGAGGCGCCGTTTGCCTTGCCAGCGCTGGCCACGCAGAAGCCGAAAAATCCGCACTGGAGGCTCTTTTCACAGTCGGCTGACAAAATGCAGGCGTCGTTGGCTTTCTTGGCGCCGCCAGCGGCGCACTTTCCGCCTTTGCAGGCGAGTCCACTCCGGCAACTGTCTGTCTTGGCGCACGCCGCTCCGATGCCATCACCGCGAAAGAGATCGAGCTGCTCAGAACCGTCACCGACACCATCGCCAGCGGATGCGTCACCGGCGTTCGTGAAGTGCTCCTCGCATCCCAAGGGCAGCACAAGCACCGCGAGGGACAGGACCAGGATGGCGTTGCGCATGGGATGCTCCATTTGCGGCAGGTCACCGATTGCCAATCGCCCACAGAAGGAGCGCATGGCCCGTTATTCGCTCCCTGCGCCTGTGCCCAGGTTCTTGATGAGTTGCAACACCGAGACCACGACCTCCGGTTGTACGTCGATCGAAAATCCAGCGCCGTCGAATCGCAAGTCATAGAGGTCGGGCCGCTCTACGCGAATCCGTTGCACCAGCCGCAGCGAAGTCGACTCTCCCTTCACGACGGTTTGCTTGATGCTCTTGAGCAACGCCGAACTGGGGTCGATCTCGTAGCGCTCACCCTTGGGCGTAGCTCCGATATCAGTGACATAGCGCCGATCGAGCACTTTGACCCAACTCGGCAGCGTCGCCCAAGGCGATGGATCAAATTCAGTGCCATCTTCCTCTGCTTTGCGCAGCGCGGCGTCACGCTCTGCCTCCAGCGCAACGATCTCAGCGACGGACCGCTGCACGCCGGTCTCGGTCAGGATGAGGTCAAACAGGCTGAGACGGTCAGTCACGTTTTCACGTTTGCCATCGTCGCCTGTCTGGTAGAGCTCTAGCTTGAAGAACTGCAGTCGAATTTGAACGATCGCCTCGACCGCCGCCTCGGGACTCGCATCCGCTAGCTGCTTGGCCAGCTTCTTGGCGTCTTCCTCGTCGAATAGCTCAATTTCGACTGCGGCTTCCATCTCTAGGCCCCGGAAATCTCCGCAGAGATAGGCGCATCGGGCGTCTCCGGTGCAGTTGGTCACCCGAACCGCGAGGTTCTTGACCGATTTTGTATCGTCGTCCGTCAACTGCGCCTTTCTGAAGACCCGCTGACAGTCCCCAGCGAGCGACAAGATGCCCTGAACGTGCGCCAACGTGCCCTTTTTCAAGGTGGTTGGCGCGCCGTTGATGAGCGGTCCGTCATTGCGCGAACCGACACGTCCGGCGAGCGCGGATCCGGTCATCTCGTCGATGTCGGGCCATGCCAACTCCTCGGTCACGCGGGGGATCTGCCCCTTTCCCAAGGTGACCTCGCCGGCGGACTCAAAAAAAGCGCAGCCCTGCGCCGTAAACGCACTCACAAGCAGCAGCAGCAGCCACATGTTCGACAGGCACATTTTGGGCGAGCACACCTTGGGCGGCCCCGCGTTTGACCGGGTCATGTTGCCCTCCGAGAGCAGCGCCAGGGTCTACTTCCGACCATAGGAAAACCCGAACTCGGCGTTGAGGTTGAAGGTGACGGCGTTGCGAAACAGGCTGTCTGGACCGATGCCAAACGGCGTCATGGCCTCGGCGTTAAAGTGAATAGTGTCGGCGAAGCGGTAGCGGCCCTTCATGATGAAGATGTCACTGTTGCCAAAACCACCCACGAACAGATCGCCAAGGGTATTTGCGGTCCGGCGATGGTAGGTCGCGAGAAACTGCCAATTGCCCAGCCGCGGCACTTCGAGGTGAACGAAGAAGTTGTTATCAGGCGTCTTATCGTTGCCTTCGAGCGCAAAGGCCAAGGCGAAGTGGGAGCCGATCTTCCAGCTCGTCTCGAAGTAGAAGCCGTTCACGTCCATCTTGTCGTCTTCGCGGCCCAGCACCACCTGTAATTTCGTGCGATTGGCGAGATCGACCTTCTGCCGGGACGATTGCGCCGATAAGTACTGCACGCGCTGCACTTCGTAGAGGGTGTCGAAGTAGCTCGGGAGGTAGTTGCGTTCAAACCTGCGGAGCTCCAACCGAATTCGCACGGCATGCAGCGGCTCGTCGCGCGGTCCCTGACGATCGAAGTTCAGGCGAAAAAGGTGCCCCCAGGAGAGCCCCTTTGACCGCATCGCGCGCGTCGGAATGTTGGTCCACAGGGGATTGGCTGGATCATCGGTCGGAATGCCGGTCTCAAGGAAGCTCAGGTCGAAGTAGGTCTTCCAGTCCACGCTATCTGTGTCGACCAGCTTCATCTCGACTGAGGAACCGTAGCTGATGACCTCGGTCGTGATGGATTGCGGCTGGAAGGTGTCTTGGTCGATGCGTAGTTCACTATCTCGGCGGCCATCATTGTCGATGTCGTCGCCATCGAGGCGGTTCCGCATCGGAGCTTTGGTGTCCGCCGCGAAAGTCAGCCCCAAGGAAAACGAGCGTAGGAAGTAGTTCTTGCGGTCGATGAGGGACAGCGGCTTGAAGAAGACCAACGCTCCCATGACATTAGGGCTTGTGATGTCGTTGATATAGGTTTCAAAACCGGCGTAATCGCCGAAGGCATCGAAGCCCACACTGACCCGGCGGCGATTGAGGTCGAGGTTGGGATTGTAGCGCTTGACGACGGTGCCGTGGCCGATGGACGAGGCCTTGAACTGGTTGATGTCGAGGTAAATATGTCCTTCTTTGCCGCCGAAATTGATGTAGCGCAGCACCTGGGCAAAGTCGGAGACCTCGTCCCAGTCTTGCGCCCGAAGCTTGCCGGCGTTGTCGAAGCCACCATCGGGGCGCGTGTCCAAGATCTCGAAACGCAACGGAATGGCGAACGACATCGACAACTCACGGTTGCCGATCTGACGGGTGTAGTTCAGCTCGGGACGTGCGAGGGCGTAGTAGATAAAGCCGAGACGCTGCGGACCGATAACGACCCCGAAGCGGTTTTCCCAGGGCGTGATACCGGTCGCACCAACATTGGCAAGTTCACCTTCAATAAAGCGGCGCTCGCTGCGCTTTTTCCGAGGACGACGCCGCGGCTTGGCGATCACTGTCGGCGCCCGGCGCTTTCGGACGATCGGCCGTCGCTTGACCACCGGAGTGCGACGCGGAGCAGCAGGTGGGGTACCGGGTGCGACTGTGGGGGCGGTCCCGCCTACTTTGGAGCCGATCCCCGCCCAAGCAGGCAGCGCAAAGACGCTCATGCAACAGAGCACGCAGGCCTGTGAGGCTAGACTCGCCAAGAAGGGTCGAAAGGCATGGCCGTGCACGTTGATGGACCCGCTTGTAGGCCAGCAACCCCGCGAAGATTCCCCCCCGGAACTTCATGGGTGTGTAGCGCGCTGGTCGATTCAGACAACTGAACGGTACCACGGCGACTAGTCGAAGATCTACCGGGACACAGCCCACCGCTGCACGGCAGAGGTTGAATTTCGAGCGGTTTACAGAGCGCCGAGTGTCTTCATCTCGCAGCTATCGGCGGCTACTTTCGCGTCTGCCGCCGCCTTCTTCGCAGCAGCTACGACAACCCCGCGCGCTGCGCCAATGGGGAGTCCTTTGTAGAGCAGATCAACGTGACTGCGCGAAAAACCACCCTTGCAGAGCGCACGGGTCACCTGTAGCAGGCAGGTGCGGCCGGTCGGTTGGCCAACGAGGTAGCCGGAGACGTCCTTGGAGCTGAGCCAATCGGCGTGATGGTCGACGACATCGCACGAACCACCGGTGCGCTTGATCTCACGATCCACCCAGCGCGCGAGAAAGAGGTCCGCGACGTTTTTATGAGCGAACTTCCACTCTTTCACCCCGGAAACCCGGCTAAAAAGCGCTGACTGCAAGATCTTCTCACAGATGTAGTTGGTCTTGACAGCGCCCGTCTTCGCGCCGTCGGCGGCCACGCTCTTGCGGCACCTATCCATCGTGAACTCTAGGTTCCAACTGCCTTCGGTCCGACCGTCCTGGCGGACCATGCGATCGATGCTGCCCAGCACCTGCTCGGTCGACCACTTGAGCGCTGACAACTCCTTGCCCAGTCGTTCGGCGATGATGGTCTGATGAACGCCAGACAGGCTCGCGACGAGACCGCCGAGGTTGCCCTTCGGATTGAACTTCGATGCGAGCCGCTGCACGACCTGAATGTCACGATAAGCGGCCATGTAGGGGTAGAAGCACTGGTCTCGCACCTTGGACTGCCGGTCGATGTAGTAGGTGCGGATGAACTGCTCGGTACGCGACTCACCGCCATCGTTCTTGGCTGTCCACCGGAGCGTCGAACGGGCACGACCGCAAGTCAGCGCAGGTAGCTGAACCTTCGCGTCGATGCCTGTGATGCCGTAGTCAGGCTTGAGCACGGCGGGCCGGGCGAAAATCAAGATCTGAGCGGTGGTCTCGTACTTGGCGGACACGGCGTTGATCTGAGCGACAACCTTTGGGCGGATCGCGACGGGCACCTCGTCGAGGCTATCGAGCAGTAGGATGAATGCGCCCGTCTTGAGGAGCTCACGAAAGGTCTCGCGGTCGCTGACACGCTTCTCCAAGGCGAGCTTCGCCTCGACTTGAGCCATGATGGCGTTGCCCTTCACGCCACGGGCAATGCGCGCCGCCACGTCGGTGTTGAGATCAACTCTGAACGTCGGGGTCGCGCCGCAGAATTTCGATTCGAGCGCCTTCGCCAGGGTGCTCTTGCCGACGCCGCCACGGGCCACAACCATCACACGTCGGGCCTGGCCCTTCGAGATGCGAGCCACAAAGGAAGCCTCAGTCATCACGGCGTTCTTACCGCCGGCGACGGGCTTGGGCCAATTGTGCACCAGCAGCGTCGGCGGATTGTAAGCCAACTCGTCCACAGCCTTGCGATGTTTGGCGGCGTAGGCACGGCAACTGGTCGCGTAGGGCAGATCGTCAGTCTGTAAAAATCCACCGAGATGCGCGGCGCCACATCCCGTCAAGACGGCAATGAGGGCGCTAATCGTGATATGAAGCGCGATAGGACGAAGCGAGGCGTTCAACATGGAGCGGCTCCAGAGCATGGGATGGCCACACCGGTATAACGCCCCATGTGGACGATGGGAACCGCCGATGCTCACGAGCGTCTCGACGATGTTGCGTCGCGTCGGGAGAACTACTTGATCGCGATCGTCTTGGCGATCGCGTCAAGGCTGTCCACCACACAGGCCAACTTGCCGTTTTCAGCTTCAAAAGCGCGGGCCTCTTCGACCATTTGGAAGCGCTTTTGGCCACCGGGCAAGCCCTCAATAAGTCGGTCGAGGTGCTTGGCACGCTTGGCATCCTTGGCGCACAGCAAGCGCAAAGTCGGCGCAAGGCAGCGCTGCACAACCGGCTGAGCGACGAGAAATCGTAGCGTCTCGGGCGAACGCACATGGTCGGCATACTTCGTCAGCATCTGACAGGCGCCGGTGGGTTGTTTGGCCAATTCGCTGTTGATCCAGCGGGCGCGAAAGAGGGCTCGCATGCCGGTATCGAAGAATTTCCAGCGACCCTCTTCCCCGTGTTTGTCACCCACCTTTTGGAAGACAACCGCCTGCAGGGCCTTCTCGCAGACCTGCCGACGACGCTGAGCCGCCGTTCCACCCACGCCAGCGTCAACAGCCGTCCAGCCGTACTGCGGGTCGATGCTCTTCATGCAGTCGACGATGCCGAACAGAGGGGCACCTGAGCCCTTCTTCTCGAGGTGAATCCGAAACATGCGGTCGACCATGTCCAAGGCCTCGCGTTGGCCCCAGTTCAGCTTGGCGAGCTCCTTTTGCAATCGCACAGCGACCAAGTACTGATGCGCTGACGCGTAGCTGTCGATCGCGCTGCCTTTCTTTTTGCTGAGCGCGAGTTTCTTGAGCTTGTGAATGTCGCGGTACGTCGCCAAGTAGGGGTAGATGCAGCCGTAGCCCACCGTCATCTGCTTGTCGAAGCCGTAGCGTTTGGCAAATGACCAGTAACGCTTCGCCTCGGCCTCGCTGCCCGTGATCGACTGTACGACCTTCTTGGCGCGATCGCAGTTGACCAGCTTGATGCGCAAGTGCGTGTCCACGCCGCCGAAGCCGTATTTGGCAGCGATCACCGGGGGACGAGCGAAAATAACGACCTGGGCGGTCTTGGGATACGCCATTCTGAGCTTGGCGACGGCGATCGCAACGGATGGGCGCTTGAGCAGATCCACCTCTTCGATGGCGTCCGCCAACAGGATCCAACGGTGACTGCGCAACAGCTCATCGAGGCGCGCCTGATCAGTCACGTCGGCGCTAATCCCGAGCTGAGCGGCGATGCGTCGGATGATAGGATTACCGCCGCCCTTGGCCGTCTTCATCGCCACGTCTTTGTTGAGATCGATGGTAAAAATCGGGGTGGTGCCACACGTACGAGCGTTGATCGCCTCCGCCATGCGGGTCTTGCCAAGACCACCGCGGGCTTCCACCAGCACAAAGCGACTGGTGCCAGCCTTGAGCGCTTTGACGAGATGCGTCTCGTTGACGTTGCTGCCCTTTGTCAGCGCGCCTGGCCAGCGCTCCACGACGAATTCTGGCGTGAAGTAGCGCCCACCATTGACCTCACCGGTGTGCCCATCCGCCCGCTTGGCGCACTGTTGAGCGTAGGTGAGCTTGTCGCTGTCGTTGAGGTACGACAACAGGTTGGAGCCACAGCCCTGCAGGATGACGATGGCCAGCAGAGCAGCAGAAAGGCGGAGCAACAATGAAACCATTTTTGGGGTCTCCTGGCCGGACTGGGGGGGCCGGTTGTGATCGGTTTGGGGCGGGGTTGTACCTTCCGTACGGGAACTTGTCGACCGCCTCGCGCGTGCAAAATCCACCTAGGACTACCGCGACCGCGGCCCAAGTGAGGAGCGAAAAGTCACGGTGTTGACGAAAGCGAACTGGCGCGATTAGTCGCTGCGAAATGCGGCTAGAACAGGCGCGACGCCAAGGCCTGACCGACTGGGCCAGGTTTTCCCGCGGCCCCGGCCGACGATCCGCCCGAGCCGCCAGCACCGCCGCTGCCAACGCTGCTGACCTTCACCCCGCTGGCGATCTTCGCCAATTGCGCCTTGCTGATCGCGACGCCAACCAAGGGCCAAGAGGGGCCTCCGGCACCGCCGGCGCCGCCACCGCCGTGTCCGCCATTGCCGCCTCGGCCACCGCTGCCGCCTTTGGATGTGCAAAACGTCACGCTGGCATTGGCCGCGCTGATACCGCCCTTACCACCAAACCCGCCGTAGCCTCCAAGCCCGCCGCTGCCGCCCTGACCGCCAGTGCCGCCCTGACCGCCGACGATGGTGACGCCGGAGGTCCCGGGAACACCCGTGGGTGCGCCAATGATCCACAGGCCGAACGCGCCGCCGCCGCCGCGACCTCC
>JAGSHB010000160.1 GCA_023954815.1 Myxococcales bacterium | reverse complement strand
GTCCCGCCGCTTGCTCGTGTGGTCCTTCATCATCTGGTCGGCGCGTTCCGGCCGAATCACCCCGCGGTGCCCCAGCCGCGTGATGGCTTCGACCGTTCGATCCCGTAAATCGGTCGCTAGCCAGGTGCCCAGCGGCGCCACAAATCCCTGCTTCGGCGCCGCGACGATGGACTTCGGCACGTACCGCTCCGCCAAGTGACGCAGCACCCGCTTGGAGCTATCCCGCGCCGGCTGGCCGCTGAGCGCCGCCAGGGGCGTCATCCGATGGGCGTCGGGCAGCGCGAGGCCAAAGGCCACCACCCGGTGGTCCGACAGCGGCACCCGCACCTCAAGGCCGTGCCCCATGCTCATGCGATCGGCGTGGCGCAGCACATTGTCTGGCAGGAAATCGCACACGTCCGTCAAGCACGCCCGGCGGAGCAGCGTCGCGGACGGATGCGCGTTAGCTGGAGCCAGGGCGACCGCATTCCAGTGGCGATCCCGCGCGCTAGCTGTGAGCAAGGAGGCCTGCTCTTCGGGCGTATCGTGGCTGAGCCACTGGCTGTAGACGGCGTCGAAATCACCCGTCGCTGCGTTCAGGAACTTGTGCAAGCGACGCAACCACGGCCGCTCACCGGATGGGTTGGGGAGGCGCTTGGCGAGGGCAGCCATCGCCGGTTGTCGCACCGCCGCCGGCAGACTTCGCACGGCAGCAAAGGCCTGAACCGCGCGGTGACGCGGATAGCCGGCGAACGCTTCATCACCGCCGTCGCCACTGAGCACGACCCCCACGTCACGGCGCGCAGCCTCGCAGATGACGTCTTGCAGCAGCGCCGTGGGATTGCCGTACGGCTCGTCAAAGCGGTCGACAATGTGACCGACGCGCGCCGCCATCGCCCTGCCATCCATACGGACCACGCGGTGAGTCAGCCCGAGGGACTCCGCCACAAGACGCGCCTGAGTGACCTCATCGTGGGCATCGGACTCGCCTCGAAACCCAAGGGTAAAGGCCCGAATGGGCGCATGGTCACCCCTTGCCCGTCGATGCTTCATCGCTAGCGCCGCCAACAGCCCCGAGTCGATACCGCCCGAGAGAAATACGCCGACTGGTACGTCCGCGTTGAGATGCTGCGCGGTGACCTCGGTGAGCAGTTCGTCGAGCGCATCTATGGACTGCGACAAGGTCGCCTCGCTCGGTCCCTGGTCGATGGCATAGCGATGAAAAAAAGTGCGCTGCACCTCTCCGCCCTGCCACACCAACCGCTCACCAGCGCGGAGCTGAACGATGCCCTCAAACGCCGAGTCGCCCCGGGGCACGTAGAGCCGAGAGAGATAGGCGCCCAGGGCCAATTCGTTCGGCAAACGCCGGAAAGACGGGTCGCGCAGCAGCGCCTTGCACTCTGAGGCGAAGGCGACGGGCCCTGCGCCGCCCTGCCCAGCTCCGAGGCGCACATACAGCGGCTTAATACCGGTCGGGTCACGGGCGAGCAGCAACCGCCCCGCCCGCCTATCCCAGATGGCCAACGCGAACATGCCCTGCAGCTGCGAGAGGAAGGCGTCGCCCTCGCGCTGATACAATCGCAGGATCACCTCGGTGTCGCTGTGGGTATGAAAGGTCTCACCGGCGGCCTGCATCGCTTGGCGCAGGGCTTTGAAGTTGTAGATTTCGCCACCAAAGACCAGGACCGTCTCGCCATCGTCGCTGATCATGGGTTGATGCGCGGCGGGCGACGGATCGAGGATGCTCAGACGGGTGTGCCCGAGCGCCACGACGGCACCGGGAAGAGCGGCGATGGGCCGGGTGTCGATGTAGAGGCCGGTGTGATCGGGCCCCCGATGCTGCAACGTCTGCGTGCTCAGCTGATCCAGCGCATCGTCACGCGGCCCGATGCGTCCATAGATGCCGCACATGGGTGCTCCTCAGCGGTTGACTCTCCCGCAGGGTGCCTCGGTCTGACAGATCGCGACAGAGGGAGAGCCATCATTGCCCAGCGCGAGCTGTAGCCCATCCGTAAAGTCTTGTAAGGACCACCCCCTAGCTATCGAACTTCATTGCATGAATCTCTCCTGCTCGCGAGACAAGAGCCAGCCCTGCCCGCTCCGCTGATGATGAATGTAACTGTCCGACCGCGGTGAGGTCACTGCGAGTCCGCTGACCATGGCTTCCCGTACCGCATGCATGCCAGTCATAGACTCCCCTGCACTATCAATTGGTTGGCGGTAACTTTGGCGCGGCTGCCGACCCACGACGACGGCTCGACAAGTCACAAAGGGGCCGCTGGCCCCCATTTTCCGGGGCGTTCGCGGAGATTGGGTAGCTGAGTTGTGCCGCCAACCGCGATGCTGGAGCCATGAAAACCCCCCACGCAACCCTGCGTCCCTACGTCCCCTTTACCCTCCGGCCTGCCCTGCTTTCGTGCCTCGTTGCGCTTGGCGTCGCGGCTTGTGGTGGCGATGGCGTGGACGATCCAGCCGCCTCCGCAGGCGATGCTGCCGGACAGTTGAACGACGGTACTCCCAGCAATGACGGCGCAGGCGATGACGACGACAGCGGCGCGACGCTCGACGTCGGGCCTGCCGAGGACGCAAGCGTCAAAAAGGACGGCGCTGCTGGGAGCGAGAACCTCGTAGCCCTGGGCGAATCGTGTGAAGCGCACACCGATTGCGACAGCGGACTCTGTGGCTGGACGCGCCTTGGCAAACGTTGCGTTGCGGCTTGCGACACCGATCAAAAGTGTGCGCCTGGCCTAGCCTGCCTCGTCCTGCAACCGGGCGTGGCAGCTGGACTGTCTGGCTGCATCGATCGCCACGCGGACATCTGTCGCCCATGCAAGACCGACGCGGAGTGCGCCGCCGGGGCGACCTGTCTGTCGATGGGCGAAGCCGAGGGTAGTTTCTGCGCGACGCCCTGCGTCCCCAAATCGACGGTGGACGCGGACAAGTGCCCCAAGGGGTTCGCCTGTACAGCCGACGCCAAGGGAAAGGGCTGGTGTGGCCCCAAAGCTGGCGAGTGCCTCTGCACGCCGCGCGCTGTCTTTTCGAACGCCGAGACCCAGTGCGCCACCACAAACGATGCAGGGTCCTGCGCCGGTAGCCGCGTGTGCAGCAAAGACGGACTCAGCGAGTGCGATAGCGTCGCGCCCAAGCTGGAATCCTGTGACGGACTCGACAACGACTGTGATGGCCAGACCGACGAGGACATCGCCAAGCAACCCTGCAAGGTCGACAATCCAAATGGCACATGCGGCGGCGTGCAGACCTGCAAATCTGCAAAGTTGGTCTGCGACGCCCTCACGCCCGGCGCCGAGGTCTGTGACGGCCTCGACAATGACTGCAATGGCAAGACCGACGAAGGCAGCGTCGATACCGATGGCGACAAGTCCGCCGATTGCATCGACGCAGATGATGACGGCGATGGGGTTATCGATACGAAGGACAACTGCCCGCTGATAGCCAACCCGAAGCAGGTCAATACCGATGCCACTTTGGCGGGCAACGACAGTCTCGGCGACGCCTGCGACCCGGACGATGACGGCGATGGCGTCATCGATACGAAGGACAACTGCCCGCTCAACGCAAACCCCAAGCAGACCGATACGGACAACGACAAAGCGGGCGATGCCTGCGACACCGACAACGATGGCGACGGGGTACTCGACGCCAAAGACAACTGCGCGCTGATCGCGAACAAGAATCAGCTCGACACCGACAAGGATGGCCAGGGCGACGCCTGTGATAGCGATGACGATGCCGATGGATCGGATGACGCCAAAGACAACTGTCCGATGGTGGCCAACCCGAAACAGGCCGATACGGACGGCGACAAGAAAGGCGACGCCTGTGATGAGGATGACGACGGCGACGGGGTGAACGACACCACGGATAACTGCCCGCTGACGAGCAATAAATTGCAGCTGAATTCGGACGCAAACGGCAAGAATCCGGACAAAAAGGGCGATGCCTGCGACGACGATGACGATGGTGATGGCGTACTCGATGCCAAGGACAACTGCCCGCTGACGCACAATCCGCAGCAGACCAACACCGACTCGGGCAAAACTGGCGGCGACGGCAAGGGCGACGCTTGTGACGACGACGATGATGGTGACGGCTTCTTTGACACGAGCGATAACTGCCCACTCACTGTTAATAAGGGCCAACTCGACACCGACAAGGACAGCAAGGGCAACGCGTGTGACGACGACGATGACGGGGATGGCTGGCTCGACCTGAGCGACAACTGCACGCTCACGGCAAACCCCAAGCAGATCGATTTGGACAAGGACGGCAAGGGCAACGCCTGTGACCCCGACGACGACGGCGATGGAAAGCCAGACAAGGTCGACAACTGTCCCGGCGTCAAGAACCCCAACCAACTCGATACCGACAAGGACGGCAAGGGCAACGCGTGTGACAGCGACGATGATGGCGACGGCAAGCTCGACAACGCCGACAATTGCCCGCTTATGGCCAATCAGCAGCAGCTCGACACCGACAAGGACGGCAAGGGCAACGCATGTGACGACGACGATGATGGCGACGGCGACCCAGACACCAAGGACTGCGCGAGTCTGGACGCGTCCATCCACCACAAGGCGGCAGAGACCTGCAACGACAAGGATGATGACTGCGACAGCGTCACCGACGAGCCGGACGCCCAGGGCTGCACGACCTACCACGCCGATTACGACGAGGACGGCTTCGGCATCACGGGCAACTCCGCGTGTTTGTGCGCCAAGAAGTACCCGTACTTGGTGGACACCCTCGCCAAACTGGACTGTGCGCCTTCCGATAAGTTGATCCATCCGAATGCCGTGGAGGTGTGCGACGGCAAGGACAACGACTGCGACAGTAACACCGACAACGCCACAGGCGGCTGTGACCCTGGCAGTCAGAACAAACCTGCAGCGAGCTGTTTGGCGCTGCTGAAGGCGAATCCGGGCACTGGCAATGGGCTGTATTGGATCTCGGCGTCGGGCGACAAGACCAAGGCGGTCAAGCTGTATTGCTTGATGAGCGGCGGCGGCTGGACGCGCGTGACCGTGGAAAACAAGACTCAAAGCGCGGGCTGGAGCGATGGCAAGCTGGTCAGCGTGACCGTCGACGGCAAGGCGACCACACTGCACGGCCTCTGGGGCAAGGGCGGCGTCTCTGCGAAGGGCTTTTCACTGCTCGGGATTGCTCACACCCACGTGAAAGTGGGAGGCCGCTACTGGGCTTTGGGCAGCTGGGACGACGAGAAGAACGGCGCCCAGGTGTGGATTGATAACCAGTTCAAGTGGGGCAAGAACAAGCGACTCGATAAGGGCGGCGGCGCAGGGTGGACGACGACGAAGTTCGTGCCGGCCATCTGGAGCGCCAGCGCCGTTCACGGATTCTGGTCGCTGTGGAACGTGATTCCGGCGATGGCGCATACGAAGAACACGGTCAACGTACGGTTTGCCACCGGGTTGGATCAGGGGGCAGGCGACGAAGCGTTCGCGTTTTCGTTGGTGAGTGTTTGGGTAAAATAGCCCGCAAGTCTGACGACCTGCGCGGTGAAACTCGCTCGCCCAAGCCGCCGTCTGCTGACTTGGCTCATCACGCCCGTGCTGGCCATGGCCGTGGCGTTTCTGTTGGGCCGAGCCGAGTTCTTCTCCACGGTCGAGCGCAAGAGTTACGACTGGCGCTGCGCAAATATCGAGCGAACGGCCCCCAAACCGACCTCATCGCTGGTCTTGGTAGACGAAGCGACGCTCGCGTTCTTCAGAGAGACCGACGGGCTCCGCTGGCCCTGCCCACGCGATTTGTACTGCCCCGTGCTCAGCTATCTCAAAGCTGGCGGCGCCCGCGCTGTGGCGTTCGACATACAGTTTTCTGAGCCAGATGAGTTCGATGGTGCCTTTGCCGAGTGCATGGCCGATGCGGGCAATGTGGTGCTCGGGTTTCAGTGCCATGCTGACACCCAGGCCACGAATCTGCCGCTGCCCGGTACTGTTGCGGTCGCAGGTCAGTGGCCATCGAAACCCTGCCAGCCCTTGCCGCCAATGCCGTCCCTCCGTGCAGCCGCCAAAGCTCTCGGTGCCATCGAAATGGAGCCCGACGACGACGGGGTGCTGCGGCACGCGACGCTGCTACGACCGTACCGTGGGGCGGCGACCCCGAGTCTCGGTGTCTCGGCGTGGCTGGCCGCCAATGACGTCAAAACGGCTGAATTCTCGGGCGATGAGCTCAAACTTGCCGATCGCCGGATTCCCCTGACGCAGCAGGGTCAAATGCTGGTCTGATGGCGCGGTGGTGAGCGTCCCTACCCGACGTATTCGTTCAAACAGATCTACGCCAACGCCATGCGGTGGGACACGGGCGAGGCGACACCGCTGCCGCCGAAGACCTTCAAGGATCGCGTGGTCTTTGTCGCCACCAGCGCCGCCGGTACCTACGAGCTGCGCGTCACGCCATTGCGTGATGAACGGCGCGCGGCCACCATCATCAAGAACCTCAAGAGTTCCACGGCCCTGGCAAAGGGAGCCGCACAGGTCGGGGTCGGTGGGGAGCTGTTCGGCAAGGTCGTTGACGGGTACCTCAAGGACTATCTCGAGCGGGGCCTACCCAAGTCGACCGAGTTCGCCGCTGATCGTGTCTCCATCGGCCTTGTGACCCAGATTGGCTACCTCAACACCGGGCTGCGCAGCTTTCTGACGTCGATGGCCAAACGGCGAGCCGGCGCGAAGGACAAGTTCTACGACACCCACCCACGGACCGGTGAGCGCCTACAGAACCTCGATGCGACGATAGCGAAGGCCGGCGGCCCGTCTGGCGTGGCCGTGGCGGCGCGATTCACCCAGACGCTCAGCGGCGACCAACCGCCGACGCCTGCAGCAGCTGGGACGTCCGTGCCCAGCAACACTGGTCCGCCGCGTGCTTCTGCCACGGCAGACTCGTCGCCGAGTACCGCCGGTGCTGTGTCGAAGTTGCAGACAACGGCGCTAGGATGGACGAACGATACGGATCGCCGGTGATTCGGATCGCTCGATGACGCCGGCATGGGCGTCGTAGCCAAGACGCGCGGGACGGGGCTAAGACTCGCCATCGTCGGACAAACCGGCGAACAACAGGGCGGACAGGCGCAACTACAAAGCGCAAGCGGACAAGAAGCCCGGGTTGCTGTGACTGGTCCGCTGGCAAAAGCACATTCGTGACATGGGCTTGGCACAGATGAGCCGTCGCGATGACCAAGTCACGAGGTTTCAACGCTCGCTTCCGATGAGCAATTGTGTCGAAACAATCTCACATAACACGTCATAAACGAACATGAAAAACACACTGTCTGTTCATACTTAGACCTTGTGCTGGTGGCAGAATCGACGGCGCCCCCCGCTCCCGACGCGTCTGTCGACGAGCCCTACCTTCGAACACCTGGCAATCCTCATGACCATGGCCCTCGTGCGCCGTTCGTCCCCCCATGGCGACGCTCGTTTTCGCGTCTCTCTGATGAGTGTGCTGCTCGCCAGTCAGGTCAGCTGTACCAATGGCACGGGCCGACGGGCGAACGCCCCGACACCCAAGCCTGTCGCGGTCGTCACGCCCGTGGTCGCAACAGCACAACGCGCCAGCCCTGCATCCCCAGCTTTCTCCGTGCGAGATAACAGACCCATCACAAGCGCAACCTATGATTTGGGCCCCCAATCGGTGATGAGCGCGCCCTCCCATCAGGCGCGGATTCGCGGCTTCGCAAGCTGGCCGAGTGACCTAAAACCCCAAGAAAAGGCGCCCATAGCGCTCATCGTGCATGGGAACAACGGCGTTTGTAGGTTTCCGGGCAAGGATGACCGCTGCAACGGCGACCACACGCTGGCCGGTAAATGTCCGGCTGGCACGACACCGACGCCCAACGCCGAAGGGTTCATCTGGTTGGCCAAGCGACTCGCCAAGGCGGGGTGGATCGCGGTGAGCATCGACGCGAACTCCGTCAACTGCGTTGGGCTGCCCATCATCGTGCAGGGGCGAGCGCAGTTGCTGGTCGCGCACCTCCGATTCTGGCGATTTTGGCACACCAACCGGCACGCCCCGAACAAAGCCTTGCCTGTCGCCTACGCGGACCTGAGTCGTGTGGCTTTGCTGGGACACTCAAACGGCGCTGAAGCGGCGGCCCGGGCGTCCATGCTCATCGCAGACAAGTCTTGGGAGCCTGACCTCAAGGGAGTCGATGTCGGGGCGGTGGTCTCCTTGGCATCGTCCGATTCCGTCGAAGCGTTCGCTCGTGATGCTGCGATGTTGCACGTCACCGCCTCCTGTGACGGTCAGCTGCCCGACCACAGCGGCGTCCGTATTTTGGACCGTTCGCTACAGGATCGCCGGTCGACCATTGTGCAGGCGGTGCTGCCGACCATGAGCCACAACGGATTCAACGATAAATGGGGGAAGCGAGAGTCCGAGCGCGAGGGATGGGTACCCTGCCCCGGCGTCAAAATCGCCGATGGTGGTCAGGTTCGATCGACAACAGCGGCGCTCATTGTTCCCTTTCTTCGCGCCACCGTGCAGCAACCCGCCGCAATACCCAGCTGGCTCTTCGGCGACGGAGAGCCACCGGCTGGCGTCGCTCGCAACCTCGATGTCCGTCTGCATGGACATCCGGAACGACACCTGCTCCTCGAGCGCTTCAGCGACCTCCGCACGGACCAACGCGGGCTGCTCGGCGGCGCGTTCAAGGCGCACCGACTGCGAGGCGGCGTCTGCTTTGGAGACAACTGCTCGCCGACCTCACCGAATGTGACCTGGGCGACGCGGGTCGAGTGGCAGGGTGACGGTGCTGCGTTCATCCAGGAGCTACCTCCGACCGACTTCAGCCAGTGGAAGACGATTTCGATGCGCATCGTGCCGGGCCCCTTAGGAACGGTGAAACGTACGGTGCCGATGCGCATTGGACTTCGCGACAGCAAGGGGCGAGGCGGGCTGGTTCGACTCGACGATGTACGCACCGCGCGCCTGCTCCCGCGCTATGCGACAGCCGATGGCAAGAGCGACGCTAGGCCCGACATGATGGTGGCCGTTCGTGTACCTATTCGTGAGTTCCTACGGCATCAGCACGATCTGGACCTGCGCCACATCACATCGGTTGACCTGGTCTTCGAAGGCGATGCGCGCAAACAGAGCTTAGTCATCGCCGACATCGAGCTGACCAATCCGTGATTGGACACGCGGCAGCTCGGCGATGGCTGGGCGCAACACCGCCAAGGACGTCAGCGCCATGGCGCCAGCCAAACAGTTGAACCCAACGTCACGTAGGTCGTAGTAGCGGGTCGGCAGCAGCCACTGGATCCCTTCATCGATCCAACCCGCCGCAGCCGTGAATAACAGGGCCGCCACCCAACGCCGCTTAAACGACCAATTTCGTGGCCCAGAAGCCAGCGCGAGCCCGGCAATCAGGCCGTATTGCAGAAAATGCGCTCGTTCCTCCGGTTGGGTCATGGGCCACATCACAACTAGATACACTGCCGCAACGAGCGCCAATATCAGCGCCACGCGGGGCTGCACCCTGGTATGGGCGCGGCGCAACACCACGACGACGGCCAAGCCAACCAGTGCAAATGCAGCGGCAATGGCGATCCGCAATAGGCCGGCGTCGCGCAAGGCAAGCGAGAGGGTGCGGACCACCGATAGCGTGCTGTAGGTCGCCACGACGACGAAGGCCAACGCCCACCGCGCTGCACGTGGGGAGACGATGGGATTCGTGGCTGGCAGGGGGGAAGAGATCGGCATCCAGGTTCTCGTGCAGAGGTCATTGACTCGCCACTGAAGGGAGTGTGCAACAACCGAGTCACCCCAAAGCCGTGGCCACAAGGATTGCGCGCCGTTTTCGCAGAAATTGCACGAATTCGAGGGCATCGCTCCCGTTCCGCGTGGCTGCAGGCAGCCCAAATTCCAATGTTCGCTGAATTTGTTGCGAATGGCCGAGGCCCCTTGATTCTAGGCGGGTAGAAAGCGCAGGCTCCGCCTCGACTCAACCTCTCGGAGATTCAGATGAACGCCCACCAACTCTTTGTCACCCTCGCCTGTGCCACGCTGATCGTGGGCTGCGGCATCCCCAAAGAGAAGTACTTCGCAGACCTAGAAAACGAGCGCACGCAGGGCGCCAAGCAGCTGAAGTTGGCGCAGGACAAGGCCGCCGAAAAATGGTCGCTCGAGCACAAGAAGCTCGTCGACCAGACCCAGTTCGCCAGTGGCCAGAAAAAACGCGCCGACGACCTCGAGCGCGAGCTGCTGCACACAAAGAAGACCCTCGACGAAGCGACTGCCAAGGGCGGCAACAAGGCGAAGGCCCTGGCCAAGTGCTCGCTCGAACGTCGGGACCTGCTGAGCAAGCTCGACAAGGTGCGCTCCGTCATCGCCAAGGTGCGCAATTCGCTCAAGGCGATGAGTGACGCCGGCAAACTTCAGGTCAAGCTCGACCGCGGATTCCTCATCATCGCGTTGCAGGGCGACATCCTCTTCGACACCGGCAAATCCAAGCTGAAAGACGCCGCAAAGCCCGTGTTGCTGGAGCTCGCTGGCGTTTTGAAGCTGATGCCAGACCGCCTGTTTCAGGTCGCAGGGCACACCGATTCAACCGGCAAGGACGAGCGTAACTGGCAGCTGTCCATGGGTCGGGCTTGGTCCGTGGTGGGGTTCTTGCTCAAGGAAGGCGAGGTTCCCGCGAAGAACCTGAGCGTCGGCGGCTATGGCTCGTACCAGCCCACCGCGAGCAACGAAGATGACGCCGGCCGGGCGACCAATCGCCGGGTCGAGTTCCTGTTGGTGCCGAACCTGACCGAACTGTTCAAGTAGACGGAACGAGGCGACTGAGTCGCTAGGACTGCGCCGGACGCTTCATGTAGATGTGCGGAATGTCGGCTTCGTCGTACTCGTCGCCGACCGGCTGCCATCCCAAGCGCTCGTACCAATCCCGCAGATAGGCCTGGGCGCTGAGCGCCGCCGGGCGATCGCCAATGACCGTGTGGGCGTACTGCATCAGCGCGGTCCCCAAGCCGGAACGGTGCATGTCCTGGTGCACCGCGACCCGTCCTACTTTGACGACATCGCCGTCCATAAACAGGCGCGCCGTGGCGACCATGCGGCCGTCGGCGTCTCTGCCCAGCAGATGAATGGCTTCGGGATCGCGACCGTCGATCTCCGACTCGGCGGTGATCTTCTGGTAGAACACAAACACCTCGTTGCGCAGCCAGAACAGGTCGTGCAACTCCATGAGGGTGAGCTCGGCAAAGGCCTTGTGGGAAAAACGGATGGGCTGTGTCATGGCGTCTCCACCCCCGGTAACTTCAGGGGTGACCATGGTGGCTGGAATCGCGCCGGAGTTGAAGACCATGCCCAAAGCGGAGGGCTAGCCGATGAATCTGTGGATTGCGGGCGCCGTCATCGCGTCGAGTCTGTCCCTCGTTGTGACGCTGGTGCGCCGGTGGCGACAGCGCATTGCGGCGGACCAACGGCAGGCGGAGCAGGACGCCGAAGCGGAGCGCAACAAACCTCCGGAGGGGCCGCCTTTTGGCCAGACGCTGCCGCTGGCAACCAAGACGCCACCGCGCGAGATGCCGCTACCTCCCGGCGTAGACCCTGGATTTGTGGGCTGGTGGCGCAAAATCGACGGCGCGACGGGCTTCTGGCTCATGAAGCAAGCAGGTGACGATGGTGATTGGTGGGTGACCTGGTATGCCCCATGGCGCCGCGGGCTCCCGGAACGCGTGTGGGTCGGGCGAGAGGTGCCAACGGACAAGGACGGGCAGCGCGACCTGAGCGCCGGTCTTCAGATGGCTTGGCAAGGCGATGGCGAGCCCAAGACCCTGAGCGATCGCGTGCGGCTGTGGCAGGAGGCGAGCCTGATTGGTGTCGACATCGAGCTGGTCCAGTTGCCTGAGGGTGTGGGGCTGAGGGCGAGTCATGGGACAATTCGCGACGGATTCGATCTCGGGTCGCTCGGCGCGCTGGCGGCGCTGCTGGAGGCGCGTCTCGGCGGCGAAGTGCAGCCGCAGACGTATGATGTGGCTGCCGTGGCGATGCACGCGACCGACAGCGCTGAGGTCTGGGGCGACTTGCCGCCATTCGGTGGGATTATCCGGCAGGGCGACACGTGGCGTTTCGATGGCCGCGGCACCCGGGATCGGCATGGTCAGCTGCGGGATCTCTGGCCGCACACTGAGGTGTTTACCGTCGTTGGCGCCTCACCCGGCGGGGTCGCCATCACGCTCGCGTCCGGAACGGCGGGCGAATTGCGGGCGCTCGACGGCCGCACCGCGCAATTGCAGGCCGAATTGAGTGCGGACTAATCCAACACACTAGTTTACAACATGTGGAATAAACCACCACTCACTGCGACGACTAGCCGGGCTTAGGCATATTTTTTATCCTTATTTCTAAAGCCTTAGCTATGGTTCTAGGTGTTCGGCACGGTTCTCGCTACTGATAGCAGCGACACGAGACGACCTGTGCCGTTAGCGGCATGGCAGCATGAATGACCCGACTCCCGCGCTCAGATGCGCAGACCGACCGCCCTCCGGAGGCCCCAAGATGCGACGCTCACTCCTCACCGCCCTGTTGCTCGCCGCGAGCCTAGCCGCCCCCCTCGACGTGATGGCCTGCGGCGGCTGCTTTTCGCCTCCCGGTCAGCAGAACAACCAGCTTGTGCTGCAAAACGCGGAGCGCGTGCTCTTTCACCAAGATCCAACGACAAAGAAGAGTCTGGTGTGGGTCGAGGTGCGCTACACCGGTCTCGCCAAGGACTTCGGCTGGGTGCTGCCGCTGCCGAGCAAACCCAAGGTGTCGGTCGGCTCCTCGTGGGTTTTCGACCAGCTCGATCAGCGCCATGCGCCCCGTTTTTCAACCTCCACGGAGTCAGGCGATGAAAACTGCCGCTCGTGGACGAGCTACTGCTTCGGTACCAATCCGGGCGGTGGCGGTCGCCAATCTGCGGCTGCCGATGCGGGTTCGAGCGGTGGCCCCAACAGCCCCGCAGCGGAAGATTCCGACGGCAAGAGCGGCGTGACCGTGCTCGAAAAAGACCAGGCTGGGCCCTACGACTACGAGATCTTGGCCAGCAAGGACCCAGCCGCACTTCTCAAGTGGCTCAATGACCACGGCTACGCCACACCGCAAAAAGCGCTGCCCATCATCAAGACCCACCTCGACAAGGGCGACGTGTTTGTAGCGGTCAAGTTGCAGAATGGTTCTGGGGTCAACGAGGTCAAGCCGATCGTCCTGGAGATGGACGGCGCCGAGTCCTGCGTGCCGCTTCGCCTCACGTCTATCGCGGCCACGGACAACATGAGCGTTGTGGTGACCCTCGGCGGCCCTGGTCGCGCGATTCCGAAGAACCACATGCACGTGCAGATCAACCCGATGAAGCTCAACTGGTTCTCCAATGGCAGCAACTACGCGCAGATCATGGCTGAAGCCATCGACGAAGCCGCCGGGCACGCCTTCGTCACCGAGTACGCAAGTGACGCCAAGGGCACCCAGCTCATCGGCAAGAACAACCGGATGGACGCCGCCCCATTCAGCTTGGTGACGGACGCTGCCGGTCTGGGTGCCGCCATCTTGAAGTCGCGACTCATCCTCACCGGAGACTCGGTCTCCATCTTGGAAAAATTCACCGGCCTCGCGAAGTTGGCGGGCCAGACGCCGCAGTCGTACTACAGCTTGCTGCGCAACTGCGGCAACGCGCGCAACTCCAGCTGGTGCAGCAAGCAGCTCGCCGGCCCGTCGACCCTGCCCGTGGACGGTCCCAAGCTCGGTGCGGCCCTCAAGAAAGACTTCATCGACCCCATCCACACGGTCTCCGATCGACTGGGCAGCGCCGCGCGCATCACCCGCTTGGTCATGCGCATCTCGCCAGAAGAGATGGACCGGGACCCGATCTTCGGCTTCAACACGGAGCTGCCCAACGTCAGCAACGAGTACAAGGCGAGCTTCAAGCGCGTCTGCTCGACGGGCTGGTACCCCTACGACAAGACGCGGCTGACCATCGCCGGCATGGGCTCGTACGTCTTCGATGGCGTCATCCCCAACGACTTCAGCTCAACTGGCAAGGTCGGTAACAACGCCATCGACAAGCGCTTCATCGACTCGCCCATGGCCTTGCGCGTGGAGCTGCTCGACGAAAATGGGCCCGCAAAACCAGTGGCCGATGCGCAGATCGAGCTTGTCGACACGGCGATTGCTGGTGCAACCGTCGGAACGAAGAGCCTGCCGAGCAACCTCATCCTGACCCCGGTGGAGGAGCGGTGGACGCTGCCTAAGGACGATGACAAGCGCATCTTCGTGAAGAAGCGGGATGACAGCAAATGCACCGTCGTTCACGTGGTGAAGCCATGGGGGACGGCAGCCGATGACGCCCATCCGACCGACGCTGCTGGCGGCGTCTCTGCCGGCGGCTGCACGGCGAGTCAGACCTCCACCGGCTCCACTGCCGCGGGCCTCGTGTTCCTCCTCCTGTTCGGCGCGGTGCTGTTCCGTCGCCGTTTGGCCTAATCGGAGGAGTTGGAGATGAAACGGCCTACCCCTTCTAGTTTGCTCTGGCTCCCCGCGCTCGTGCTCTGCGTGGGCTGCGGAACGGGCTCCGACACCGTCGTCGCGGGCGACGAAGGAGACGCAACCAGCGCGGGCGATGTCAGCGGTGATGCTGGCGGTGACACTGGCGCGCCAGACGCGCCCGATACCAGCGGTCCTCAGCCGCTGAAGGGCCCAGGGCCGCAGAACCTCGCCTGTCCTGCGGGAACGACGCAGCGCACCAGCGGTTCATCGTGGGTGAGTCG
>JAGSHB010000136.1 GCA_023954815.1 Myxococcales bacterium | reverse complement strand
TGTCGATATCCGGTGCCATCGGGATGCGTACCCGCAGATCCCAAGCCGCATCTTCAGGCAGACCGTGCGCCTCGCTGCCCATCCACACGGCGCAGGGCCCGGTGATCCGGTCCGGCAAGGGCTGGCTGCGCTTTGTGAGCGTCGCGACATTGCGCCAACCGCCGGCACCGAGCAGCCCAACGACCTCGTCGCATGGGAGCGACACGTGGACCCACGGCACTCGAAAACAAGAGCCCATGGACGAGCGCAGGGCCTTCGGATGCATGGGATGCGTCCCCCGCACCCAAATCACCGCGGCGGCGCCCAGCGCGTGGGCCGTTCGTGTCAGAGCGCCTAGGTTGCCGGGGTCCAACACATCATAGCCGACCAAGACGCTGCGCCCACTGGCCTGCCTGAGGACGGATTCCAGCCCGCGCGCGTCGATGGGGAGCAGCGCGAGTAGGTCTCCGAAGGAGCGCCCACCGGTGAGCTCGCGGATAGTCGCGTCGGGCGCCGCAATCGTCGGAACTCCGGTCTTGGCGAGTCGCTGAACGACACGGGCCTCATCGGTCGTAGGCTTGCTCATCGCCCGCTCACTCATCAACACGAACGTGATGGGTTGCCCGGCGGCGAGCGCGCGCTCAATGAGACGCCAGCCCTCAGCAACCGTCGCCCCGTGCGCACGCCTACCACCTGCCTTACGCAGCTGCCTCAATAGTCCAGCGCAGTCCTGCCATTTCATCGCCGCCATGGGCCCTCTCCATCGGTCCGCTTGGATGACTCTCGCTGGGCCGTCTTCGCCCTCCCTCGCCTTGCCACGATTGGGCGCGCCTGTCGAACTCCGACGCCGGGGCGGTACGGTGCGGGGTCTTGTCGGACGTCCAACTTGCGAGTCGCCACCATCGTGGCAGGATTACGGCAGCGCATTGTCGCTGCCTCGCCCCCCGCTTGGAAACTACCGCCCATGGCCGACCTCGAAACACGACTCCTGCTCGGCCTTGGAGGTCTTGTGATCTCCGGCGGAGCCATCATCGCCGCCGTCAGGCTCCTAGCGAAGCGCAAAGACGGTGAGAAACAGCGCGCCCGCCAGCAAAAAATTGAAGACGGTGACGACATCGCCCTCGCTCGTATCGCCTTGGAAGAAGAGGACTATGAGCGGGCAGCCAAACATTTCCTCTCCGCGCACAGGCAACTCGATGCGGCGCGGGCGTTCGCCAAAGCCAAGATGTGGGACCGCGCGGCGCTCATCCATGAAGAACTAGAGGATTACGCCAAAGCGGCTGAATTTCATGGTCTACGAGGAGACCACGAGGCCCAGATGCGGGTCTATCGCAAGGCGGGGTTGTGGGTTGAGGCGGCCAAGGTCGCCGCGTCTCATGAGGAATACGGCAAGGCGGCGACGCTGCTCATGAAGTGCGGTCGCAAATCCGATGCCGCGCGCATGTACAAGAAGGCCGGTCAGCTCAAGCAGGCGTATCTCATCGCCGCGGAGCTCAACGAAGAAGCGGGCAAATGGGAGCTCGCCGCCCACAGCTGGACGCGTATCAAGGACTACAAGCGAGCCGCGACATGCCTGGTGAAGGCAAAGCACTGGGACCTGGCAGCCAAAGCGATGATTCGCAGCGGTCAAAATCGAGAGGCCGCAGACATCCTCGCCGAACACGGGCAACCAGACGCTGCAGGCGGCATCTACGAGCGGTTGCAGATGTTTGCCGAGGCCGCCGCTTGCTACGAAAAGGCTGGAGAGACGGCGCGCCAAGCCCACTGTCTGCACCTATCGGGCGACAAGATGGCGGTGATTCAGCTGCGCGTCGCCATTGGCGAGTTGGACGAAGCGCTGCGCGTCGCAGAGTCCTTCCGCAGCCAGGAGCCAGACTTTATCGAGGCTATCCAAATCGCCGCAGGCTTGCGTGAGGCCGAGGGCGACATGCCGGGGTCTCTGACGAACATGCGCCGCCTGCTGACGGTCCATCTCCCCCTGCCAACACGCCGTCGGATCACGCGCCGCGCAGCCGAGATTGCGCTGGATATTGAGCAGCGGGCTGTGGGCGAAGAGTTGGTCACGAACTTCCTAAACGAAGCCAGTGTGACGGAGCTAGACGAAGATTGGGTGCCTGCCTTGCGCCGTAGACTCGGTGGCTTGGAGCAAGATGAAGCCGCCCCCGTCCCCGAGGCGCAAGTGTACGAAGTCGCGCCAGCTGCCACGTTTGACGACGACGACGACTTCGTCGAAGCGATCCACATGGAGATCGAGCGTTCCAGCCGGCGGAAGAGCCGGGCCGAGTCAGGCTTCTTCCAGGCCGAGACCCCCGACAAGACGGAGAAGCCATCCGACTGGCCCACCGGCGTGCCACTGGTTCTAGCCCAGCGCTACGAGAACTTTGCGCCCATCGGTCGCGGCGGCAATGGCATCGTCTACCGCGCCCGAGACACCCTGCTGAACGCCGACGTGGCCCTGAAGTTCATGATCGAGTCGGCCATGCCCGACGAGCTCGCGCGCCGCTACTTTCTGCGTGAGATTCAGGTCGCCAAAGACCTCCACCACCCAAATATTGTAGCGATTCACGACATCGGCATCGCAGATACCACGCTGTACTACGCCATGGAGTTGCTAGAGGGCCAGCCGCTCCTTCGCCTATTCGACGGCGAAAACCCCATCGCCGACCGCACCCTGGTGTTGCGCATCTTCGAGCAGCTGTGTGATGCGCTGACCTACGCTCACGGCCTCGGCGTCGTGCACCGCGATATCAAGCCAGACAACGTATTCGTTCTGAAGAACGGCCACGTGAAGCTGCTGGACTTCGGCTTGGCCAAGGTCTTCGATGATGGCTTCGGCGAGCAGAGCATCTTGGCGGGCACACCGTTTTACATGGCGCCAGAGCAAATCCACGGTCGCAACATCGACGGGCGGGTGGATGTCTACGCGTTGGGGGTCATCTTCTACCGCGCCATGACCGGCCACCTCCCCTTCCCCGATGGCAACGTATTGCTCGCCCATGCGACCCAAGCGCCGCCAGATCCGCGGTCCCACGTGATGGGACTCACCGATAGTGTTTGCGCCGTCATCTCCCGCGCACTACAAAAGCACCCAGAAGACCGCTACCCGAATTGCAAAGCGATGAAGACGGCGATTCAGGGCGCGCTGGGTGGCAACACCTGGTAGCACCGCATCGGAGGACGGATGAAACGGCGCACGCTCTTGAAGGTTGGTCTGGGCGGCGGTGTGCTGCTCGCGCTTGGCGGCGTGGGCCTGTCGCTCCGCGGCCCTACCCGCTCACGTGACGTCCCCGCAGGCCTCAAGACCCTGAGTGACCGGCAATACCTGACGCTGGCGGCATTTTCTGCCCGCGTGACGCCAAACGCGGCTGTAGATCAGGCACTTGTCGACAACAAGGCGAAGTTTCCGAGCTCCGACGATGTGGGCGTGGCGCAGAAGCTCGACACGCTGTTTTCGACCATGCACCCCGGGGATGTGGGCGACCTCAAACAGCTGCTAGACTTGCTCGATAACGCACTCGGCGGGCTACTCCTTGAGGGACGAACCCAGACGTTCACTGGCAGCAGCGCAGCGGAGCAAGACAAGATCTTGGCGTCCTGGCGAACCAGCGGTGTGACACTCAAACGCACCGGCTACAAGGCGCTAGTTGGCCTCTGTGCGGCGACCTACTTCACTGATCCACGCACCTACCCGGCTTGCGGCTACCCTGGCCCACCCAACTACGGCAACGCGACAGGGGGTGCATAATGGGCGGTAAGATCGTGCAAGGCCATGAGGTTTCGGCCAGTCAGCAGCTCACGTGCGACGTCTGCATCGTCGGATCGGGCGCAGGCGGGTCCGTGCTCGCCGCGGGGCTCGCTGCCAAAGGGCTCGACGTCGTCATGTTGGAGGCCGGCGGCTACCACACCAAGGCCGACTTCGACCTCCAAGAGGGCCGCGCCTACCCCATGCTCTACCAAGACCGGGGAACACGGGGCACGGCAGATCAGTCCATCAGCGTGCTGCAAGGCCGCAGTGTCGGCGGCAGCACCACCGTCAACTGGACCACGTGCTTTCGCACGCCAGACCGGATCCTGCAGCACTGGGCCAAGGCCCACGGTGTCGAGGGGGTCACGACTGCGACAATGGCGCCGCACTTCGCAGCGGTGGAGAAGCGGCTGAACATCACAAAGTGGCCGCTCGCCAACATCAACGCCAACAACCGAAAGCTGTACGAAGGTGCCAAGAAGTTGGGCTGGGAGGCCGAAAACACCAGCCGTAACGTCAAGGGATGTGCCAACAGCGGCTACTGCGGCGTCGGATGCCCCGTCGACGGCAAGCAAGCCATGGCCATCACCTACATCGCCGACGCCATCAAGAGTGGGATGCGCCTGTACAGTGACTGTCAGGTCACCAAATTGGCGCGCACGGGCCAACAGATTTCCGAGGTTCAAGCGGAGGTGCTCGACCGCGCGACTGGGCGCGCCAAGGGGCCCAAGCTCACGGTCAAAGCCAAGGTGGTGGTTGCTAGTGGTGGCGCTATCAATACCCCCGCCCTGCTGCTCAAGTCAGGCCTCAACGGCGGCGGGCTGGTTGGCAAGCGCACGTTTATCCACCCCGTTGTGACGCTGCTGGCCGAGTACAAGGACAAGATCAACGGTTTCTACGGCGCGCCGCAGTCCATCTCCAGCCATCAGTTTGCTGAGGCGGAGGCTGGCAAGGTTGGGTTCTTCTTAGAGACGGCCCCCGTGCAGCCGATGCTCATGGCCCAAGCCGCCGTGGCCCACGGCCCGCAGCTGATGAACACACTGGCCAATCTGCCGCATATCGGCGCTGTGCTCGCGCTGGCCATCGACGGTCTGTTGCCCGACGAGCAGGGGGGCACGGTCACGCTGCGCTCCGACGGACGGATGAAGTTCGACTACGCGTTCACGCCGCAGGTCATCGATGCCCTCCGGCAGGCGCACCTGGCCATCGCCAAGATGCACCTCGCGGCTGGCGCGCTACGGGTGACGAGCCTGCACACCGACCCCCTGCGAATTCAGGATGAAAGCGGGCTCAAGGCGCTGGCGGCGCGGCCCTACGGCCCCCTGAAGCATCCGATCTTCACGGCGCATCAGATGGGCGGCTGCCCCATGGGTGGCGATCCCAAGCGCAGCGTGGTCGACAGTCAGCATCGCTTTCGCGGCGTCGACAATCTCTTCGTTGTGGATGGTTCTGTGCTGCCGACCAGTCTCGGGGTCAATCCCAGCCAGACGATTTACGGCCTCGCTCACCGTGCA
Source organism: Myxococcales bacterium (assembly GCA_023954815.1). Classification (GTDB taxonomy): domain Bacteria; phylum Myxococcota_A; class UBA9042; order UBA9042; family UBA9042; genus UBA9042. Next base: position 12,257 of record JAGSHB010000136.1, on the reverse strand, counting down.
CGCGAGTTTGTGGCGGCGGCGGTCAGCAGCTAGCTGTTGGCCTGGAGAGGCGCGTCTGCAGAAGGGCGCGAGCTGCCGTACAACCGCGTGACTTCGGCGTCGAGCTTGCCCTGCAGTGTCAGCTTGAACATGCGAAAGTCCCCGCGCAGGGACCACAGAGGATACGTGAACGTCGCCGGGCGGTTGCGCTCGACGATGAAGTGGCCATACCAAGCGAAACCGTATCCTGCGATGGGCGCGCCCAGGGCGAAGAGTGGGTTGCCTGTGACCGCGGCGGCTCCGAGGCTCGCTAGGGCCAGTGACGTGCCGACGAAGTGCAGCTTGCGGCACAATGGATCGCGGTGCTCTCCCAGGTAAAACGGCCAGAACTCTTCAAATGTCTGAAACTCTTTCTCCGTCGCCATGGTAGCCCTCCAGCAGTGATGCGAGCATCGGCTGGCCAATGGGGACTGTCAACGTCTGAGTTTCCGCATGGGAGCTACGGATTGAACGCCGCGTAGCCGTAGTTCTTCTGCAAGGCATGCAACATGGCGCGAGCGATGTCCCAGCGGAACGCGGACGTCTTCAGCTTGGCCACATCGCCGCTGTTGCTGATGAACCCGGGGGCAGGCATGCAGGCGTGGCTGGCTTTGACGCCCTTGATGATGGTGTAGGCGCCGCTGTACTTCACGCCGCGGTTGTACAACCCCGTACGGTTGCGAATCTCGTTGTGCAACGTGGTGCAGAACGCCTTGCCGGCGCTCTTGTTGTAGTAGGTCTCAAGGCCTCGGGCCGACTTGACGCTATAGGCGTTCACCGCGATGGAGATCACCCGGTGTGCGTTGGCGTTGTTGCAAGTGGCGATGCGTGAGGCGATGGAGAGGTTCACGTCTTTGGAGCGCGTCAGCACCGCCTTCCAGGTGCCTCCCCCTTTGCCATTGGCGGTGTCTTGATCGAGCAACGTGCGCAACTTCAACGCGATGTCGAGATTCAGCGTCTTGGTGCTGACGCCATTCCAAGTCGCGCCGACTGCGCTGCCGCCGAACTGCGGGTCGATGCAGACCGTGTATTTGGGCTGCGAGTTGCACTTACCCGACACGCACCCGGAGCTGCAGGTCTTGCAGGTGGCCGAGCTGCCGGACTGCGAACAAAGCTGACCGGCCGAACAGGTTTTGGTCACGCCCTTATAGACTTGCTTGATGTTGCTGCTGCCACAGCTCGCGCTGCTGCCCGTGCAGTATTGCCACGACTCGTAGCGCTTGATCTGGCCGCCGCAGCTGCCGGAGCACTTGTAGGTGGTGGTCGTCGGCTTGGTGCCGCACTTCGTTGTGCTGCCGCGGTAGTTGCAGCCGTCACAGCACGCGCCGCTGGTGCACTTGGGGGTCGGTGCTGTGCAAGACGACCAGTTGCCGCTGGTGCAGGTGCGCGAGCCTTTGCCGCAACCGTTGCTGCAGTCCTTGGTGAAGTTGTCCTTTGTACCGTTGCAGTCGTTATCTCGACCGTCGCAGAGCTCGGTGTGCCCTGGGTAGACGTCCTTGCGCGCGTCATTGCAGTCGCCCTTGCCCTTGGCGCAGCTCTTGTTGTTGACGAAGGTCATGTTGATGTCGCAGTAGCCATCGCCATCGTCGTCGCAGCCTTCGTCTGTCTTGCCGTCGCAGTCATTGTCGAGGCCGTCGCAGACCTCCGTCTTGCCCTGCGGTACCGCCGCGCTGCACGTGGCGCTGGCGCCGCCGACTGCGCACTTGAGCGTGCCGTTGGTCTTACATTCGCCCTTGCCCGCTGTGCACGCGCCGCCCAAGCCGAAATCCTCGTCGGTCTTGCCGTCGCAATCATCGTCGAAGCCGTCGCAGGTCTCCTTACCGGAGCCAGTCGCCTTGGCACTGCACGCGGTCGATGCGCCATCCGCGCTGCAAATCACCTTGCCGAAGGACTTGCACTTGCCGAGCCCGTCTTCGCATTGCCCGCCGAGCGAAAAGCCTTCATCGGTGGCGCTGTCACAGTTGTCGTCGGCGCCGTTGCAGGTCTCAGTCGCGCCGGGATAGATCTTCTTGCTGAGATCGTTGCAATCGCCGCCAGCGGGCACTTTGTAGATGGCGTCGGGCGCGCAGAGGCAGGCGGATTTGGCCGGATCACCGAATTTGTCGGCGTCCACGTCGGCGTACCACTTCTTGCAGCCCTTGGCGTCAGGCTCGTCAGTCAAACCGTCACAGTCATCGTCCTTGTTGTTGCAGACCTCGGTCGCGCCCGGGTTGATCTTCGGGTCCTTGGGGTCACAGTCCTTGGCGTCCGGGTAGTTGTCGCCATCCTGGTCGTCGTCGAGACAATCCGCTTTGCCGTCCTTGTCGCTGTCGGGGAACCCCTCGTCGGTGGTGCCGTCGCAGTCGTCGTCCTGACCGTTGCAGATCTCTTTTTGCGGCGTCAGGCCTTGGCAGAACTCCTTGCCCTCCGAACATTTGGTGACGCCCGGACACGTGCCAAATCCATTGGTCACTTTACAGTCTGTGCCCTGGATGTCCTCGTCCGTCTCACCGTCGCAGTCATCGTCGGCGTTGTTGCACTGCTCAATGGCCGCCGCTGGCGCATCACAAGCACCGAGCTGAGGGCTGGTGCATTTGCGCAGCCCGCCGCAGGTGCCCAAGTTGTTGGTCAGGGCGCACGTCGTCGCGGCACCGTCGGTAATGGAGCGCGGGGAGCAGCCACACTGCCCCGTTTTGCGCACGCACTGCTTGCCGGCGCCCTGACTACCCTTGGCAGACTCGCAGACATAGCCGGCGGGGCACTCCTTCGTCTCCGCGCACGCTCCGCCACAGAAGGCGCCAGCGCTCGTGTCGGCGCCGTAGGACACGCACAGCGCGCCTTTGTTGATGGCTGCGCACTCACTATCGTTGATACACGGGCGGCAGAGCGCAGCTAGGCGCGGCATGCACACGAACTCAGCGTCGCCCTGCTTCCATTCCTGACATGAGAAACCGTGCGGGCAGCAGTCGACACACTTGCGCGTGCAGATGCGACCGTCCGCACCCTCCACGCAAAATCCAGAGTCACAGTCGTCCTGGGCGTTGCATGGCGCGCCCTCTTCACCCGGGGCGGGGGCCAATGGAAAATCGCACGGCCCGGGCGGATGGCCAGAGCCGTCGCCAGTGTAGACGTCGGTTCCGGGCTGAACACCGTCCCCCCCGCCGAACACCACGCCGTCGCCGACCCCGTTGGCCTTGCCATCGGCGCTAGCGCCACTGCCGGACTCAGCGGCATCGCTGCAGCCGAGTGCCAGAGAAAAAGCGAGAAAACCGCACAAAACCAACCGCATGTCGCGTCTCCACTGAAGGCCAGGCAGGCCCAAGTGCGGCGAAGAGTAGCGAAGGCGCTCATGATCAGCTAGCTGAACCTTCGAACGCTGGGGCTTTCATGAAGTGATTAGACCCCAAAGTGCTCTGGGATGATTCTCAAAGCGCAGACGCGATGAGTCCGAGGCGCACGTTGGCGTAGACGAAGTAGATGACCAACCCCAACCAGACGACGCCGGTGAGCTGGACCACCCTGTCGGTCAGAACCAGCGTCGTGGGGGAGCCGCCTTTGCCTTGGTGGACCTGATTGAGGTAGCGGAACACCCCGAAGAGCACCAGCGGCACGGTGAGGACCAGACCATCGGTGCCCAGGCGCGCCATCACCGCGGGATCAATCGTGTACAGGGCGTAGCTCATGACCGTCATCGCAGCGAGTGCAGCCATGGACTGATCGAGAAAGCCGAGGGTCACGTCAGCCAAATTTGCGCGATGCGCTACGGCTCCCTCTCCCAACGCAGCCAACTCACCGCGCCGCTTGCCGAACGCCATGAACAACGCGAGGAAGAAGCTAGTCACGAGCAGCCAAGCGCTGACGGGCACGGCAATCGCCATGGCGCCGGCGACTACACGCAGCAAGAACCCGAACGCGATGATGAATACGTCCACTAGGGCGATGTGCTTGAGCCGGACGGAGTAGGCCAGATTGGTGACATAGTAGACAGCGAGGACCGTCATCGTGGGAAGATTGAGCGACCAACCAATGCCCAGCCCAAGCGGGGCGAGCAGCGCAGCGAGGCCAACGGCTGTGCGCCGACCGACCAAGCCAGCTGCGATGGGGCGATTGCGCTTGGTTGGATGGAGCTTGTCCTGCTCGTAATCCAAGATGTCGTTAATCAGGTAGATGCTGCTCGAGACACAGGCAAATCCGACAAAAGCCAACACGGCGTTGAGCATCGATGGCGCGTCGCCCAAGCGTTGGGCGAAGACTGGCGCGCCGAAGACAAAGACGTTCTTCGTCCATTGCTTTGGTCGCATCGCCTTGATGTGTGCGCCGATGGTTCCCGGCATGGGTGCGCTCCTGAGCCGTGACATGCTCGTGGCCCTACCGCACGAGGCGCTAAAGTGCGCTCAAGGACGGTGGAGTCGGTGGAAGTGTTGTCCGCGAATGCAGGCGTGACAAGGCTGGGGCGAACGTTCGTGCGCCAAAATGCACCGTGGAATCCAAAGTTCAGACTTGAGAAGGGTTGGCTGTCCGCCCTTGATTTGCCCGGGCCAACCCACCACCGTGATGGCAGAACCATCCTGTCCCAACGGTTCGTCCTGGAGTCTCCATGCGTCCTCTGCCTATCCGCGTCATGCCCACCGTCGCGGCACTCGCCCTTGTTATGGCAATCATCACCGTCTCCTGCGGCACGGACGACGAGGGCTCGACGTTTGCGCGACAAGCCGCTCCAACGCACGACGGTGTCCACAGCTTCGCAGGCGGTTGCTACGCGGTAGAGGCGTTCGATGGCGACGAAACCGTGCGCTTCTTGAGCACCGGAGCGACGGAGACCCAGTTCGCATTTTCGGGCGAGGATGTCGCGACGGCCATCCGCTTCCACATGCGCCCCTCGGACCTGGAGACCTATCTCTTCTACGACACAACCAAGCGCTTCTTCGCAGCGGCGAAGTCAGAGGGGGAGTCGTGGCAGTTCACCAGGCCAGCCAAGCTGGAAACCGCCGTCGACCGCCTCGAAGACGGCTTCAAATCGCCTGCTGAATGGCACCTGCAGACCTCGACCCGCGATCCGAAGCGCTTTTCGCTGCGCCACTACGCCACCGGGTCGTTCCTCACGCTGACGGGCCTGACCAAGGATGAGTCGAAAGCAGCGATTATCACGTTGCACGCGCAGGAGGGGTGCGCCGAGTTTCCAGAGCTCACCATCGACGCGACCGGCGCTGTGAAGCCGAAGAAGTGGGACGATGGCGCGGTGTATGGCATCGCCGAGATCCACTCGCACATCATGGCCGACTCTGGGTTTGGCGGCGGCGGCGTCTTCCATGGCGCGCCCTTTCACCGGTTGGGTGCCGAGCGCGCCTTGCCCGACTGCACGCGCTCGCACGGCCCGGATGGCAAGCGCGATCTGATGGGATTTGTCTATGACGGCAAGGGCGACTTCGACTTGACCGCGATCTTGCCAGTGCTCACCAGCGGCCAGTTCAAAGACTTCAACCACCACACAGACGGCTACCCGACGTTCACTGACTGGCCCAATTCCTGGGCAAAATCGACCCACCAGACCATGTACTACAAGTGGATCGAGCGGGCCTACCTCGCCGGGCTGCGGTTGGTGGTCCAGCACGCCACGGGCAACTCGATCATGTGCGAGCTAACCGTTGCGACCGGGGCGCAGAAGTCGCTGTACTCCTGCAACGACATGGTCAGCGTCGACCGCGCCATCGAACGGGCTAAAGAGCTCGAACGCTACGTCGACGCTCAGGCTGGCGGTCCGGGCAAGGGGTGGTTCCGCGTGGTCGGGAGCCCCAAGGAAGCGCGAGAGGTCATCAACCAGGGCAAGATGGCGGTCGTTCTCGGCATTGAGATCTCCAACGTGTTTGACTGCTTCCTGACACCACCCAAAGGCTTCAAGAAATGCACGGAGGAGACGGTCAAGGCGAAGTTGGATCACTACCGAGACCTGGGCGTGCGCATGGTGTTTCCCGTGCACAAATACGACAACGCCTTTTCGCCTGGGGATGGCTCCAACGGCATGATCGAGTTGGGTAACTTTCTCAACAGCGGGCACTACTCCAACTTCGTCGAAGATTGCCCTGGGCCAGATGCAGCGTTTGACAGCGGCGACGTCACCTTCGGCGGCATGAACAAGCCGCGGGACGTCTACGACGCGCCTGCCAAGCATGACTTCAGTGACTACACGAAGGATGTTCTCGGCACCCTGCTGCCCTTCGTGCCCGACATCCAAAAGCCAGCCTTGAAAGGAAACTACTGCCAGAAACATGGCCTGACGCCCCTCGGAAAGTCTCTAATAACCGGGCTCATGAAGCGCGGCATGCTCATCGACATCGCCCACCTGCCGCAGCGAGCTTTGGGCGAGGCCTACGCCATGCTGGAGAAGAACAAGTACCCCGCCACCAAGACTCACGGGAGCACAAACAACGGCCGAATCTACAAGATCGGCGGGATGGTAGGGGCGCGGTTTTCGCGTTGTGGCGATCCGAAAAAGCCAGGCGGTATGGGTGAGGAAATCGCCGCACGTGTGGCCGAGGCGACCGCCAATGGCGCCTATCCGTCTGAAGCGCTGTCGTTTGACCTCAACGGTTTCGCCGGCGGCCCGCGGCCACGCTTTGGCGACAACAAGGGGTGCGGCACGCCGCAGAGCAACCCGATCACCTACCCCTTCACGTCCGTGGACGGCAACATCACGTTCACACAGCCGCATCTTGGCAGCCGGAAGGTCGACTTCAACACCGAGGGCATGATCCACATCGGCCTGCTGCCTGAGCTCATCGAAGACGCGCGACGCGACGGCATGACCGACAAAGCCTTGGAGCCGCTGTTCCGGTCGGCTGAGGCGTTCATCCTCATGTGGGAAAAGGCCGAGGCGCGCGCGAAGACGATGTAGGGGCCTACGCGCCGACTCCCTCCGTTCTAGTTGACGCCACAGGTAGCTGACGACGTCCGATGGCCACTCCGCGACGTGCGTGCGGTGCATGGGCCGGCTCCAGACGATGTGAGCGGCGCCGAAGGAGCCTTGCGACGAACGCGGAGCCAAACAGTCATTTTACCCGGACAAAAACAAGAATACAGCAACTCCAGGTGTCGACTCATCCGAACTCGCTGGCTGCGCACTCACCGCAATGAAGAGGGAGGTTGACGAGACAGAGCGACGGGGCGATCGTGCCCTATATCGGAGAGAACTCATGATTAAGATGCGACTTCGCGCTGAGATTCGACGTCCACACCTGGCGATTGCTGTGGTGATTTTTGTTGCGCTTTCGGCGTGTGGCTCCTCTGGCGGTGGCGGCGGTGGAATGCCCATGGCGCAGGCTGGGACTCCGTGCTTCGTCGCAGATGGGGTCGAGCAATGCGGGTTTGCGGCCGGAGCCATCGCTAGGCTCGTCTGTAAGGCCGGGGAATACACGACTATCGGCACCTGCGCTCAAGGGCAATATTGCTCGGTCGCCGCGGCCAACAAGACGCTGTGCCAACAGCTACCGACAACGAGCGCGGATGCCGGCTTGGATGTTGGCACTTCGGCGGACGCCGGCCCAACAGTCGACGCCGGCCCGACAGTCGACACCGGGGCAACAGTCGACGCCGGTGTCGCAGACACGATAGCCAGCGTGGACACAACACCCAACCCAGACGCAAACCCAGACACGACGCCTAGCGCAGACACGACAGCCCCGGTCGACGCAGGCCCGGTCCAGGTAGCCAAGCTGCCCGTCATCAAGCTACTCGACATCAGCCCAGGCAGCCCGTTATTCGGTCAGACGTACGGACTGGAGAAGTTTCAGGGTAAATACATCGCCGTGCTCATGGGCGCGGGCTGGTGCGCCTCCTGCAACGCCCAAGCTGACTACCTCGACGCGATTCGCCGTGACCTCGAAAAGCAAGGCCGCACGGACTTCGTGATGGTTGTGGTCAATGACAAGAGCGCCGCCAGTTCGTCCAACCAAAACAAGATGGTGACCTGCGCCTACAAGCCAAAGTGTCAGCCAGTTGGCGCCGCACTGGGCTACCCAGTGTTTCAGGGCACAGCTACCTACGGCTGGCACTCCTTCGTCGATCCCAACAACGGGCTCAAAGGCAAGAAGAATGACTGCTTCATCTTCGCGCCCGATGGCAGGTTCATCTTCAAACACGTCGGCAAAGGCACGGTGAATCTGACACAATTCGACAAGGAGGTACGCACAGCGCTCAACACGAAACTACCTGCGCCGTAGCGGAACACGCTGGGCCGGTCGACAGCCGCCCAGCGTCCGGTTTCGGCCGACACACCCATGCCCCCTCCTTGTCTATCCCCCCGTTGTTCAAGCAGGCGATATGCTCTCAAGAAAGTGCCCCTTTCCACGACGAACTGGCCGCCAACTGCTCGGCGGCGCGCTGTTCTGCGCGTCGATCGCGATGACGATGACTGGCTGCTACCATCGCACCCAATTTCAGCCTTCCCACGGTGTCTTTAAGGCCACAGGCCAAGCACGCGCTGTTGCGTGGGGCAGCACCCGGCACGTCGCCCTGCGCCCACAGCCCCACGGCCCCGCCTTTGTGGCCATCAAGGGTCAGAAGTGCCGTAAGTTCACTCCCGGAAACGTCCGGCTAGTCGACAAGGGCTACGCGGGGAAGAAACGTCTAAAGGGCGCAGCAATCACCCTTGGCACGCTCAGCTTCACCTTAGGCGGCGGCATCCTCGCGGCCGGATTGACCAGCGACGACGAGGACTCGCCAGCAACCGCCATTGGACTCGCCATGTTGGGTGTGCCCGCATTGGCGATGCTGATCCGGGCGATGTTGCCGGCGCAGCGGCGGTCTCAGCGGAGTCGAACAGTGCGTGGCGGTCGCTGGCACCGCGCCCTGCGCCCCTGTGGTCGACCGGTGCGCATCGCGAGCCCCTTTACGGTGACCGCAACTGCCGAGGGGCAGCGAACATCCGTACGTTGGTCGGCGCGACGCGGCGCGGTTGTGATTGGCGCGGCCAAGCGCGACGCCCTGCGGAAATGGTCGTCTGAATGTCGGGCCCGCGCATTTGGGTTGGTGGCGAAGATGCGCATGCGACAGAGTCGGCGCAGTCGCCATGAACTCGGGCAGGTGCTCGGACGCCGCGACCGCCGAAACCGTCGCTACCGGTTGGCGTCGAAGGGCATTGAGGTGGGGCGCTCAGTCGGCCAGGGCGTTCGGGCGATTTTACGGGTCCGCGGCCTCAAACACCGTCTCGTTGTCGACCCCAAGAAGGGCCAGCATCTTCCCATACCGGGCGGGACTATCGGGCGCTTTGTTCAGCGTTGCGTCGCTGCACGCGCGCAGCGCATCGCCCGTCACAAGAAGCGCCAGACGGTCGCATGCCAGTCACGGTTCACGTCGGAATTTCTGCGTAGATGCCAGGATGACTGCCGCGATGCAGGCGACGCCATGTTCTGTACGTGGGAGCGGGAAGATTGTGAGCTCCTCGCCGCAGGAACAGGAGTTAACTGCCACTCCGTCTACAACAAGTGCATGGATCGAGAAGGATTGAGCGCGACGCGAATCGCGCAATGCTCCCAAGCTTGTGTCGCCAAGATCTCGCAGAAGTCGTGCACGCGAGCGGGCCAAATCGCTGAGCGAAACGCTCGTGCAAAAGAGGCGCTGAGATGAAGGACCACGTCGAACAGGGGACACGATTGGCGGTCGTTGTGGGCGTCGTGGTGGGCGTCGCGCTCGCCGCCAACGCGGTGCAAGCGCAGCAGGTCGGCCCGCTGCGTTTTCACATCAGCCCCCAGTCCGCTGACTTTGGCTCCGTGTCCACGCGGTCCTCGTCTGCAGTGACGTACGGCATCACCAACAACATGCCGTGTGGTATCACGTTTCGGCACCATACATCCGGCCACCGCGGTGTGGCGACTGTCTGCTACGGCCTCTCAAATATGGGTGAGATTCTTCCCGGGCGGCGCTCTGGCTGCCGTGCCACGTTTCGCCCACAGCGTGCGGGTCCCCACCGATTCCAAACCGACATCACGGTGGGCTACGGCTACAGCTGCCGGGAGATGGCTCGCAAGGACGTCGAACGCCGTCGTAAGCCACTGATCGACCGAACCCGCACCGAGCTGGACAAGCACGTGTCCGAGGGGCCGAAGTACGCCGAAGCCGACAAGGCCCACAAGAAGGCGGCGACGGCAGCTGCGCTCCGACAACGAACGCTCGACGAACGCGAGCGGTTCCTGCGCTTCAACCAGCCGGGAGTGGAGAAGTACGTCACGCGACGGACCGAGTGGCTCAAGAAGGTGCGAACGCGAGATCGTCGCATGAGCGACCGCCTTCGCAAGATGCAGACCTCCGGACCTGACCTCACCGGGTATCACCGCGTATTGGCGGAAGTGACCAAGAACGGTAAAGCCGCGGTCAGCAAAGTCCGCGGAGAGGTCAACAAAGCGTGCAACTTGGTGCCAGCGCTCATGGCCGAGCAGAAGAAGGCCCTCGACGAGCTGCGGCGCGGGCTATTTTGCGCCGCCTGCAAGCGCCCGCCGACTCGCATCCGTCGAGAAGCAAACGAGGAATTCTGGGCGCACGTTCGCCGGGTGGGCAAGGGGACGATGCGGGCTACCCCGAAGATGCTCCAGGCGGAGAAGGCAAACTGGAAGAGCAAGATCGACGCAGCGGTACGGCGTTGCAACAACATGCGAGGTCGCGTCGAGCGGGAGAACGAGCGCTGGCGCAAGAGATTTGACCGCGTCGCCTCCCGCAAGGACAAGCTCGTTGCGCGTCACCAGGGCCGCCTGGACAAGCTCAGCAAGCGCCTCGCCGATGTCCGCAAACAGTGGCAGAGCCGCGACAAGCAGATGACCAAGGACATCGATGACGCCAAGGCGCGCCACAGCAAGGCCCACGCCGATGCAAAGCAGGCCTTGGCACAGGCGAAATTAGCGTGGCAACAGCGCGTTCGGGACTACAAAGCCAAACGGCTGGCGATCAAGAAACGCTTCGATGACCGTCGCAACACACTCGAACGTCGAATCAGAGATTTGCAGGCAGCGCTGAAAGACGCCGTCGCGCGGCAGATGAAACGACTGAAGGCGACATCGACGCGTACGGTGAGCCTCGTCGGCGTGGGAAAGTAGCCTGGCCACACCTCACCGATGACGTCTCCTGCCGCGAGCGGCCAGCATCAGTGGAGATTCGCTCCGAGTGCAGCGAGACGGCGCCACAGCCCCACCTTGACACCGCACGGCCGAGCGTGCGAACGCACTACCCGGCGCAATTGACCGAGGTAGCATGTTCGACAGCAATCAATTCTACGGTCACGCCGGACTCCTGCGCGACTGGTGCTCCGTCGCGCAACAACTCCCCATCAACGGGCGGATGCAGCATGGCTGGACCCCGACAGGAGGGTTGGTCGACGCCCACTTGAAAGAGCCATGGACCCCGTACGTTTGGTCGCAGCGCAACCTCGACAAGTGTCAAGAGGCGGGGGCAGACCACGCGGTCGCGCTCGGCGCACCGTTTCTGTACCTGCCGCCCCGCGAAGATCCTGGGCCAGCGGCACCACGCAGCCTCCTGGTCTTTCCGTTTCATGGCTGGGAGAAAGAGAAGGTCGCGGGTGACTTCGCCAACTACGGCGACGCCATCGCGGAGCTGGAGGCGGAGGGCTACGGCCCCATCACGGTCTGCCTGTACTGGATCGAATACGAGGACCCTGACCTGCGGGCGATTTTCGAAGACCGTGGCTGGCGCGTCGTCACCGCTGGGCGGCGGGACGGCAACCCAAAGTTCCTCCATGGCCAGCGGAGACTGCTCTTGGAGCACGCGTTCGTCACGGCCAACCGTGTGTGCACGGCAGCGTTCTACGCGCTCTCCGTGGGACGCCCGTTCTTCCTCTATGGCCCAGCCATGGGCCTCGACGGCACAACGGACCCGGACGGCCTCATCTTCGACAAGTGGCAGCGAGAGGCCTTCCCGACGCTCTGCTACGAAGCGTTTGGCGGGCGCTGCGAACAGGACCTGGGGCGCGATGAGCTGGGCGCGGAATTCGTGCGGCAACCCGACGAGCTGCGCACGCTGTTGGGCTGGCAAACCTCGCAATGGCCACAACGGTTGGCGATGCGGGTGCGGCGGTCGCTTTGGGCGCTGCGCAATTGGCTAACCCGCCGCTGATCTGGCCGATACGCATCAGCGCTTCTTGAGTCCGACCTTCGCAAGCAAACCGGCGAGGGCCTTACGAATGCGAGCGCGTTCCTCGTCGGTGAAAAACGGCAGCGCGTAGATCCCGGCCCCGCCGACCACCAAGATCGCCACGCGCA
>JAGSHB010000288.1 GCA_023954815.1 Myxococcales bacterium | reverse complement strand
GCTGAGACGACCTGCGCGCATCCGGCGCGGGTCTCCTTGCTCATAGGCCCAGCGGCCTGAGACCAGCCCATCTCACCGGTCGCGTGGGGCATGTGCATCAGGACCCAAGCGGCGCCGTACTTGCGTGCTACCCGAGCCATGTCTGGGTCGCCGAATCCACTGACATCATTGATCATGACCGCACCCGCCGCCAAAGCCTGATCAGCCACGGATGCTTTTTGAGTGTCGACGCTCAGCGGTACGTCACAGAGCCGAGTGAGCGCCTCAATGACGGGAACGACACGACGCGCTTCTTGATCGGCTGGAATTGTGCGTGCGCCCGGACGGGTCGATTCACCGCCGATGTCGAGCATATCAGCGCCAGCGGCCACCATCGCTTGGCCTTGCGCGATCGCCCGGGCGGCATCATCGCCAGTGCCATCTGCCGAGAAGCTATCGTCGGTCGTGTTGACGATGCCGACGAGCAGCGTGCCGTGCGACTTCAGGCTGCGAGGGCCGAGACGCACCTTAAGATTGCGGCAACGGTTCGGGCAGGCCTGGCAGTCCGTCGATCATGGGATTGACGTCATCGGACGGCGCGTCGGGCGTTGCTCTGGGTGCGGGCGGCTCCTGAGCGGCGCGGTGCTCCTTTTGGGCGCGACGACGATCGTGGAGTTCGGTCAGATCTTTACCGCCGATGACCCAATCCACTTCTTCGCGGTCAAGGGTCTCATGCTCGAGCAACGCCTCGGTCAGCAGGTCCAGTTCATCCCGATAGGTGGTCAACACACTCTCAGCGCGGTCGTAATTCGACTCGATAATACGCCGGACTTCTTCGTCCACCTTCACGGCGGTCGACTGAGACATGTCCGTCGCGCCACCTGAGTTGTAGTCCCGACCGAGGAAGACCTCACCTTGTTTGGCGCCGAAGTTGATCGGGCCGAGGTTACTCATCCCCCACTCACACACCATCCGGCGCGCCATCTGGGTGGCGACCTCGATGTCGTTGGATGCGCCGGTCGTCACGTCCCCCAGCACCACGTCTTCGGCGATGCGACCGCCCATCATGATGCTGATCCGGTCGTTGAGGTATTTGAGCGAGTGCGAGTAGCGATCCCGTTCTGGCAACTGCTGCGTGACACCCAGCGCGCGGCCACGGGGAACGATGGTGACCTTGTGCAGTGGGTCGCTATGCTTGAGATGCAGCGCGACCAACGCGTGACCAGCCTCGTGGACCGCCGTCGTATTGAGCTCGTCTTTGTCCATCGCCAGCGTCCGACGCTCGGCACCCATCAGGACCTTGTCTTTGGCTTCGTCCAAGTCCTCCATCCACACCCGGTCTTTGTCCAGACGAGCTGCGATGAGGGCCGATTCATTCACGAGGTTTTCGAGATCAGCGCCCGAAAAGCCGGGCGTTCCCTTGGCGATCACCTTCAAGTCGACGTCGGCGGCCAGCGGTACTTTGCGCGTATGAACACCCAAGATCGCCTCACGGCCATTGGCATCCGGCGGCGGCACCACGACGCGGCGATCGAAGCGACCGGGACGCAGCAGCGCGGGGTCGAGTACGTCGGGCCGGTTGGTCGCCGCCATGATGATGACGCCAGCGTTTGACTCAAAACCGTCCATCTCGACGAGCAGCTGGTTGAGCGTCTGCTCGCGCTCGTCGTGACCGCCGCCCATACCGGCACCGCGGTGGCGCCCGACAGCGTCGATCTCGTCGATAAAGATGATGCACGGCGCGTTCTTCTTGCCCTGCTCAAATAGGTCACGCACACGGCTCGCGCCAACGCCGACGAACATCTCAACGAAGTCCGATCCGGAGATGGAGTAAAAAGGCACGCCAGCCTCACCGGCGACCGCTCTCGCGAGCAGTGTCTTGCCGGTACCTGGGCTGCCCATCAGCAGCACACCCTTGGGAATGCGGCCGCCGAGACGGGTGAATTTCTTGGGATCGCGCAGAAAGTGGATGATCTCTTCCAGCTCGCGCTTGCTCTCCTCGATGCCAGCGACGTCGTCGAATGTGACCTTGTTGGTCGACTCATTGAGGAGCTTGGCCCGGGACTTTCCGAAGCTCATCGCTCGCCCGCCGCCCGACTGCAGCTGTCGCATGAAGAAGAAGAACAGCACAAAGAGCAGCACCATCGGCAGCCATGTACCCAGGATCGAAATCCACAGGGCGTTGGCATCTTCGCGCTCGTAGGTGATCTCCACGCCGGCGTTGATCAGGTCCTTTTGCAGATCTTTCAGGCTACCCGTGGTCGTGAATCGCTCGCCATTTTGGAACTGACCCTCGATCGCCTCGCCACGAACTGTGATCCTGTCGACCCGCATCATCTCGTCATCGGCCTTGGTGGCGCGGTGGACGAACTGCGTAAACGACAGCTCCTTGCCGGCGGTTCGCGTCTTCAAACTATTGTAGAAGAATACGAAGCCTAGGATCACAACGACCCAGACCAGCATGCTTTTGTAGTGCTTCAAGTCCGTCTCCTGAGCGGTCGGCTGTCGGTGGGTGGTGCCGATCCCGACCGGGCTTGCGCCCGCGTGTCATTGAGGTTAGTCCGCACCTAGGGGGGGCGCAATGTTCCAGGCCCGCATTTAGTGCTCACTGGCAAGGAGGATCCACCGCACGCTTGCGTTACGTTCCATCTGCAGGTCGCTCGCAACGATCTGGCGCGGAACCTAACGACTGGCTATTTCGGCGCGCATGCCTCGAAGTTGAGGGCGTCGCCAGCAGGGGTGACCGCAAGTCCATGGACGTTGCATTGCTGTCCGGTTCTTAGCGCATTGCACACCTGGCGAACGGCGGCTTGTGAGAGCGCGGGTACGCCGAGTTGGTCTGTGGCCCAATGGACAAGCGGCGCGAGTGCGGGCAGTGATCTGGGGACTAATTCCATGGGAATGCGGAGCTGTGTTCCTTCGTGCACAGCGTGTTTGGCCACGGCCGACGCGACCCAAAAAGCCATCGCTTCCGTGTGCCCGGCGGCGTTGTCCGCTGTTCGAGTGAGGCCGCGAGCAGCGCCAGGGGCGACCGCTGACAGCGCCGGCAATACTTCGTGCCGCATGCGATTGCGCTGGTAGTCCGGTCGCGCGTTGCTGGGATCTTCCCACCACTGGACCTCAAGGCTTGCTGCAACCGCCCTGAGGGTGGCCCGATCAAGACTCAGCAGCGGCCTCACCACACCGGCTGTGGTCCGCCTACGAATGCCAGCTAGAGCGCCAACACCAGCTCCCCGACTCGCCCGCATGAGCACGGTTTCTGCCTGATCATCGGCATGATGAGCGGTCGCGATGGCATCGGCGCCACTTGTGCCTGCCAGCTCAGCAAGTGCCGCATACCGAGCTGTGCGCGCGCGCGCTTGAAGGGCCGGACCCGGCGATAGACGCAACGATCGGGTCACCAGATTGCAGCCGGTTTCATGTGCACGGGCCGCAATGACGGCCTGAGCGGCGTGATCTGGCTGCAGTCCGTGGTCGAGGTGAGCGACCGTGAGGCGATGGCCGAGGGAGGGGCCCAAGGCATCTAGCAATGCCCACAGGACCATCGAGTCGAGCCCTCCGCTGCAGGCGACAAGCAAGTGCGCGTCCTCGGCCCAGAGGCCAAAGTCGCGGACATCGCGTCTGATGGTATCGATAGATTGGCGAACGATGCGGTCGATGGAAGGCTCCCGCGCTTTGGAGGCGTCGTCTGCGGGCCGTCAGCACGTGAGCGCCAAGATCTGACCCGGGCTCACTACCGCGTAGTCGCACTGCCTCGCGGTCACCTTGGCTCGCGGTCACTTCAGCCCGCAGCCACCTCAGCCCGCAGCCACCTCAGCCCACAGCCACCTCAGCCCATAGCCACCTTAGCTGAGGGACGTCGGCTCCCACGAGTGGGTCTGGATGGCCTCCAGCCCGCCGACGATGTACCGATCTAGGTCCGCATAGACAGTTTGCATAGTGCGCGGCAACTCTTTCTTGGAGACCCGCACAAAATGGGACCAGGAGTCGAAGCTGTGGACTTCGGTGATGTGGCTTGCGTCGTCGATATCGCGCCACACCTCAAAGTTCGCCACGCCCAGGTCCAAAGCCCACTGCTCGACCTGAGCCAACAAGGCCAGGGTGTCTTCCTGACATCCCTCTTTGACGCGATAGCTGTGCTGTACCACGAAGGCTCCGAGTCGACTGCCCATGCTCACTCCTGCGGGTTGAGCCGGCCCTCCGGTCCTCGCTGATTGGTGCGCCTGACGCGAGATCGGTCAGCGCGAACGCTTGGTGCGACGCTCGCCGCCGGCGCCATACAACGCCCCGGCTGCTCCCGTGGAGCCAGCGATCGATCGCCTGCCCTGCGATCGTCTGCCCTGCTGGCTAAAATGGAATGTCGTCATCCATGGCGCTGTCGGGCGTGGGGCCGTCGTTCATTCCGGGTGCCGCACCGCCGCCGCCGCCGCCGCCGCCGCCGCCGCCGCCATAGTTGCCGCCACCGCCGCCGCCGTAGCTTCCGCCACCGCCACCGCCACTGCCGCTTCCG
>JAGSHB010000053.1 GCA_023954815.1 Myxococcales bacterium | reverse complement strand
TGGTTTTCAAGGCCAATCATTCGATGTCATCGGCTTTTAATGCTGATCGTTTCACTGCGGCGGTTTCCAATGTGCGACGGACCAAGCCTGACCCGCCTGAGCTGTCACCAGGGCCCGAAGTCGCGCGACCTCAGCCTGCCACTCGCTCACACTTGGCGCCGTTGGATCTTGCAGCAGCAGCGGCGCGACCATCGCGCGGTAGCGGTCGATCAGCCGGTGGATACGATGGGGGTCAAGTACGGAATCGGTCGCCAGCATCGTCGACAGCGCGCCGGTGTAGGCCTGCCACCGGACCCGGGTCAGCCCGAGCCACATGGGATCGCACTGCACCCGCTGCATGGGTGTGTGACCGCCGAATGAGTAGACCTCGCAGGCGTCGTCCAGCCACCAGTCACGGCCCATGTCGGTGTCGACGCGGGGCCAGGTCAGGTCCAGGTCCCAGGGAATCAGGACCAGCAGCTTGGAGCCCGGGTCATCGTAGACGTAGAAGTTGTGCGCTTTGCAGGCCGCATCCGGCCCCGTCTGCTCGCCACAGTAGCGACCACGTGGGCCGTCCCAATTGCCGATGAAGACGTCCACGGCCAACCACCGGGCGAGCACATCAAGATCCACCCAGCCGAGCGACTTTTTCACAAAATCCTTGGAAAACTCGGTAAACTCAAGGCTTTTCAGCTGATCGAGGAGGGTCGCAAACGCCACGGGCCGAGCGGCAGAGCTGGCAGGCCCTGTGATCTGGTGACTGTGCCAGTGGTCGGGCTTGGAGTCCGAAAACCAAACGTGCTTGCTGAGGTTGCCGGTCGCGAAGGAAAAGCGGGCGTTGAGAAAGGGGGCATCGATGTCCTCCACCAGCAGATACAGAGCCGGGGGACGCTGACCGAGCCGCACCCAGGCATGGACGGCCCGCGGCGCCAGCACCTGCGCATCACGAAAGAGGCGATACGACAGCCGCTCTCGCAGGTAGGTCGGATCACGCACGCTGCTGTTGAAGATGAAGCGGCGCAGCCCCATAAAGCGGCCACCGCCCGCTACGCGCACCTTGATCGACAGCCGCGGGCACACCAGCGCGCCACTGTCATCGAAGCATCCATGCAGGGTGCTGTCGCCGCCTTTGAATCGAACCTCAGCGGCAACTTTCCGACCACCAAACGTCAACTGAGCGGGTACATAGGCTTCCTGTCGAGCGTGTTTCTGCAACCAGGACAGGTGCCCAGGGTCGACGTCGATTTGAAAGTGGCGCGGTGCCGCGTGGTCATCAAAGAGACACCGCCGTACAGCGCCCGACCCGTCGACGGGATCTGCTGCCCCGAGCTGCGCGCACGTTTCATCCACAGGCCCCAGGCTACGCGGCGGCGCTGCTTGAGGGGGCGGAGATGGCTCCGATGTGCAGGCGGCCGTGGCGCCCATCGCGAGCATCAGCAGCAGACAAATCCCCACACGGTGATGGCCAAAGGACAGCGGTTTTTTTGCAGCGCTGTTCATGGTGACGGCCCCCTGCATCTGGGCAAAAAGCTGGAATCGGACTCGGCCATTTGCGCGAGCTGTTCCGCGCAAGAGGTCTCGAAGACCCAGGCAGCACCCTGTGCACTGCAGCTCGCTTCGCAGTTGCTGACGAGGGTTTGTCTCATGGACGATGCGAAGCCCCGACAGCCGGAGATGATGCAGCCCGCCACCCGCGCACAGGCACGGGCACAGCTCGGCAGGCCGCAGGTGGTCACGATGGGAAGCGTTGCGCCCGTCACGATGCTGTGAACCGCGGTACAATCGGCGGCGAGAAGGACGGCCTGCTGCAGATCGGGCTTGGATGTGAGCTGCCCCGCGCAATCGACGTGGCGGGCCCCGGCTGCCCGCCATCCCCAGTCGTCACAGCGCGCGACCGTGCAGCTGATGACCCGGTCGCAGGCCTGTTCGAGCGGCGGGAGACACCACCCGTCACAGGCGGCGTCTGCTCGCCAGTGTGCGCCAGGACCTGCGTCGGTGGCCGGTGGCGCGACGACCTCACTGGCGCACCCGGCGCCGGACAGCATCAGCAGGCAAAGCCAAACCGCGGCACCACGCCACGGGGATCGCGGGATGGACCGGCCACCTGGGAAGGTTGGCTGGGTGTCCTAGCTGCCCTCCTGCGCGACGGCCGACAGGGTCGCGCCTGCATCAGAGAGGTGACACGGCCGCAGGATGATGCGGGACACGCCCACTTGACGGAGGTCTGCTGGGCGCCAGTGAGCGACGCTTGGCGCGTGGGTCGTCAACACCACCGGCGGCGCCGACGGTCGGTCTGCCAGCCGAGTCGCAAACTCGAGCCCATCGAGGTCCTCGCCATCCAGATCTCCAACGATCACATCGACTGGTGGATCGTGACGCAGGGTGAGCGCCGCGCGATAGCTCTGGGCCACGTGAACGCGCCAGCCAGCCTCCTCGAGCCAAGCCGCTAGGATTCGCTCGAATACGCGCTCCTGGCCGATAATCAGAACCGAAAGCGCCTTTTGGGCTGGGCCAGGCGACACGCCTTGGGGTGACGTCGCGTTCACAACCGGAACATCGGCCGGGTTGTTGGTAGACGGTGCCTGTGGATTGACGATGGTCATGATGCCCTCCTTCCCGACAAGCGCGGCGCAGCGGATGTGTCCGGCGCCATGGGCGTCACGCACCAGCGAATGGCGCGGTCGGGGAACATACGCGCCACGCGGCGTGCCAGCGCTGGCGTCGGCCTCGGCGAGGTCACCACCAACGCTCCTACCTCAGCGCTGATGAGCTGCACGTCTTCGTGGGCCATGCGCGGCGGCAGCCAGTCGGTGGCCTCTGTCGGCAGGTCGGTACCACCGACCACCGCTGTGTCGGGGTCCAACCCGAGGGACAAGGCGCGAAGCCTAGCGACCTCTGTTGCCGTGACCCGCCCCTCAGTGAGCAGACAATCCAGCGGGGCCAGATTGCGTACGCGACTTGTGGCGGCCAGGGCGTTGCAACGGTCCGAGCTCCAGTTCAGCTCGCTGTGAAGCAGGGCGAGCTCAGCACCATCCATCGTCGGACTACCGACCAGGCGATGGGTCGGCCAGACCTTTCTGCTGACCACCGCGAGCGCTAGCCGCACATCCAACTCAGGCGCCAAGCGGAACGGTACCTGCACGCCCAACCGGTCACGAAGGCGACGCCGCACATCCCGGTGAACCGGGTGAGCCGAGGCGATCTCAAGCTGCTGATCGCGCCGCATCGGGACCAGCGTGTTGAGCGCGCAAACCCCGTATCCAAGGCTTTCTAGCGCCGTTTCGTCCACATCTGCCGGAGTGACGGCGACGAATCCATCGTGCAATTGCCCGGACGCCACGCGGGTCAACTCTTCTGGGCTGATGCGCCCCTCAGCCACCAGTAATTCACCTAGGTGCTGCTCAGTGGCCCGCTGCCGCGCAAGCGCTTCGTCGAGCTCTTCGGACGTCAGCACGCCGGTGGCGACCAGCCTAGCGCCCAGGCGAGCGTGGGGAACTGCGGTATCCCCCAACCGCATCTGGCGCCACATCCGCTCTCTGCGCTCTGCGATGGTGTCGGCGGCGGCGATGCTGGTCCGAACTGGCGCAGCGAGCAGGGTCTCGAGTTCACGTCGTTCTGCCTCTGACAACGGCCGACTCGTAGCCACCCGCACGGCGCCATCAGCGTCCACGGAGACCGGCAACACCCCCATTTTGGCCGCGAGCGCTTCTGGCACGCGAGATACCAGCGTATCGACGAGCGTGTGGTCAGCGAGCTGCAGCACATCCATCGCATGCTGCGCGCCCAATGTCCGCGCCAGCTGCCGCTCGGAGAGCTCGCCCTCGGCCAGCAGCACATCACCGAGCCGCACACCGCTGTTTCTCTGCACGGCCAGCGCGGCTTGGATGTGCGCCCGACTCAACCCCTCACGGTCCACTAGCAGGCGACCCAGCTTGCGGCGGAACACGGCCAAAGCGGCGGCGCTAGGATAGTCGTGATCGGTCTTGATCCACCGCAGGGGCTCGCCGGTAATCTTCGATGCGACGAATTGGCGAACCGCCAGCACGGCGGCGAAGAAGTTGATGACGTTGCCAACGACGAACCTCGGAAAACTGAGCAGAGCGTGCTTGGCACCGTAAATCCGTCGCACCACCTTAAACTTCATCACAGCGCGCCAGGTCAGGAATCCGAGGTTGATCCACACCACCCACCACAGCAGCGACGTCGGCGGGATGATCTGCGCAATCGACCAAGCCGCCCCGGTCCACCAAGCGATGGCCATGCGTACCAGGGCGTACGCGAAGGCGACGTAGCCCAGGAACACGCCCACGTGAATCAAGAGCGCCTTGCGATCGCGGAACAAGGTGTAGATGACCGCGCGGTCGCCCTTCCAGCCCATCTTGGCCCACTCCTGCAGGGTGATACCCAAGATCCAACGACTGCGCTGTCGCACCGCATTCCAGAACTTGATGGGGAAGTACTCGCGTGTGGCGATGAACTCGTGCCGCGGTCCGTCGCCTCGCTCTGCGGCTTCACCGGCGCCGTCGCCGTCAGCCAGCTCACCATGGTCAGCGCCGACGTCGTCCCGGGCGATGGCGTGGGCTGCAAAGTAGGTATCGCGCCCTGCGAGCCGGAATTTCAGGCCGATATCGTAATCCTCCGTCAAAGAGGCCGGATCAAAGGCCTGCTGGCGATCTGCCAGCGCGATAGCTTCGAAGGCGTCCCGTGCAAATGCGCTACCCACACCAGCCGACGGCACCAGACCGCCAATGGAGCCGCGAACCAGCAGATCTTTCAGGTGTTGCTCGACGAACTCATCCATGTACGTGCCGCCCACCCACGCCGTGTGGGGCACCTCGAGCGGCAGCACCGGGGTCTGCACGAAGTCATGCTGCGGGATCAGGGCGTTGTACAGCCGCAGCGCCAGCGGATGAACCACATCTTCGGCGTCGTGCATCACCAGAAAATCAAAGCGCACACCCCGGGCCTGCTCGGTCTGCACGATGCCCTGGTAGATCCAGTTGAGGCAGTCCGCTTTCGAAGTCGGCCCGTCGTGGGGCACCACCACCTTATGAACCTGAGCGATGCGGTCGGCGAGAGCGTCGACCTGCGCTTGGGTCTCCGGATCATTGGCGTAGGTCCCGACGAAGATGTCGTAGTTCGCCGCGTCGTAATCGAGGGTGGTGATGGTGTTTTCCAGCATGCTCGCGATGACCGGTGCTTCCTGCCAAGCCGGCACCATGATCGCCGCCCGCTGCTGGGTGAGGTCACGCAGGGATTGAACGGTCAGGTCGCGATGCCGACTCCGCCCGAGACCGCGCATGAAGTAGACGATGTCGATGAAGAGGTCATCGAAGCTGTTGAACAGGATGATGGCTGCCGCGATCCAAGCCACCACGAAGATGATGGTGTCGAGTTGATGACTCATGGCGCCCTCCTAAAATTGAAGGTACGTACCGAACTGCGTCCGCAGCTCGATGTAGGGGTCGGGGAGCGTCTCCGTTTGGTCCTTGGTGCGACCCGTGTAGGTCCCGGCGTGCACACCGATGAGCAGGTCCAAGGGCACCCGCCCCAACAGCCGCCATCTGTGGCCAACACCAGCGTCGATGAGGTTGTTGTAATAGTTGCCGTTGCGGTCGACGAGACCGCGCGCTTCCACGTAGGGGGACCAGCGCACGGGGCCGGTCATCAGGACACCGTAGTCCGCGCGCAGCCTCGCCATGACGACGACGTTGTTGTCGAAGCCATTGCGCCACTCGGGGTCGTCAAAGACATCGAAGCGATTGACCCAGACAGCCTCGCCGTATCCCTGCAAGCACAAGCCCGTCGAGCGCGCTGTGCACAGGTCGGATTGGGCGCCGCTAAACACCCCAGCGCGACCATCCCACGCCCAAGTAGGTGCGCCGCTCTTCAGCAGGCTCATCGCTGGCCCAGTTCGCGCGAAAAGCCCGATTTTACCGTCCCAAAGTCGCCACAGGGCTCCTGCGCCAACCAAGGCGGTGTTATCTGCGTAGATGAGTGGGTAGCCATTGGGTCCGCTCGCCCGGGAGTGCGTGTCCCGGGAGACTTGCGCGAACCCGTACAGGTGGACGTCGTGATCGAGCGAGGGCCGATAGAACAGCCGGCCGCGAAGCAGGGGAACGAGGTTTGTGGTCGATGGGTCCGTCAACCGGTGCCAGCCATAGCCCTCAAAGTAGAGGTCGGCCCACAGGTGACGCGGCATGGTGCGCAGCGCTGCACGCGCCTGGCCAGCCAATGCCGCGTCGTCCCCGAGCTTGGCTGCGACGAAGTGCTGCCTCGCCGCGGCAGCGTCACCCTGGCGAAGGTTGAGGTAACCGAGGGCCATGTGAGCGCGCTGGGCTGTGGCGGGATCTTTCAGGGCGCGTTCGAACGCCACTTTGGCCGCTGGACCGTCTCCGGCGCGCTGCTTGGCAAATCCGGTGTTGAGCGATGCGACAGCCGGGTTCGGGGCCGCCTGCACCACTGGCACCACACCTACGGTAAGGACCGCAGCGAGGACCATGACGAGCGCGATGTGACCCAGCGCGATGTGACCCAGCGCTGGATGCCGGCTGGGTGGCGGGAGAGGGATCGGCGGGTTGGGGCTGCGGATTACGGCGGCCTGCGAGTCTCCATGTGCCATGGCGACCTCCCCGGCGGGGCACGGCAACGCTCCGCCTTCGCCCTTCAATAAAGACCTCGAATTACAGACTGCAAGACCAATCGAACCCTCGTAATGACCGCGACGAGCGCTATATTTGCAGGTGCCCCACAGCATCGGGGGGTGAGCATGAAGCAGCACATCGTCGTCGTCTTGGGCACGCGCCCGGAGTCCATCAAACAAGCGCCGGTGATCCACGCGCTCCGTCGCCGTGGCGACCGGTTTCGGGTCACGGTCATCAGCACCGGCCAGCACCGCGAAATGCTGCGCCAGATGCTACCCGTGCTCGGGTTTGAGCCTGATATCGACCTCGATCTGATGCGGCCGAACCAGACCTTGGCGGACCTCACCGCGCGCTGTCTCGGTGCAGTGGATGCCGAGCTCGAGCGCCTGCAACCCGACGCGGTCATCGTGCAGGGCGATACGACCACGGCTATGGCAGCAGGGCTCGCTGCCTTTTACCGCCACATTCCGGTCGGCCACGTCGAAGCGGGCCTGCGTTCGCACAGCATGACGGAACCCTTCCCCGAGGAGGCCAATCGGCGCGTGGTAGATCTGATCGCCCAGTGGCTATGGACACCTACCGAACAGGCTGCGCGGTTCCTACGGGCTGAAGGAGTGGACGAGCAAAGGATCTCCGTAACGGGCAACACGGTCGTCGATGCCCTGCGACTAGCTAGAGACTTTGTCTCACTCAATCCGCCCGTTATTCCTGATTTACCAGCTGGTTTTCTTGAAAACGGCCAGCGCTTGGTGCTGATCACCTGTCATCGGCGCGAGTCATTCGGTGCTGGCATCGCGCAGATCGGTCAGGCCATTGGCGCGCTCGCGGACAGATTTCCCGACGTGAACTTCGTCTATCCGGTGCATCTCAACCCGAACGTCAAGGGGCCGATGCATGCAGCGCTAGGTACACACGACAATGTGGTCCTCATCGAGCCGGTGGGGTACGGCGCGTTTGTGTCGCTGCTAGCCCATGCGCATCTGGTGCTGACCGATTCCGGCGGCGTGCAAGAGGAGGCGCCTTCGTTTGGTGTGCCGGTGGTCGTCATGCGCGCGCGGACGGAGCGGC
The DNA here is from genome assembly GCA_023954815.1 of Myxococcales bacterium. Lineage (GTDB taxonomy): Bacteria > Myxococcota_A > UBA9042 > UBA9042 > UBA9042 > UBA9042. Next base: position 27,806 of record JAGSHB010000053.1, on the reverse strand, counting down.
CGGAGGGCGTGGAAGCCGGCTGCGCGATGCTGGTCGGAAGTGAGCGCGCAGCGATCGTGGAAGCCGTGAGCGAGCTGCTGACGGACGAGGCGAAGTGGCGGGCCATGGCGATCGCGCACAACCCCTATGGCGATGGACAGGCCGGAGAGCGGATCGCGGCCTCACTTGAAGCGGGGTTGTGGCGCCAACAGCACCCAGGGGCGCCGGTCAGCGGTCACAGGAGCAGCGACAGCGCGGCAGCGGTCAACATCACGTAGACGCTGGCCTGAAAGCGCTTCGGCGACAGGCGCGCGTGCAATCGCTGCCCCGCCCAGACGCCCAGGGCCAATGCCGGGATCGCTTGAGCGATGCGCATCACCACAGTCATATCGTAACGACCATCGATAAACAGCGCGGTCACAAGCGCCGAGTTCATCAGCGCCCACACGGAGATCAACGTGGCCCGAAAAATTTGCGGCGGCAGACGACTGCCCTCCATCGCCAGCACCAACAGGGGCCCGCCGGTGCCGAAGAGCCCCTGCACCACGCCAGCGATGACGATAACGCCCGAACGCAGCCAGGCTGGCCACGCGGAGGGTACGCGCCCGCGTCGCAGTACGCGCATCGCCACAAAACCCAGCACCAAAACGCCGAGCAGCTTTCGCATGAAGTCCGCTGGCAGCACGCCGCTCAGTACAAAACCAACCGCGGCCCCCACGGCCATGGCTGGCAAGATGACGTAACCGAGCAAGCGCTTGTCGATGAGTCGCCGCTGATCGAAGGCCACCCAACTCGAGCTCATCATCGACATAGGCAACGCGAGCGGCACGATCTCGCTGACCGGCACCACCAGCGCGCCGAGGGTGCTAGCGACCAACATGAAACCAAAGCCGGCGACGGTTTGGGTGAAGCCAGCCAGGGCCGCTACCGCCACAAATTGCAGATCGACAGGTGACATGGCGTGGGTCGTCTCTCCTGGGAGCGCGGAAGCCTGCGCCGCGCCCAGGCTTCATGGCAAACAGCTTGCTGACAAGCAACTTCGAAGAGAGTGGCAGTCCTGTATGCGCCCCTGCGTTGACTCACAGGCGGTGACGCGACACGCTGGCGACGACGACAGCTTCAAACCCGCTGGAAGGCCGATTTGGCGGGCCACACGCGCAGGATGCGCTCCCTTTTCGTTGGGGAGCACCGCGCTACCGATCCCCCAAAGCTGTCGGGCGCTTACCACGCCGTGGAGCCCATATGAGTCACGACACCATCCCCGCCAGACTACAAGAGCAAGGGCGCGTTCGTGCTGAACAGGGCGCCTATCACATCAAGCGTGATGGCCAGTGGCACGGCACGTCGTGGGGCACCTACGCCAAAGAAGTGCATGACGCCGCCCGAGCGCTGATTGGGCTGGGACTTGAGCCCGGTGGCACGGTGGGTGTCCTCGGCTTCAACCGGCCGGAGTGGTCGATCTTCAGCATGGGGGCCATGAGCGCCGGCGGTGCGCCAGCGGGCATCTACACCACCTGCTCGGCTCCCGAGGTGGCTTACGTCATCTCGCATGCAGGTGCCGCCGTGGTGTTGCTCGAAGACGAAGGACAGTGGGGCAAAGTGCAGGCCGAGCTCGATAACCTGCCTCTGCTCAAGCACGTCGTGATGATGAAAGGCGCTCCAACGCTCACAGACGACTCCGGCCGCGTCACGATTCATTCCTGGGAAGACTTCATGGCGACCGCCAGCGCGGTTCCGGCTGAGGTGGTTGGCGAACGCATCGATGCATTGCAACCCGATCAACTCGCGACCCTGATCTACACATCGGGCACAACCGGTCCGCCGAAAGGTGTCATGTTGTCCCACCAAAACCTCGCGTGGACGGCCCAGATCGCCGGTGTGATGGTGGAGATCGACGATCGCGACAGTTCGCTGTCCTACCTGCCCCTGAGCCATATCGCCGAGCAGCTGTTCACCCTCCACGGCCCGGCGACGTACGGCCATCAGATCTACTATGCCGAGAGCCTGGACAAGGTCGCCGACAACCTCAAAGAAGTGCGACCCACCATCGTCTTCGCTGTGCCGCGGATCTGGGAGAAGTTCTACGCCGGCATCCGCGCCAAGCTGAAAGAGGCCCCGCCGCTCAAGCGCACCTTGGCCGCCTGGGCGATGGGGGTGGGCGAGCAGATCGTCGATTTGGAAAACCGTGGAGAGAGCATCCCGGGTGTCCTGCAGCTGCAAAATCGGCTGGCAGACAAGCTCGTTTTGAGCAAGGTGCGAGCCGCTTTGGGGCTGGGGAATCTGCGCTTTGCGGTGAGCGGCGCAGCACCGATCAGCCCCGAGATTCTCACGTTTTTGGGCGGAATCGGCGTGCCGGTGCGCGAGGTTTATGGTCAGAGTGAGGACTCCGGGCCGACCAGCTTCAACCGGCCGGGCCGCACGCGTTTTGGCTCCGTTGGCCCCGCTGTACCGGGCGTGGATGTGCGCATCGCGGACGACGGCGAGATTTGTGTCAAAGGCCCCAACGTCTATCTCGGCTACTACAAGAACGAGGCGGCAACGGCAGATGCACTCAAGGACGGCTGGCTGCATTCGGGCGACCTCGGAAAGATCGACGACGAAGGCTTCCTGCACATCACGGGTCGCAAGAAAGACATCATCATCACCGCCGGCGGCAAGAACATCGCGCCGAAAAACATCGAAGCGTCCCTGAAAAACGACGACCTCATCACCGAGGCTGTGGTCATCGGCGACCGCCGGAAGTTCATCAGCGCGCTCATTTGCCTCGACCCCGATGTGGCGGCCAAGTTTGCCCAAGACAATGGCCTTGATGCGGCGACGGTGCACGAAGCGCCAGCCCTCATCGCTGCGGTACAAGAAGTCGTCGACGCGACCAACGTGCTCTTTGCTCGGGTCGAACACGTGCGAAAATTCACCGTGTTGCCCAGACCGCTGTCGGTTGAAGCAGGCGAGCTGACGCCCACGCTGAAAGTGAAGCGCAAGGTCGTCAACGAGGCCTACGCAGACACCATCGACGCGATGTACCCGAAAGACTGATCGGCGCTAAAATCCTGGATTTGCGGTGTGTTTTCCAGGTTTTCGGCTTGTCCCTAGTCGCCCTGGTTTGCGATGGCGCAGGTCTTGGGTCCGTCGTTGATGCTGCGCACGCGATGGTTGCCGCGGTCAGCGATCCACGACTTGCCCTTCCCGTCGGTCACAATCGCTGACGGCTGGTCGAACTTGGCCTTGCCGAGGTCACCCTCTTTATAGTCCTGGTCGCCCGCACCCGCGTAGCTGGTCACCGTGCCGTCCATCTTGAGGGTGCGGATGCGATGGTTCTTGTTGTCGCAGACCAGCAGCGCACCGAGGCCATCGACCCAGAGACCCATGGGCTCATTGAACTGCGCCGCCGTGCCTTTGCCGTCCTTGAACCCACCTGTGCCGCTGCCCGCCAGGGTTGTCACCGTGCCGTCGGCGGCGATCTTGCGCACGCGGTGGTTGCCCGTATCACCCACGTAAAGCACGCCGCCGCTGCTCACGATACCGGCGGGAGCATTAAACTTCGCCGCGGTGCCTTTGCCATCGGCGAACCCAGCCGCGCCGCTGCCAGCGACGGTCGTCACCACGCCAGCGAGGGTCACTTTGCGGACCCGGTTGTTGCCGGTGTCGGCCACGTACAGCGCACCACCGGCCAAGAACAAGGCTGACGGGCTGTTGAACTTCGCCGCAGTGCCCTTGTCGTCCTTGTAGCCGCCCTTCAAGGGTTGGCCGAAGCCACCTGGCTCATTGCTACCGGCCACCGTCGACACGGTGCCATCTTTGGCGATCTTGCGGATGAGGTGATTGTCGCGGTCGGCGATGTACAGGTTACCCGCGCCGTCGATGGCGATACCAGTCGGTTTGTTGAACGAAGCGCTGAGCGCCGCGCCGTTTTTCTGCCCGGCCAGCGGACCTCCGGCCAGCACCGTCGCTTTGCCATCTTTGGTGATCTTGCGGATCCGGTGGTTGAACGTATCGGCGACGTAGACAGCCCCGTCAGCGGCCAACGCCAGACCTGTGGGCACGTTGAACTGCGCCGACGCGCCCGTGCCATCTTTGAAGCCCTGACCACTGCCCGCCAAGGTACCCACCGCAGCCGTTTTGGGCTTACCGACGCACTTGCCCGACGCGCACGCATCGCTATCGGTGCAGGGCTCGCCGTCGTCGCAGGTCGCGCCGTTTGCCTTGGGCTTGCTGGTGCATCCCGTCTTGGGGTCGCAGCTGTCGGTTGTGCACTGGTTCTTGTCGTCGCAGACCTTTGGCTTGCCGCCGGCGCAAGTGAGCTTGCCATCCGCCGATTGGCAAGTATCAGCGGTGGTGCACGGGTTGCCGTCATCGCACGAATCGCCTGATTTTCCGGGCGTTGAGCTACATTTGCTGTCCGAACCGCAGGTGTCCGTCGTGCATGGGTCGCTGTCGTCGCAGTCAGCCGATTTGGAGCAGGAACAGGTATCCGGCCCAGCTTTGCACTTGCCGGCCTTGCAGCTGTCGGGCTTCGTACATTCCTTGCCGTCCGAGCACGCCGCGCCGTCCTTCAGCGCTGTATTGACGCATCCGCCTTTGCAGCTATCCGTCGTGCAGGGCTCGCCATCGTCGCAGTCTTTCGGTTTGCCGCCGCCGCAGGTCACAGCCCCAGCCTTTCCGCTGCACGTTTCGCCTACGGTACAGGCGTCGCCGTCGTCGCACGCACCGGAGATCGCCACATTTTGGCAGCCCCCCTTCGTCTTGTCGCAGCTGTCTTTGGTGCACGCATTGAAGTCGTTGCATTTCGTGGCTGAGCCCTTGCAGACGCCCTGGGCATCGCATCCGTCAAAGCTGGTACAGGCATTTCCATCGGTGCACAGCGCGCCAACCTTTGCTGCCTGTTCCTTACATGTACCAGTGCTGCCGTCGCAAAGACTCGCAACGCACGTCTTGTTGGATGTGCAAACCTTCGCCTTGGCGCCCGCGCACTGACCAGAAACGCAGGTGCCCGCTGCCGTGCACAAGTTGCCATCGTCGCAGCTCGCGCCATCCGGGACAGCGGTGGACGTGCATCCGAGATCTTTTGTGCAAGCACCCTGTGTGCACGGATTGCCGTCGTCGCAACTCACCTTTTTGCCCGCACATCCGCCCTTTTCGTCGCACAGATCAGTGTGGGTGCAGGGGTTGCCATCATCACAGGACAGGTGTGGCACGAGGGTGTTGCTGCACTTGCCCGTCTTGCCGTCACAAGCGTCGATGGTGCAAGCCTTCTTGTCATCGCAATCCTTGAGCGCGCCCGCGGTGCAGACGCCCGCGACACACTTGTCGCTGGCAGTGCAAAGACTGCCGTCCGCGTCACAGGCCGCTCCGGTTTCGCCCTCAAATACGCAGCCCTTGGTCTTGTCGCAAGCGTCCTTCGTACAGATGTCGCCATCGTCGCAAGTCACGGGCTTGCCAGCCTTGCATGCACCACCATCACACTTGTCGTCAGCCGTACACACGCTGCCATCGGCATCACATCCACGGTTGTTGTTGGCGTTGGCGCATCCGAGTTGAATGTCGCAGCTGTCGTCAGTGCAAGGATTGTTGTCGCTGCACGTGTCCTCATCTGTCTGACCATCGCAGTCATTGTCGGCGCCATCGCACTTTTCAGCGGTGGGTGCGGGAGCGGTGCATTTCGTGAGCCCAGCCGCACCGCACTTCCGCTTGCCCTTGCACGCGCCGCCCGTTCCATCGCCGGTATTTGTACACAGCGTCTCCAATTCGCCCTTAATCGCGTCCTCGCTGCACTCGCAGTCCGCTAGCAGCCCGCTTTTGTCGACTCGCACGCACTGCAAGCTGGCTGTGCCTTCGATTGCGGTGGTCATCTGGCAGGTGTAGCCCTCGCCGCAATCGGCATCGCCCAAGCAAGCCGCGCCACAGAAGGCGCCGCGCTCGCCGTAGTCGACGCAAGCAGAGTCCTTTAGTCCGATGGCTTCACACGCAGTAGAGGTCTTGCACGGGTTGCACAGGTTGACCCGAGGCGGCACGCAGACAAATCCGCCCTTGCCACCGAGCACCACGCGCCGACACACGCGCGCTCCTTGGCAGTCAACGTGCTCACAGGGTTCTGCGCAGCGCTTTCCATCACCAGAATCGAAACAGAGGCCGCTGAGACAGTCACTGTGTTGCGCGCACTCGCAGTTGTGCCCGCCGGGACAGGCAAAAACATCGATGGGCTTGCGCACGGCGACGTCGGTGGTCGTCGTTGTCGTATCCCCTGGCGCCTCCGCATCCGAGGAGGTGCCCGCGTCGCTGCTGACATCCTCTTCAGTCGTCTGCGTATCGCTACACGCTGCGAGTGTCAGGACGGCGGTGAGGACAATGATAAAAAGGGGCGAGATCCGGCGGTGCATTTGAGCTCCAAGCGAGCGCCCAAACCAATGGCGCGGTTGCCATGGTACGGGCGCGGCTCAGGTGTCTCAAGAACACCGACGAACTGGGCAAAAACTGACCGGCAGCGCGTGATTCAAATTCGGGTGAAGAGCGGCCAGAAAGCAGCTATTTACCCCGGAGATTCAGTAAAATCGCGCGATCCCGCCAGTTGGGCAGCAGCAACGTATGCCCCATCAGACGCGCCCCTTCGGAGTGCAGCGACTTGGCGGCGGGAAAGAGGGTGCGGCTCTCCAGGCGCCCCACGCGCTTCAAGCTCTTGGCGTCGTGCCATTGCAGCCCGGTGTTGCGACTCAGCAACAATTTTCCGCTGGGTAAGCGAAACAAGCCATGACCCGTACCGCCGACCCTTCGTGATCTCAACTTGCGTCCCGTCTTTGCGTCCACGGCCCACAGAACGCCATTCTGCGCACCGTACAGCCAAATGCGATGGCCGGCGGAGTCGATTGCAGCGCCGTAGCAGGCGTTGGGTGCGGGCGTCGTCATCAGCACGTTGCCCGAGCGCAAATCGAGCAAGTAGGCCCGCGGCTTCGGACCTTTTCGCCCTTTGACGCCGTACTCCGCCAGCACCGCCAAGGAATTTGCAACAAAGATCCGCCCATTAAAGGAGCCCTTGGTCGGCACCGTGGCCAACACCCGCACCTGGGTCGGCGTGGCATGGAGCAGCTGCGTGCGGGTGCTGCGATCAGGAAGCAGGCCGTAGCTCACGAGCGTGATGGCATCGCAAGTCGCGTCGGCTTTCACACCTCGCACCGTGTGGGTTCGTTGCGTGGCGGTACGGGCGGGCAAGCGGCGCCAGCTTGGTTTGGGGTTGCGCGCTTTCGGCGACCACCACACCAGCCAGTCGGCCTGTTGGCTCTTAGGCCGCCTACGCGTCTGCGGGTCGCGCGGCAGCAGCAGGCGCGTGTGCACCAGGGCGACCGCCCGCGACCCATCCGTCAGCAAGCATGGGAGGTCCTCGACATAGGCGACGAGCCTGCTGCCCGCGGGTGCGGCCAGTCGCTGGCGAAGCTGCGGGGTCCACTGGGCCAACGGGATGATCAACTGCGAGCGCTCACCCGACGAAAGTGAGACCAGCTGCTGGGTTGCTCGGGCAGGGCCGCTGTTGCCCAGCCAGGCGAGGGTACCGCCTGCGACCGCGTGGACGTATGAACTCAACCGCACCGCCTGCGGCCCACTCTTGAGGTCAAGTCGCGCGATTGGCTTCGCGGCCTTCACCTGGCGAGCAGCGTGGGCTGGGTGCTGCCCACAGACGAATACGCAGGCCAAGACCGCGCCGATGGCCCAGGTTCTCGGGCGTTTCGCGCCAATACAGCTAGACCTTTGTTCGATGGTTGCGCTCATGATGGCCCTCCAGCGTGCCATTGCGATGATGCCAAACGTCGACCGCACGCTGCTGGCCCAGCGCCATTCGGGCCGTGCCGATGGCTAGAGCGCGCACATACAGACGATGGTGGCTTTCGTAGATTACCACCGTTGTGGCCGTCTGCTCTACGCGGAACTCCCAGACGCCAACCGTCGGGCCAATTTGGGCAGGAGCGTGCCCGCCGGGCCAGTGACCAAGCCGCCACCGGACTGTACCGCGTAGTCCGAAAAAGCGGATTCCCGCAAATTGATCTCAACGATGAGCGCCTTGCTCCGAAGCGCCTGACTCGCCATCTGCATCGGTAGATTGGTGGAGCCCGAGGTGCCCACGACCAAGAGCACATCGGCCGCCATGGCCGCACTCATGGAGCTGCGATAGCGAAACCACTTCTCGTCGTAGCACTCGTCAAACCAAAGTACGTGAGGCCGCGCCCAGGCATCGCATGACGGGCAGCGCAGCAAAGGCTCGTCGGCGGGGGTGATGGCATCGCCCTTTGCAAAGACCCGCAGCGCATCTGGAACGGGCCACGTGTTGGCGTTGCATTCGGCCGAACAGCGCATTCTCTCCAGGTTGCCGTGGATGTGATAGCTCCGATGCTCCGGGCTGCCAGCGCGGCTGTGAAGTCCATCGACGTTCTGCGTCACCAGCGTGAAGCGATTGCCCAGCGCCTCGTCCATGTCGACCAAGGCAGTGTGACCCGGGTTAGGCTGAGCGTCTCTACATCGCGCCAAGCGCCACAGGTACCACGGCCAAACCAGCTCAGGATCGGAAGCGAACGTGCGCCACGTGGCCAACTCCTCGGGTCGATAGTTGGTCGAGCCGCGGGTCCAGAATCCGTCGTCGCCACGAAACGTCGGGATGCCGCTCTCGGCCGAAATCCCCGCGCCTGTCAAGGCGACAAGCTCGCCGCCATCGCCGATACGCTGGGCGATGCGCTCAAACAACTCCACCATGATCATGTCCTCCGCTGTGCTCACCATACCCGCCGGGTCCCGAACGTACAGGGCTGGGCAGTCCGTTCGACCCCCACGGTCACACCGGCGCTCGTTCGATTACGGCCTGGTGTTGCACCCGAGGATTCGGTACCAGCAGTGTGGCGACCGGGCGACACGAACCGTCAACACCCAGCTTGCCGGTGTCGCTCACCAACGCTCATGGAGTCCCGATGCATTCTCGAACCCGCCGCCTCCTGCTCCCCGCGCTCATCGCGGCACTCACGACCTGTGGTTGCAGCGACGATTCCCAATCCACATCGCAGGCAGACGTTGTGGCCGCGGGTGACAGCTCCAGCGATGGGGGTGGTGAGGACGTCGACTCTGGTGACGTCGACTCTGGTGACGTCGACGGCGCAGCCAGCCAACAAGATGTCTCTGATGACGTTGGGGCCAGCAGCGATGCCGCTGGATCTGGGAGTGACGTCTCCTCCATGGCAGCTCTGTGCGCGGTGATCGCGAAGGAGACCTGCAGGCCCATGGGAACCTGCTGTAAGGCCGAGAAATCAAGGTTTTCGTCGCAATCGGCGTGTGAAACCGAGATCGGCGACAAGTGCACAGCGGGCGCTGCAAAACAAGTGGCCTTGGTGGCCGCTGGCGACGCGGTCTTCAACAGCGCGCACGCCACGGCTTGCGCCAACCACTTCAAAGCGGTGGCCACCTCGTGCACAACGCCAAGCAGCGAAGTCACGGCCACACGCTGTGCCCTCGCGATCACGGCAAAGGCAAACGTCGGCGACCTGTGCCCCAAGGGAACGGACAGCCTGCGGTGCGGAGAGGGAGATGGCGGTCTGTGTTTCCCGACGCCGACCGAGACGCGCTGCCGCCCCGTCGCCAAGCTTGGCCAAACCTGCAAAGACGCCGTGTGTACGGGTTACCACCAAGGCTCACTGAAGTTGTGTATGCCGCCGCTAACCGGCAGTGGTGACATCTGCGATGTTCCTCGTGGCGCTGGCGCCCCGTGTAAGGCGACTGTCCACTGCAACAGCGCCCACTGGTGCAGCGCGGGATCGTGCGCACCCCGCGGAAAGTCAGGCGACAAATGCACCAAGGCGCTGCACTGCTCGGCTGGGCTACACTGCGATCCAATGGCCGAAAAGTGCGCCCCGGTCAAAACCAAAGGCGCGCCCTGCTACCAACACAGCGCGTGCGGTGAGGGACTGAGCTGCGGCGACGTGACCATTGGCAAGGTGTGCATGCTGGGATCGGCCGACGACGGAAAGGAAGGCGGCGCAGGCCTCGGCAAGCCATGCGACGGTGGTTGCGCCAAGGGACTCAAGTGCGCGGACGGCCCTGTCGCCGGCAAGTGCAAGCCCTCGGCCTGCCTGCTGCTCGCGCCTACCAAGGCCTAGTGAACGCGGCAATTTTTGCGCATGAGGGCTTGCATTGTCGCCGTTACATCGCAACATCAGCGAAAGGGCTGGGGCCCGTGGAGACGACCATGAGCGCGACACGCAACAGCACGAAGATCGCATGTCTGCTGGCGCTGACGCTGCTCGCTGGCTGTCCCGACGACAAGGTGGATTCGTCAGCATTCGCCAATGGTAGTGGCTCCGACAGCAGCGTCACCGCAGACACGACAGGAGACAACGACGGCGGTACGACACCAACAGACGTCAGCGACGCCGTCACGTCGCCCGATACCTCCGAGGTCAAGGACACCTCGAGCTCCCCCAAGGACACATTCGCCGGGGACGCCGGGAAGGCCGATACGAGCCCGACCGACGCAGGACCGCCCGATACGGGACCGAAGACGTGGCCCCTGGCTCTCTACGCAGGTGGCAGCGCGACGTGCTTTCGCAAAACCGACGGCACCGCCGTTTGTTGGGGGCGCAACGCCGTTGGACAAACGGGTACCGGCGCCGGCGCAACAAAGCTCAGCAAGCCAATGGCCATCGCAGGAATCAGTCAGATCGCTCGAATTGGGCTGGCCGAACAACACGGCTGCGCAGTGCACGGCTCCGGTAAAGTCAGCTGCTGGGGCGATAGTTTCCATGGTCAAATCGGCAACGGCGTCAAACATGTGGAGCATCTAGTTCCGGTGGCCACCAAGGTCGAAGGCACAGCTTTTGAGGTGAGCGCAAATGTTTATTCCAGCGCAGCCCTCTCCGAAAAGGGTGTCTGGGGTTGGGGTAACAACACGGGCGACAAGTTTCAGGCCGGCAATTACACCTCAAAACCAACCCCGCTCCTCGTTAAACCACCTGCGGACGCCAGCCCGGCGCTGGAGGTCTGCGTCGGCGACCATCACATGTGTGTCTTGGGCAAGAACAAGAAAGTCTACTGTTGGGGCTCCAATGAATGGGGCGAGCTCGGTCATGGCACCATCGTAACGAGCGGCGCATTCGTGGCGGCGGCTGAAGTGAAGGCTCTCCCCCAAGTTGACCACCTCGCTTGCGGCTCGTGGCACAGCTGCGCTTGGATTCAGGGCGGAAAGGCCTACTGCTGGGGCAAGAACCTCAACGGTCAGCTGGGCAACGGCGGCATCGCCAACATCGCGGCGGCGGTGCAGGTCATTGGACTCGACCAGGTCTCGCTTGTCGCTCCGAGTCGTCAGAACAGCTGTGCGATTGCCAATGGTGGCAAGGTGTATTGCTGGGGTAAGAACGACGTCGGGCAGACAACGACCAAACCGACCTCCAAAGAAGTCCCCACGCCGACGGAGGTCCCACTACCTACCAAGATGGTGAGCGTGGCGGCCGGCTCATATCACGGTTGCGCCGCGACGACCGGCGGCGACGTCTACTGCTGGGGCGGCAACAACCACGGCCAACACGGCAACGGCACCACAACCGACAACCCCAAACCCACGAAGGTCCTATTTTGAAACCGATTCGCCTGACACAGTACAGCCACGGAGCCGGCTGAGCGTGCAAGTTGCGGGTCGGAGACCTCGCACAAGTCCTCTCTCAGCTTCCGGTACCTACCGATCCCAACCTGCTCATCGGCGCGGCCACCCGTGACGATGCGGCGGTCTATCGCACCAGCGATGACACTGCGCTCGTGGTGACGACCGACTTTTTTATGCCGGTGGTGGACGACCCCTTCGACTTTGGTCGCATCGCCGCTGCCAACGCGTTGAGCGATGTGTGGGCCATGGGCGCCAAGCCGCTACTTGCGCTCAATATCGTTGGTTTTCCGCGCGAAAAGCTGCCACTGAGCGTGCTGACGGACATTTTGAAGGGCGGCGATCGTGTCGCGCGCGAGGCCGGGATCGTCATCGGTGGTGGCCACTCGATCGACTCACCAGAGCCCATCTATGGGCTGGCGGTGGTCGGCCATGTGCACCCTGATCGCATCCTGGGCAATTCAGGTGCCAAGCCCGGGGACAAGCTCATCCTGACCAAGCCGCTGGGTATCGGCGTCCTGACCACGGCAATCAAGCGCGAGCTGGCCACCCCAGACGAGATCGCCGACGCGACCGCGCTGATGGCGACGCTCAACCGAACCGCGGGCGAGGTCTTCGCCGCCCACCACAAGGACGTCTCCGCCCTGACCGATGTCACTGGATTCGGTCTGCTCGGGCATTTATTGGAGATGCTCGACGCGACCGGTGTGGGCGCGGAGATTCAGGCCGACGGGGTGCCGCTCATCGATGCGGCGATTCGCTGCGCCACGGCGGGTGCCATCCCCGGCGGGAGCAAGGCCAATCTGACCTTTGCCAGCGAGCGTGTGCGGTTTGCTGGCGCCATGTCAGATGACGCGACTAGGCAGCTGCTGTTGGCGGATGCGCAAACCTCAGGCGGGCTGCTCGCCGCTGTCTCGCCCGAAGCCTGCGACGCCATTGTCAGCGCCCTGACCGCCGCAGGAACGCCCGCAGCTGCCGTGATCGGCACTGTTGTGAGCGTCGACCGGGGTATCGTCATTCGCTAATCTCCGGTGCGCCCCAACTCGGCCAAGATCACGTCGATCAGCCAGTGCAGGTGAGCGCGGCGCTCTTGCACAGCTTCGGCAGAGACCGGATCTTCGGGCCACAGCTCGGCGAGCACGGGCGCGTAGGTGAAGTAGTTGATCACCGCCCCCGAGAACGTCAGGAAGAACTGCCGCGCCGCTAACGGTCCCGACGCGGGCGCGACCTCGCCGAGGGCCGCTTCGACCCAGGAATACATCGGCGCGAGATTGCGAGCGATGAGCTCCAGATGGCCACCTGACCCACAGACCTGGCCCTGAACCAGCCGCGGCCAGCGACGGTTGGCGTCGATGTAGTCCACGTAGGCATCGATGAGCCGATGCAGACGCTCAGCGACCGATCCGCCACCAGAAAATGCGTGCTGCAAGGCGATGGCGTGGGCGTCGTAGTAGCGCTCGAGGACCTTCTCGAAGAGACCGTCCTTGCTGCGGAAGTAGTAGAAGATCAGCGCCTTGTTGACGCCTGCACGCTCGGCAACGTCACGGGCGCTCGCGCCGTCGAACCCCTGCTCACCGAAGACCGCATCAGCCGCGTCGAGGATGCGCGCTTGCCGGCCTTCATGGTCGACGGCCTTCCTGTTGGTCTTCGATTGTACAGCCATTTTTGCGCTCCAGCCGCGGATTTGCGGGCTGATTTTGAAAAGCGGCGGCAGGGAGATCGCGACATCTGTGCGCCCCGTCAACGCCAGCCTGCGTGGGATCTACCCCATCCGCAACCAATTTGACCAGATGGTTTTACCGCATGGTTTAACCAAATGGTTTGACCGATCGGTAAAACTTCGCTACAACGCCCACATCATCGAGACGCGGGGCGAGTCCTCGCACGGGATAATCACCCGCAAGGAGCACACCATGCCGACCAACACCAGCCAGCTCTCCAACCTCAGCGCCAAGTTGGGCCGTACCCCGACCATCAACGGCGGCGAGATCATCACCCGCCTACTCGCACAGGAGGGCGTGGCGCAGGTCTTCGGCATCATCGATGGCACCTACTTTGGATTTTACGAGGCGTTTGAGCGCAACGGCATCGCGCTTACCACGCCGCGTCACGAGACGTGCGCGGTGCACATGGCGGGCGCCTACGCGCGGCTGACAGGCAAACTCGGCGTCTGCATGGCGTCGAACGGCCCCGGTGTCGCCAACGCGCTGCCCGGTGTGGCGGTCGAGCACGCCGAGGGCAACCGTGTCCTGCTGGTGACGAGCTCGCGGCGCACGGGCATCAGCTATCCAGAGCGCGGCGGCACGTTTCAGTACTTCCCGCAGACGCAGGTCATCGGCCAGATGAGCAAGCTGTCCATCGCGGTTCCCTCGGTCAACCGCCTCGCCGAGCTCACCCGCCGTGCCCTGCGCGCGTGCTTTTCCGGTCGCCCGGGTCTGGTGCATCTCGACGTGCCCGAGAGCGTGATGAACGGCTCGGTGCAAGTCGACGAGCGGTGGTTCCGTTCCCCCGGGATGAGCCGCGCGACGACACCCATGGCCGTGCCGCCATCGCAGATCTTGACGGCGGTGCAGATGCTCAAGGAGGCCAAGCGGCCCTTGATTCACGCCGGTTCTGGGGTGCTGCACGCCGGTGCCTTCGCCGAGTTGGTCGCGCTATCGGAGACCCTGCACGCGCCGATCACCACCAGTTGGGCGGCTCGCGCGGTGGTCGATGAGCGTCATCCAAATGCCCTGCCCATGTGCCTGGTCGGTCCGCTGACGCAGGCCCGCAATGAGGCCGACCTCGTCATCGTGCTCGGCTCTCGGCTGGGTGAGACGGACTTCTGGGGCAAGGCGCCGTACTGGGCCAAGCCCGAAGATCAGCAGCTCATCCAGGTGGACATCGACGACGCCGTGCTCGGCAACAACCGCCCCGCAGACCTCGCGGTGCAGGCCGACGTCAAGCTGTTCATGAAAGCGATGACCGCGGCGCTCAAGGGCCCGACCCCGCGCAAGACCAGCCGGCTAAAGTGGATGGACAAGCTCGAAAAAGCCAAGGCCAAACGGCGCGCGCAGCTCGATAAACACTTGAAGAAAGACACGTTGCCGCTGCACTCATCTAGGGTCGCTGGCACTTGCCAAGACGAGCTGGGGGACGACGCGGTGCTGGTCATCGACGGCGGCAACACGGCGGTGTGGGCCAACTTCTTCTGGCAGGTGCGCAAGCCCAACACCATCCTCACAACGCCGAAGATGGGCATGCTCGGCGCGGGGGTTTCCCAGGCGGTCGCTGCCAAGATCGCACGGCCGGACGCCCCAGTGGTCTGCGTTATCGGCGACGGCGCTATGGCTTTCCATCAGCAAGAGGTCGAGACGGCCGTTCGCAATGAAACCAACGTCATCTGGGTGGTCCTCTGTGACAAGCAGTGGGGCATGGTGAAGATGAATCAGCAGTTCATGCTCAAGCCGCTCAAGACCCTGGTGAACAAGAGCCTCTCGCCCGAGGAGACCATCAACGCCGACCTGCACGAGATCGAGTTCGACCAGCTGGGTCGGGCCATGGGCGCTCACGGTGAGCGCGTTGCCGATGCGGCGGGATTGCGCAGCGCCATCGTGCGCTCGGTGCTCGCCCGCAAGCCAGCCGTGATTCATGTGGACGTCGACCCCGTCGCGCATATGTGGGCGCCGGAGCTGCGGACCTTCCAGGCGATGCATGCCGAACCAGCTGGCTGAGGCCACAGGGCGAGACAATCTCTGACGTTCGGAGGACACCATGGCGAGCACAGACAAGACGGCGAAGGCCAAGACGGCGAAGGCAAAGACGGCGAAGGCAAAGACAGCGAAGGCAAAGACAGCGAAGGCGGTGGTGCAGCTCGCATCAGTGCGCGATGTGCCAAGCGAAAAACCCGCCAAAACCCCGAAAAAGCAAGCCGGCAGACGCGTTTGGGTGACAGGGGGCGGCGGCTACGTCGGCCGGCAAGTGGTCAGTGCATTGGCGGAAATGGCGAATGTGGCGCAGGTCATTTCGACCGATCTGCGGCTCCCCGACCAGCGACTGTCGACCGTGCAATACGAGGTGGGGGACATCCGCGACAACGGTCTCGTTCAGCGGCTCATCGACGAGCAGATCGACACGGTGATTCACCTCGCTGCCGTGGTCACACCCAAGCCGGATGACAGTCGGCAGCTGCTCTATGAGATCGACGTCGACGGCACCGAAAATGTCCTCAGCGCCTGTGTGAAAGCCGGCGTTAAGCAGTTCGTCTACACCAGCAGCGGCGCGGCCTATGGCTATCACGCAGACAACGCCGCTTTGCTCGACGAGGACGCGCCCCTGCGCGGCAATCAGGTGTTTGCCTACAGCTACCACAAGCGCTTGGTCGAAGAGATGTTGGCCCGCTACCGCACGGCGCATCCGGCGCTGGGCCAGCTGGTCTTCCGCGTCTCAACCGTGCTCGGCCCGACGGTCAATAACCAGATCACCGCCATGTTTGAGCGGCCGGTCGTCGTCGGCGTCAAAGGCTCGGACACCCCCTTCTGCTTCGTGGCGGACGAGGATGTGGTCGGCAGCATCCTCCACGGGGTCGACAGTGGCGCGGTGGGGACGTTTAACCTGACCGGCGACGGCGTCATGACCCTGCGCGAGGTCGCGGTTCGGATGGGCAAGCGCTACGTCGCCGTCCCCGAGCCCATGCTGCGGCGCGCGTTGAAGGTGCTGTCGGATCGCCAACTGACGGGCCTCGGGCCGGAGCAGATCATCTTCCTGAAGCATCGCCCGGTGCTGGACAACGCCGCGCTCAAGTGCGACTTCGGTTATCGTCCTGCTCGGTCTTCGCGGCAGGTATTCGAACGCTACAGGAGCAGTCGTGTCTAAACGGTCCGTCTCAGGAAAAGTCGTGGTGATCACCGGGGGCGGCGGCGGAATTGGCGCTGCCCTGGGCGAGGTGTGGGCGGCCAAAGGCGCCAAGGTCGCGCTGCTCGACCTCAATCTGGAGGCGGCCCAAGCGGCAGCTGACAAGGTGACGGCGGCCGGGCACGAGGCCATGGCGCTGAGCTGCAACGTCTGCGACGCGGACTCCAGAGTTGCGGCCATCTCGGCGGTGCAGGAGCGCTGGGGCGGGGTCGACGTGCTCATCAACAACGCCGGTATCACCCACCGCAGCCTATTCGCCGACACAGAAGATCGCGTCCTGGCCAAGGTCATCGAGGTCAACCTATTCGGCGCAATCGGGTGCACCCGGGCGGCCTGGTCTGATCTCATCGCACGCAAGGGCCAGATTATCGCGATCTCCTCGGTTGCCGGCTTCGCGCCGCTGCTCGGGCGCACGGCCTACGCGGCCAGCAAACATGCCATGAGCGGCTTCTTCTCGACGCTGCGGGCCGAGTTGGCCCCCCACGGCGTCTCGGTGCTGATGGTCTATCCGGCGTTCACCGACACGGGGCTCGACAAGAGCGCGCTCGACAAGAGCGGCGAGGCCATGAACAGCGACCGCAAACCGGTCGGCAAACAGATGACTCCGGAATTTGTGGCGAAGGCCATCCTGGCCGCGGCAGAAGCGGATCGGCGGGAGCTGCTGCTGAGCCCGGTGGCCAAGGCCTCCCGTTGGCTGTGGCGGTTCACCCCGCGGCTGTACGAGCGCATGATGGTGCGCAGTCAGCAGGCCGAATTCGATGCGCAGTAGGCGCGGCGTTGATGCGAAGCTGATCGTCGTTCGTCCCGGGTATCTGGTCCCCGCACGGGATAGTCATTTGAGATCGAATGACGTCAGGAAGCCGACCATCTAAACAAGTCGTTATGATGTGCGATGGTCGATTTCTTCGGGCATTTCGCGCCGATTGAGCTTTGCGTACGGCCCCAGATCCGGTCTCGATGCCCCGGGATAGGCCGGCTGCCAAACAACATCAATTGACAGGGTGTTAGGGTTCGGATGCTCTATCGGTCATGCCCGCTTAAATGGGCTCCCCGTACGATTGTCGCGCAGCTTCTTTGCCGAACCCCGCCTCGCCTAACAGCCACCCTGCGCCAGACCGGAGCATCCCTTGGACTTTTCCCGCCGCGCAAGCCGCAGAGGCCGCCAACAGCGGCAGCAGCCGAAGCCAAGCGGTGGTGGGCTCTTCTCGCGTTTGCGGAGCATGCTCAGGGGCCAAAGCTATGACGCCGGGCGCGCGATGCTGTCACCGGAGGGCGGCGCCGTCGCCAAACGGACAGGCGATGTGCAAGGCCACGCCGCGGTCAAGACGCCGGAGGCCCTGCACGTTGGCGTGGGCGGAGCCAAGGCCGGGCGCAGCGCCGACGGGGGTGTCGGGCTGCATGCCGGGCACGTCGGTGTCCACAAGGCAGCGGCCGAGCAAGTCAGCGCGAGCGTCGCGCACAAACCCAGCGGATTGGGCGCCGGAATGGCCGCCTCGGACGCAAAGATCCATCACGCAGACGTCCACAACGCAGACGTCTCCCTGGGCCGGTCTGGGCTCAACGCCAACGCCGAGAAGGTGTCCTGGCTCAACGCTGGGGCGAGCGACCTACAAGCCTCCGCACACGCCAAGACCAGGCGCGCCGGGGTGGGTGCCCAAAACCTCGCGGTGCACGCCACGGAGGTCAATGACGCGAGCTTCCACCTGGGCAACCGCGGCTTGGACGCCAAGGCCGGTCACGTCGGGTTCACCAACGTCGCCGCCGACCAGGTGGATCTCTCCGCCAGCAGCGATTCGGGCCGCAGCGCGGGGCTCAATGCCAGCGGCCTGCAGATTCACGACCTCGATGTAGACGGCGCCTCTTTCCAGGCCGACAAAAGCGGCGCACGGGCCCACGCCGACAATGTGCACTTTGAAAACCTCGGCGCCGACCACCTCGCCATGGGCGTCAAAGGCAAGCATGCCCAGGCGGCGCTCGCAGCGGAGCAGCTCAGCATCCACGATACCCATGTCGGCAACGCGGACTGGTCGGTCGATGGCCAGGGTATGCACGCCAGCGCGGGCAGCGTCGACTTCAACAACCTGCAGGCAGACCATGTGGGCGGCAGCGTCGGCATCGGCGACAGCGCAAAGTTCGCTGGCGGCGTCGACAACCTCAACGTACACGAGGTCGGCGTCCGTGATGCCGCGTTCAACATGGGTCTCGGCGGCATCGACGCCAAGGCTGCCGAGGTCAACTGGCTCAACACCGGGCTGGAAAACGCCCAGGCAAATTGGAGCGGCTCAGGTGGTGCCCAGGGCAACGCCAGCTTGGACGCGCTGCGCGTACACGAGCTCGCCGTCAAGGACGGATCATTTTCCCTCGGCAAGGATGGCGTATCGGCCAGCGGCGGAGTTGATTACACCCATGCGGCCCTATCTGGCCTGGATGTAAGCCACCAAACAGCTGGCGGAACGCAGCTCTCGGCGGGCGTCGACCAAGCCACGATCGGCGCGGTCGGTGCGGATCGGGTGGCCCTCGATACCAACCTCATCTCTGGCCAGGCTGCCATCGACAACGGCCACGTGGTGGAGCACGACCTCAAGGGTGCACGGGCGCAAATCGGCGCCGGTGGCCAGACGCTGCTCGGCGCGCAAGGCGACTTGCACGCCAGTCATTCCGTCGACGAAGCGCGGGCAGCGTGGGACTTTCGCAAGGGCCAGGCCAGCGCGTCTGTGGCTGGCTATACCCACGACCGGAGCCTGTCCAACGCCACCCTCAATGTGCTCGGCGAGGAGATCGAGATCCCCGAATTGGCGTTGCACGTCGAAGCTGACGCCCACGCAGAAGTGGATGTCTCCGATGGCGAGTTGGACCTCGGCTTGGACCTCTCCGGCACCGAGATTCGCATTGGCGACACGACCGTGACCTTGCCTGAAGAGGCGCAGCTCGGTGTCGACATCGACCTGTCTGCTGGCGAGTTGAACCTCAACATCGGTGGCCACGAAATCGACGTAGACGGCGCCGTTGGCAAGTTCTGGGGGCGGCTGAAAGGCCTATTTGGCGGGGGAAAAGCCGAAAAGGCGAGTGGTGCCGAGATCCAGCAGGGTCGAGAGGCCATCCGTGGTCTCAAGCGCGCCGTTCCGCGGATGAAAGACGACATTCGCACCGCGTCCCGATTGAAACGATACGCGGCGTAGCCTCAAGCGCTGCAGGATGAGCGGATGAACGAGCCCAACGCGCAGCCAGACCTCGCACCGTTCGATGCCGAGCGCATCATCGCCTGGTGTCGCCGCAACGGTATCCAATTCGCGGTGACAGACGATGGTCAGCAGGTCGCCCTACCGCGTGGAGACGCCGCGCCGCTGCGCATCATCGGGCGACCGGAGCGGGGGGTCGTGACCTTCGCGTTGGTAGTCGCCCGCGGGCTGCCGCCAGAACGTCACGCTGCGGTGCAAGACGTCTGCGGCAGGGCCAATGCCCGGATGTTCGCCGGCGCGTGGGTCCTCAACGCTGAGATTGGGCAACTGTATCTGCGCCTGAGCGTGCCCCTGCGCGGCGCCCACTACAACGATGACGCATTGCGATGGCTGGTCGACACCACCCTGGGCACAGCAGATGCGTTCCTCCCCGACCTGCGGGTCGCGTTGGGGCAAGGCACCAACGTCGACCCCGGCGCATTGCGTTAGCCCGCCGCCCGCGATCTGGTCGCCTCAGCCTCGCACCCCACCATTGCATTTACGGTCGAAGATGGGCTGTGTTTCGACGTTTGCTCTGCTACCCTGAGAGTTCGAACCGATGGGAGGTCCGATGCGTGTGTGTCCTGCATGCGGTGAGCAGAGAGATACCCCGTTTTGCCCCCTGGACGGCGCGCCCACGGACGAAGTGGCGGCGGCGCCGGATCCATGGAGCGATACATCCGGCCATTTCTCGCAACCCCATGCTTGGCATGCAGCGAGTCCCGCCCGCGATAGCAACTACCGGACCGATCCAGCAGAGATCGGCGTTGATGACCGACCGCCGTCCCCAACGAAAAACGGCGTAAATCCGGGCGATATTCTGTGGCAGCTTCCCGATGTGCAGCTCCCGACTGCGGCTCCTGCGCCAGCGCCGGTCGGCACCCACCGGCACGCGCTGAGTGAGCTCCCATTTGCCCCGCGGCCCGCGCCTGCGCCGCCCAACCCGCATCGGCACGCAGTCAGCCAAGCACCGTTTGCTGCGGCCGACCCGAATTTGGTGGGCGTGGGTGGCAGCAGCCGCGCGGTCACGCCGTCGGCGACGAGGCAAATCACAGGTGGGCAGCGTGCCATGTCGCGCGCTTCTGGCGGCTGGGGCGATGACCTTTTTGGCGACCTGGGCAAGCCGGAAGAACGAAAAGGCCAATCCGGTCCTGTCGCCGTGACCTCTCAGCCGCGCCCACACGCCATCCCCGACGCGCCCGTGGTCCCGCGCATGACCACGCCTCCGACTGCACAGCCTGCTGCAGTGTCCGATGACGAGCCAGACCGTCGCAGCCTCGTGTCAACTTTGCTCGTGGTCGCTGTCGTTTGTGGCGCGCTCTATGTCGGCGGCACAATCGCCTTCGAAAAGCTGCAACAGCCAGCC
Source organism: Myxococcales bacterium (assembly GCA_023954815.1). GTDB lineage: Bacteria > Myxococcota_A > UBA9042 > UBA9042 > UBA9042 > UBA9042. The sequence goes on along the minus strand of JAGSHB010000053.1, from coordinate 6,730 downwards.
ACCAGCATGGAGACAAATGAGCCTGCGCCACTGCAGTTGCCCGGGCCAATTGGTGCCAAAGAGGATGAGGGAGGCGCGCAGGCGCCCGCACCGGATGGACCCGACCCATTGGCTGAGCAGGGCGGCGCCAAACCTGTCGCTGTAGATGGTGCGGATAGCCCGTTGGTGACGTACGTCACGACGCTGAGCGCGGCCGATAAGCGCGGAAAAAAGGGCCGAAAGCTCAAACATCACTGGCAAATCGTCGTGCGAGACAGAGAACGCGTACACAGCGGGCGCGGTGATGCTGGCGACGAGAAAGACGGCCGATACCGGAGCGCCAAAGCGAGAGCGCAGCTGGGCAAGCTGATTCGTGCCAGGCGGCTCCCTGACGCGGTTCGCGCGGCGATCAGGCGGGGCTCAGCACGGGTGAGTGTACGCGTATGGCAGGACTACGCTGGCGTGTCTCTCCAAGCCAAATAGTTGAGCAGAGTGCGGACATGAGTCTATCTTGGGCGAGATCCCGGAGGACTCAGATGCGTCACATCGCGCTCGTACCACTGGCCCTCTGCCTAACTTTGGTGGCAGCTGAAGCCAACGCAGTCACGCTGCGTGGTTCGTTCACGTATCGCGGCAACAAACGTGGACTGCGCCTGCGTGCATCGGGTCCCCTCAAGCTGAGAATCAACGAACACGCGGGAACCTTCACCTGTTTTTGCAGCGGCAACTCCACCGTGGTCGGCAATACACGGATCGAGGGCCACAAGGTTCACGTCAAGGGCCGCTCAAGGGTGAATGCCACGCGGTGTAGCGGCCGTATCGTTGACGGACGATTGCGCGGAAAGCTCCGATTCACGCACAAAGGCAAAGCCACCTACACCGTGAAGGTGCCAGTGGGGGGTGTATTGCGGACCAAACGCAAGGTGATGCGCATCAACAAACCCTTCATCGCCAAGATTGATGGGCTCGTCTCACTCAACAGCGGGGGTTCGGGAACCATCGTCGACGACGAGCGTGAGGTTTGGCAGTGGCGTGTGAGCGCTGCCGGTCAACGTATCGAGGAGCCACGGCGCGCCATGGACCCGCCGCCGCCCAAACCCACCAAACGCAAACTGACGGGCAAGACGCCGGAGCAGCACCGAGCCGACGAAGCCAGACGACGCAATCAAAAGGCCGCCGAAAAGAGCAGGCAGCAAACGGAAAGACGCGACAAGAAGCATCGAAAGAAGCGCAGGAACCAGGCGAAGCGGAAGGAGCAGCGCAAACTCGGTGACCGCCTGAAAGACGCGGCGAGTCCCGCGGAAAAGAAGAAGATCGTCAAGGACTTCCTCTCCAACAAGAAGCGCAAAACCGACAAGAAAGTCAGCAAGCTCGACCGCCGTTTGAAGGACGCCAAGGACAAGCGCGATTTCAACAAGGAGCTCGATAAATCAGCCAATCAGCTCGGCGACGACATCAAGGGAAAGCTCGACGAAGGCAAGAAGAAGATCGTCGACCAGATGCAGAAGAAAGGTTGGGGTTGGGTGAAGAAGAACAGCAAGACGGCGCGCAAGCTCGACCGAGGAGCCAAACGGCTGTCCGACTCGAAACTGGGAAAGGGCGCCAAATTTGCTGGCAAGGTCAAGGAGAAGTTCGACAAGGCGAAAGAGGTCTACGACGAGGTCAAGAAGGTCAAGAAGACGATCGACGGCATCAACGCCAAGGTGAAGAGTGGTGCCATCTCGAAGGGTCGCGGCAAGGTTTTGAAAGGAGGGACTATTCTGGGCAAGGCCCTGTCTAAGGTAACCGCGTTTGTGCCGGTCGTCGGCAAAGCAGCTAGCAAGGTGACCGACATGACCTTCGCTGCGGCGCTGAAGATTGGAAACCTCTTGAGCACCTACTACACGACGACGGACTGTTGCACTGATCGACCCGAAGCGGACTGCTGCGGTTGACCCTGCGATAGGGCGCACGCGGGCGCTTGGAGGGACGGATGATGACACGAGCGAAGCCCGACCGAAGCGCGAGCTGGCCTGCCACGATGCGGCGTGGACTGTGTGTGCTCGTGAGTCTGAGTCTCATGGGTTGCGGCGACAAGGACGCAAAGACCGGAAACGGCGTGAAAGAGCTGAACGCTTCGGCGGGTACGACGACGACATCTCCGCTGGTTCGAGCCATGCAGACCCTGAGAGAGCGAGGTATCGACACGCGAGGCGGGGTGCGCAATGTCGAGGGCGATCTGCGCTTTTCCTACGAGACCTCGAATGCGACCAAGTACGACGACGAGCTGTTGGTGGTCTGGGCGACGACCTTTGGCGCGTTGGGGCGGCTGGCAAAGCGGAAGGTGACCATCGTCAACACGGTCGGCGGCAAGCCGGTGGCGGAGGTGTCCGCATCTAGCCACGACATTCGGGGGATGCTCGACGGCGCAATTAGCACCCGGCAGTTCATGCAACGGCTGACCATTACGAGCGTCGAGCGCCACGAAGAGGAGGCGGCAGCACCAGAGTCGACCCCGATGGCTGAGCGAGTCGATGAGGCTGGCGGTGAGACTGGCGGTGAGACTGGCGGCGAAGCTGCGGCGACCGAGCTGAATAAGCCGAATGAACCGACCGAGCCAGAGTCGCGCCGTGCCCGTGCGGCGCCGAAACCGGCTGCTAGGCCAAGCAAGCAGCGAAGAGCCAGGCGACCGGTACGTCGGCCTTCCAAGCGGGCCCGTCGCTCGCGTCCGCCGTCTCGGCCGAGAGTGATACGCCCCGGCCGGTAGCCTGTGTGCGAGCAAGCTGATCTGGCACTTTTATCCGATAAAATCAGTCGTTTAGCGCGTCTTACGCCAGCGTAGCTCCGCCCGAATCGCAGCCACGACATCATCGGTGTGGGTGCCGTGCAGCCGGTCGATGTCGTCCAAGTCGCCGGCCTCACTGTTACGTCTAGGGGCCAAAATCCGATAACCGCCAAGCCGCTGCAGGGCGCCCGGCAGCCACTCGCACACGCTGGGGTGGTGGTCGCCGATCAGCACCAAGGGCGCATTGACCTCGACGTCGCCGAAGAGCTCGTGCAGGCGATAGCTGCGCTCCGGATCGTTCCAAGCGTCGGGGTCATTATTCCACGCATCCCACTGCCGCCAGAGCTGCTCGTAGCTCGTGACGTTGAGCACGCGCACGCCGAGGTTGTCTGCCGCGGCGAGCTGGTCCGCAGCTTCCTGCGCACGGGCGACCATGCGACCGGACGCGACGATCACGGCGTCGGTCTGCGCCGGCGCCTCGCCTAGCCAATAACCGCCCGAGATGGCCTGCGCTTCGTGGTCTTCGGGCAACGCCTTCGGCTGGGCGAAGGGCTGGGTCGACAAGCGCAGGTAGACCGCCTCGCCGTCCTCATCCCACAGCTGGCCCAGGGCCCACCGATAGATGGCGTGCACATCGGCAGCAAAGGCCGGCTCGTAGGCGACGATTTGGGGCAGATCCATGATCATGCGCGGGGTCTGCACGCTCTGGTGGGTACCCGTCTCGCGCGATAGCCCGGTGCCGCTGGGCACACCCACTGCGATAAAACGGCCGCCGGAGTAGGCGGCATAGTCGAGCTGGTTGAAGCCGCGCTCGAAGAACTTGTCGTACACCGTCACCACGGGCAGCAGCGGCAGCTTGCCCTCGACCTGCTTCTTCTGCCGACCGAAGGCGTAGGCCCAGAGCATGGCGTTGCCCTCGGCGATCCCCATAGCGTGAAACTGCCCCGTCTCCGATGGGCGCCAGTCGAAAGCCAGCTCATCGCGCATGAAATCAAGGGTATTGGGCAAATCCCGCGGCGCGAACACGCCCGTCGACTTGATGATCGGGCCGAGGTGAGTGGTCTGGCCGACATCGGGCGCGCCGAAATGCATCCAAGGGGCGAGCTCGGTTCGCAGCAGGGCCATGTTAAGACTCTGGAAGGCCTCGCCGGTGCTGGTCACCGTCCGCTTGGCGAGACGCACGCCAGCGAGCGCTGTCTTGGGCGCGTCATGACCGCCAGGGTGGTAGCTGTGATCGGGCTGGCTAAACAGCACACGACTGCGTTCAGCGAGCAGCTCTCCTGCGGCGCTACTCGCATCCGGCCTTGGATACCGCACGCCCTCGGGCAGCCCTTTGTCGTGCCCCCACGCGTGAACCTCATCACTGGGCAGCAGCATGCCGTGGTTTTCGGGGTGGGCAGCTGCCGAGGTATCGAAGCCCTTGATGGTGTGCGCGATGATCACCGTCGGCTGACCCTGATGGGCCGCGGCGGAGGACAGAGCCTGGCAGATCTGCGTAGCGTCGTGCCCACCGAGGTCGCCCACGGCGGCGGACAGGTCGGCGTCGGGCAGGTTCTCAATCGCCTTGGCGATGCCCTGGCGCTCCTGCTCCGTCCGCGGCCACATCTGCGCCGCGCGTTGCAGCATTGGCGCAAATACCCCCGCAGATTCAGGCTCTTCGCCCAAAAGCAGCGAGCGGGTGATCGCGCCTGGCAACCTCACAATCGGATGCAGCGTCGCGTCGTCAGCGCGCTCGAGGGCGGCCTGCAGGTCGGTGCCGCCGGGCCGGTCAAAGAGCGAGAGCGCCTTGGCTCCCCAACGCAGCTGCGCCACGTGCCAGCCCTGCCCGCGGAACTTGGCCTCCACCCAGGCATCGAGCCGTCGGGAGATGTCGGTCTGACCGGGAGCGAAGGCGGTGGTGTCGTCCATCACCCGATCGAGACTCTGCCGGTTGAGGTCGACCACCCAAACCAAGTTCTCGAGCCCCCAACGCCCCGCATCATACAGCGACTCGTCGATCTGCCCTTCCGTCAGCTCTCCATCACCGGAGAGCCCGTAGTACAGGGCGTCGACCTGCGGCGCACCGTGGCCACGCAGCGCGCGATTTTGCACCTTGGCGCCGTACGCATCGTAGACCGCGGCACAGACGCCCAGCGCCTCGGACGAGGTGGTGTAGTCGACAAAAAGCGGGTCCTTCAACTTGGTGGGATAGGGCTGAGGGCCGCCGCGTTCACGCAGCCGGTCGAGCTGATCTGCGGGCATCACCCCCATCAGGTGCATCAAGCTGTAGAGCGCTGGCGCCGCGTGCGGTTTGACGGCGATCCGGTCCTGGGGCCGCTTGGCGTGCAGGTACAGACAGCTGAGCACATCGAGCAGACTCATCGACGAGGCTTGATGGCCGCCGACTTTGGGCTTTCTGCCCCGATTTTCGGGTTTATTGTTAGCGAAATCGATCATCTCCAACGTGCCCTTCGCCGCAAAATGGCGGGCGGTCTCGATGGCAGAGATCCGCGCCGCGTCTGGGATCGGAAGCCGCACCGGGGCAGCCTCTGATGGCTCGATTGTCTTATGCTCCGTCATCAGGGCTCCTGGCTGCATTCGACCCGCATCCCGCTGGTGACCTGACATACCCCACCGGGCCGGTTGCATCCACTGTTGCCCGCTGGTACGCATTTGCCGAAGCCGGTCACGCTGGCACGCCGCATACGGGCTCGGTCCCCGCCCAGGAACGAGCCCTCAGGCACTTGGAACCCTCTCGTTGGGCAGCTGTGTGGAGCCCCTCATGTCCCTATCCATCGCTGGACGAAACCTCGACCTCATCGGCGTCATTGGCTCAGGCCAAATCGGTCCGGATATCGCGCTGCACTTCGCCAAGGTCATCGCCCAGAGCGGCGGTCGTGTGGTGGTGGTCGATGTCAGCGAGGACGCGCTCGGCCGGGGCAAGACCAAGTTCGAAAAGAAGATTGCCCGCGGCGAGAAGAGCCGCGCCTTCAAGCCCGACCACGCCCAAGCGATGCGGGATGGCGTCCTGTTCACGACCGACTACGAGGCCTTGCGCGGCGCCCAGTTGGTCGTGGAAGCTGCGAGCGAGAATGTTGCGCTAAAAGGTCGGATTTTCGGGCAAGTCGCGGCATTGGCAGCCGATGATGCGGTGCTACTGAGCAACTCGAGTCACCTGGAGCCGGAGCGTATTTTCGCGGAGACGCCGAATCAGGGCCGTACGGCGGTGGCGCATTACTTCTTCCCAGCGGAGCGCAATCCGGTGGTGGAGATCGTGCCGGGCGCGGGCACCGACGCGGCGACGACCGAGTGGTTGATGCGGCTGTATGAGGGCATCGGCAAGATCCCAGTTGAGGTGCAGTCCCGCTATGGCTACGCCTGTGATCCGATTTTTGAGGGCATCTTCGCGGTCGCTTGTCTGGCGGTGGAGGCGGGGCTTGGCACCGTCAAAGAGGTGGACTTTGTCGCCCGTGAGGCGCTCGGCATGACCGTCGGGCCCTTCACCGCGATGAACCTGACGGGCGGTAACCCGATCACGGCCCACGGCCTCGCGGAGATGACCGCCAAGATTCAGCCCTGGTACCAACCGCCGAAGATGCTGACGGAGCTGCTCGATGCCCACGGCGCCGCTGGCAAGTGGGAGGTCTGTGGTCGCGGCGAATCTGCCGACATCGCTGATCCGGCCCGCAAACAGCAGGTACTCGATACCCTCCGCGGCGGCTACTTGGGGCTGGCGTTCGAGATCTTGGACGCAGGCCTGGTGAGCTTGGAAGATCTGGAGCTGGCCCTGAGCGTGGCGTTGGATCTGACCGGTCCGTGCGCCATGGCCAACAAGCTCGGCGTCGACAAGGCGCTGACGTTGGTGCAGGCGTACGCGGACAATCACGCTGGTTTTGCGGTGCCGAAAGCGCTGACTGAGCAAGCCAAACTGGGCAAACCCTTCGCGCCGACGAACTTGGTCGAAGAGGATCTCCTACTCGACAATGGCGGCATCGTCCGCCTGCTGCG
>JAGSHB010000067.1 GCA_023954815.1 Myxococcales bacterium | reverse complement strand
CGTGATTTTCCAAACGGCGCTTGGTTGTCGGGGCGGGTTTGTCGAAGAAACGCGACGTGCGCCGCAACTGCACGCGCAGCGCGTTGATCCAGGCCAGCTGGCGATAGACCAGCAGCTTGCGCATGGCCACAGCCCGCTCGCTGTCGTCGTCGGGCTCGATGTAGCTGAGGACCATGGTCGTCCACGTGCGACTGGAGTTGACGATACCGCCCCAGATCTTCCTGCCTTCCCAGAAACGGTCATAGGCGGAGTTGTTCTTAAAACCCACGTAGAACGCGACCGCGGTACCGATGGTGGCGATGGGCAAGAACGGTACGCGCATCCAGGAGAGCTCGAAGATCGCGTACACGAAATAGACCAGGGCAGCCCACACCGCGCCCAGGGTCGCGATAGGCACGGCCCAGCGCATCATCATTCGAATCGGAAATCGGCGAGTCTTTAGCATGGCGTCTCCGCCCCCATGGGGTGTTATTGGCTATGGAGCGAATACCACACGACCTGGGCCAATGGGGAGCCATCAAGGTCACAAGCCGTGGCCCCGACATAGTTTTTCGTGTCGGGCTAGTCGCTCGGCAGCACCAGCGGGGCACCGTGACGCATCGTGTTGACGGCCACCGTTCGCACCAGCCGATGGGCACGCAACAGGGCCTTGGGGTTGGACAGCGACGGTCCATCGGCGGCGCAGTAGACCCGCGGCATCCTGCGCGCTGCTTGACGGCGGCAGAACGCCTCGTTCAACAGCTGAGACCAAGGCGCCCGGGGCCCGTCGATGACCAAGGTCGCCAGCTCTGGATGACTCGCCCACGCGGCGCTGTGGCCAGCTGTGTGCGCGCAGTCGAGGTGCACCCCCGCGAACCCGCGATTGGTCGCCGCCTGAGCCATGATGCGCCAACTATCCTGGGCCTCGGGCGGCGCCGAGATGACGACCGGATTGCCAGCGACCAGCGCGCCGATCAGATGTAGCAGCCCGGTGGCGCCGGCGTTCGGCCGACCTGCGACAATGACGGTAGGGCCGCGCGGCAGGTCATGGTGATTGTGGGTTAATTGTCCGGGGACTCGGTGGGTGGATTGGCGCTGAAACGCCGTGTTTCCGGGCTGATCGAGCAGATCGGCGAGCGCGGTGAGCTCGTCTGCTGCTTGCGGAACGAACGCCGTCAGGCGATCGATGAGAGAACGCGCGGCCCGACTAACGTCGCCAGGACGCCGCATGTCTGGAGTTGGCCACCGTCGCTCTTGGGTGAGCGTCTCGCCAGAGAGGTCGACTCTCGGCGAGCCGCCAATCGCTCGTTCGGGGCGCGTTCGATAGAAGGCTGGGAGATAGTCCGCGCCGCCGGCTTTGGGACCCGTGCCCGACATGGCAAATCCGCCAAAAGGCTCGATGGCTACCCGCGCCCCGGTGTTGGGGCGATTGACGTAGAGATTGCCGCAACGCAAGCGCCCACTGAGGCTGTCCACGTCGTCCTCGCTCTGGGCAAAAATGCCGCCGGTGAGCGCGTATTCGGTGCTGTTGAACAGGGAGACCGCCTCGTCCAGCGAGTTGTAGGGGACCACGTGCACCACCGGCCCGAATAGTTCTTGCCTGGCAAAGCTGCCGGACTGGCGCGCCGCCGCAGCGGGCAGTTCGAAGATAGCTGGCCGGACTTCGGCTCCTGCGCCGGAACCGCCCGGCAAATGCACTTGGCCGCCATGGGATTGGCACTCCGCCGCTGCCGATTCCTGGGCGTCGCAGAGCCGCTGCTGCTCGTTCGTATCGATGACCGGATTGATCTGAACCCCGGGGGTGAGGGCGCCCCCGACCTGCAAATCTGCCGCTGCACGGGTTAGGCGGCTCACAAAGAGCGAGAAGATCCGTCGGTCCACCAGCAGCCGAGACGCCGCCGAGCATTTCTGACCGGCGTGGGCAAATGCGGCCGACAGGCAACCGCTCACCGCCTCATCGAGGTCGGCATTTGCGGTCACAATCACCGCGTTCTTGCCGCCCATCTCAGTGATCACGAGTCGTCCGGCGCCGTCGGGCATCACCGTACCCGCCAGCTGGTTGTGCAGCATCGTACCCACAGCTTTCGAGCCCGTAAAAACGCAGCCAGCGACGCGGGGATCAGCGACGAGCGCCGCGCCCACGATAGGGCCATCGCCCGGCAGGTGTTGCACCACGCTCGCCGGTATCCCGACCTCGTGAAGCAAGTCCACCAGGGCTTCGGCCACTAACGGCGTCTGCTCAGCGCTCTTGAGTAGCACCGTGTTGCCGGCTGCCAGTGCGGCGCAGGTCATGCCCGCCGGAATCGCCAGCGGAAAGTTCCAAGGTGCGATGACAGCGATGACGCCGCGCGGCGAGCGCGTGTGTGCGTCGGGCAGCAGCGAGAGGCGCCGGGCCTCATCCGCGTAAAACCGCAGAAAATCGACCGCCTCATCGACGTCACCCAACGCCTCAGCCCTTGATTTTCCGGCCTCTGAGGCGACCAGCACGGCGAAGTGATTGCGGCGCCCAGCCATGCGCTCGGCCGCCCGTACGAGCAGCGCCCCACGGCCCAACGCGCCGCGTGTCGCCCATTGCTGGGCGGCCTGCTCGGCCCGCTGCACGGCTGCGGTCACATCGGCCGGCGAGCAGGTCTGCAGGCGCCCAACGATGGCATCCGGTCGACTGGGATTGTGACTGACCAGCCATGGACCCGCGCGACCTGGGCGCTCGGTCGCGGGTCGCGGCAGCGTCTGTTGGGTGATGGCTCGCTCAAACGCTGAGCGATGTGCCGGGCGATAGAGCCGCTGCGGCGCTAGGCTCGCGAATCTCGGGTAGTCAGCCGTCGATGGGCTCGTTGGCCCCGCCACCAGCGTCGGGCGAACCCGCAGTCGCGGGTTGGCAGCGAGCGCGTCGGCCGGTGTGCGCAGGGTCTCGGGGAGGCTGACGCCGCCGCGGGCCATGGTTAGCACGCCGACCTGCGACGAATTCTCCATGATGCGTCGCACCAAATACGCCATCCCCACCAGCAGCGAGCCGACGGGGATGTAGTTGCGCACCGCCCAGCCCATCTTCGCCATCCCTGTGCTCAGGGCCTCATAGGTCGCATGCAGCGCCTGATGTTCGATCTCGGGGGCGTCTGGATAGCGCAGCTCCCGCATGACCCGCGCGAAACAGTGGTCGCGCAGGTTGTGACTGCCGATACACAGCTGCGCCGCACCGCCGTGGGCCAGGATGAGGGCGATGAGCTGCTGAAAACAGACGTCCGTTTCGGCCTTGTTGAGCCACTGGGGCGCATCGAAGCTGTGAGCGTTGGCGTGGGTGGTCTCGGCGTCCCAGTAAGCGCCCTTCACCAGCCGAACGGGCATGCGCTGCCCGCGGGCTTGAGCCAGGGCCAGCACATCGCGCAGATGACTCGGCGCATCGCGCAGATAGGCCTGCACCACGATGCCCACATCTGCCCAATCGTGGAGGATCTCATGGTCCTCGAGCGCGCGCTTGAGCATCTCCAGGGTCAGGTCGCGAACGGCGTAGTGCTCCGCGTCCAAGTGAACAAAAACCCCGGATTGCTGGGCTTTGAGTAAGATGTCGCCGAGCCTGGGACCGACGCGCGCCCAGGTCCCTTCAGGGTCATCGGCGTCATAGTGGGCACAGAGCGCGGAGGCTTTGACCGAGACGTGAGCCAGGGGAATCCCAGCAGAATTGCGGGTGTGGCCGTACTGCCTAGCGACACCGCCCACCAAGGCCAACACCTCGTCGCGATACCGGTCGGCCTCCGCCTCGCTCAGCACCAACTCGCCCAGCTGGTCCACCGTCGCGCCGCGGCCGGAGGATTGCAGGTCCGCCAAGGTCTGTGCTGCCGCATCAATGTTCCGCCCAGCGATGAAGATGCCCGCCAGCCGCTCGACGCTTCGGCGCGTCAGCCAAGCCACCAACGTCGCTGGCAAGACCGCGCTCACCACCAAGCCGACGGCGAGCGACAGGCTGACCCACAGCGGGAGACGGCGCTTCGCCTTGCGGTCGTCTCGCTGGGTCCGCCGCAGCATCTCCAAGAGCAGCCGCTGCACCTCCGCGCCCTGACGGTCGTGGTTGAGCGACGGCAGCAGCGCCACAAAGCGCAGCACATGCACACGCAGCACCGGATAGTCGGCCTGCAACCCCAGCCCCCACTGGCTCAGACGCTCCAACATGCCCGGCCGATAGGCTTTCATCGCCCGGGTCACATCGGCAGCGAGTGTCGCCGTCTTTTCGAGCACCTCGTCGTCTCGCTCATCGAGGAGGTTGGGCAAGCCGAAATGTTGGGTAGCGACCCGAATATCCAGGGGTGTATCGCCCGGATCAGCTTGCAGCCAGGCATCGGCAAACTCACTCGCATCGGCCCCCGCATCACCGTCGGCAAGCAGCACAGACAGGCGACGCTCCATGGCGAATCTTGGAGAGCCCAGGCGGATCGTTTTGTCTTGAGGGGAGATCAGCGCGCCGAGCTCCGCGTGACCTGGGTCGAGATGGGCGCGAAAGGGCGAACCGTCTTCCGGTGCCACAGCCAACCATGGCAAGAGCGCCTCCAATACGGAGGGATGGCACGTGCCCGGGGGGCTGCACACGGCGTCATCCAGGTCGGAGAGCCAGCGTAGCCGCCAGACGCGGCCATCGATGGTCTGTTCGCTGCACTGCGTTGTCACGCGAGCGGCAGGAAGACTGTGCGCGGCCATGCACCCTCCACCTTGGTCAGTTGGTGAGGTGTCATGATAGCCCTCAGTTGGCCATCAGAGTAGTCCTGTACGGTCTGAAGCTGATGAACGCGCGCACGAATTCAATCGGCTAGGGCAGGGCGTCTTACGATGGCTCAGGCACTCGACCGCGCGACCCCATCAGCCGCGGGACGGCGGGCGACCACGGCGGTACAGAACGACCGAGTATGCAAAGAGACCGAGCGTCATGGCCGCCGTTGCCAAGTGCCACCTCGCGTTCGGGCCGCCGTACAGACCGCCGTAACCAAGCAGCAGCGTGGTGGCCCCGCCGACGACCATCCCCTGCAGCCCCAGACGCCGCATACGACCAAAGTACGTCTCCGCTCCGCGGCGCTCCAGTGCAGCCAGTTCGCTGGTCACTGCGGCGGCCAAAGCGGCGCTTAAACCCGATTTTTCCAGGGCCTTGGCTAGCTCCGTAATGCGCGTATCGAGCACCGTCAACGGATCGTGGGGGGCGCGCATAAACATGCGCGTCGCCAACAATTCGATCACGTCCGGCGGATCGCCAGCGCCACCGTCCGGTTGGGGCAGGGCGGCGATGTCGGTCACTAACTGCGTCGCCGTCGCTGGCTCTAGCCCCTGATGAACCAGCGCCTCGTCCAACGCCGGTCGCTGCCAACCGCTCGCCACGGCATCCTCGATCTGAGCGATGAGGTCGTTTGCGGTCTCGGTCGCTGTCCACGGTCGCCCGTGCGGCGCCTCGGCTCCGGCTGTCGTCTGCGCACTTGTCACGAATTCCACCTTGCCGCGGCTCGTTGGGCTCCCTATGTTCGCCCGGATTGCCCACGATGCCCCGCACCACTTCAGCAGGTCAATATGCTCAGAGACAAGCTGCCCCCCCACCTCGGTGACGCCGTCATTCGCATCGGATTGATCTGCATCGTCGTACAGGTGGTCCTGTTCGCCGGTGTGTATTGGGTCGCGCCGGGCCCGTTCACCGCGTTGTGGCGGGATTGGCTGTCGGTCACGGCCAGCAACGTCGGCAGCGGCCGCATCTGGACGTTGCTCACCTACGGATTTGTACACGACCTCGGCTCGCCCCTGCACTTGGTCTTCAACCTCGTCGCGCTCTACTTCTTGGCGCCACCCATGGAGCAACGCTGGGGTCGCCGCGGCTTCTGGCACGTGTGGTTGGTCGCTGTCGGCGTCGGCGGGCTCTTCACCGTCGTCGCCCAGCTCATCGGTATCGGCGTGGGGCCTACGGTCGGCGCATCGGCCGGGGTCATGGGCCTCGTCGCCGCCTGGAGTTGGCTACAGCCGCGCGCCCGCATCTTGCTGATGTTCATCTTCCCGATCGAAGCCCGGTGGATCTTGCCCTTGGCCGTCGCGCTGGACGTGCTGTTCGCGCTGACCGGCTCCGATACAGCCGTCGCCGCCCACCTTGGCGGTATCGCAGGCACGTGGCTCGTGCTCCACGGTTGGACACGCCCCCGCTTGCTGCGGACCCGCTACAACGCCTGGAAAGTGAAGCGCCATCGCCAGAAAATGCGCCAGAAGATGACGGTGCTCCCCGGCGGCAAGCACGATGACGACGAGCCCATGGTGCACTAGCCCGAACTTCCCACCGCCAGTCGGCCTGAACGCCGATCTGCGTCGCCATACGGTTCCTTCGCGTCTCGACAGCCCGGTAGGATGACTTCGCTACGAAAGAACCGCCTGGCTCGCATCTAGACGTCCATGCCTTCCCGGCTTGTGAGAAGTCCGGGCTAATCGCCCGAGTTTACCGCCGAAAAGACGAAAACAAGCTCCGAAAGTACCGAGTTAGTACAGGTGTCAGCGTGGTTGCACCCAGGTGCGCCGGCGTTCATTGCTTGTCACCGGAGGCACGATCTTTAGTGTCGCTGGCAAGTCGGTCTGCGCCGGACGATTGAGCGGTCGCGGCACCAGCGGCGTCACCCACGCGGGAGTGCTCGCGCCCTGCCGCGCCAGCAGCCACGTCGCACGCTGCCCACCATGTTGGCCAAACCCCATGCGCAGCGGTGCGGCCTCTGGGAGCTGGCGCCGAAGCAGGAGCTCGCCACGGGCGAAATCGACGGCCATCCACATCAGGCAGGGCGGTGGTTTGACACCCTTGGACTGCACGACACAGCCATGGCTCCCCCGCGTGACCCACGCCACGCGCTGGCCTCGCTGGACCGCGGCAATGAGCACCCGATCCCCGTCGGTCTGAAAGAGCAGCTCCATCCGCCGGCGACCGAGGTTGATCGCCGCAAAACCGCGCGGCAGCACCCACAGCGGATCGGGCCCGTCGATGATGGTCCCCAATGCGGGCAAGGGTTTGGTTCTCGGCCACGGCACTGGTTTCGTCGAGGCCTGGCCCATCTTTCGGCCGGTCGCATCACGAAAGATGACGGTCCGCCGCAGTTGCGCACGACCCGGCAGCCGGCAAATACGCATCGTCAGCCGCGTGCCCGCGAACACACCCGCATCACCGGTGACGCAACGGGGCGCCTTCTTGGTAGGCGTCTGCGGCTGGGCGGCAAAACTGACACCGGCCAGGAGTAGCGATGCGCTGATCGTCATGGCCCGAAGCGGCGGCAGCAAACCAGCCAAATGCACCGAAGGCGCTTGTGAGATCGCCGCATTGGCGTTGGCCCCGAAGTGGTTTGTCGCGTTCATATTGTTCCCTCGATGATCGTCCAAGCAGCGATCGACGTGTCGCTGCCGGTGGTCAGCGGCCCACTTGTCGCGTCGGCCGCACCACCTGACTGTGTCTTGCGGTGCGCCAGCCATTTTCGTCATCGTTTTGTCGCTGCGAACTGTTCTTTTGCGAAATGATGAAGTTCGGGGCACCTTGGCGGGGAACACAGACGCTCCCCCAAGAGAGACGTGCTATCGTGCAAAGCCTGATGATGAACCAGCCGCTGCCATCGCCGACAGCCCCAGGCGTTCAAGGTGCTCGCCGCTCCTGTTCTGCGCGCCAGTTTTGTGCATTCATCCCGAATTTGCGGGGCGCTTGGGCGATTGTGGCCATGGCTGCCATCGCCCTGTCCATGGCGTTCTCAAGCCCGGCACAGGCCAAGAAGCGCCGTTCCAAGAAGTCCAACGCCCGCGCAGATCTGGTTCGCGAGCTCCGCACTGCTGCGCCCGTCAATACTGCGGCTGCCGATGTTGCCTTTCGCCAACTAGAGCAGACCCTCGTCTCCCAATGGGGCGGCAAGAAGCCCGTGCAGCGTCCGCTTCACGGCGATCGCTTCTTGGTCGTTGGCTCGTCGTCGGTCGCTGGCAATCTCGGTCGGCTGCTCGTCCGGCGCCTGTCGGAGCTTGGCTTTGAGGCCTCGCGTTATGGGATGAGCGCCAGCGGCTTCTCCCGGCCGGACTACTTCAACTGGATGAAGGCCATCGAGCGCTTGCCCATCGACCACAACGCCGCTGCCGTGCTCGTCTACATGGGCGTCAACGATCCCCAGGGCATCTGGCTGTGGCCGTCTGAGCGCAAAGCGATGAAGCGTCGTGACAAGTGGCTGCGCTTCCACGAGCCCGAGTGGCCAGGGATTTACGTCAAGCGGGTCACTGAGTTGGTCAACAAGCTCTGCGATCGCGGCGTTCGCCGGGTCATCGTGCTGCCGCCAGCCGACGTCAGCTGGGTCGCGTTGCACCACCGCTTGCGCCGGGTGCGTCGCCTTCAGATCCTGGGCGCACGCGCGTCAAAGTGCGGCGCTGCGGTCTCCCCCGCCGGCGATATGATGCACCTGATGGACCGCCACGCCGAGCGCAAAGAGCCGCGTCGCATGAAAGACGGCTACCACCTCTCGACCTTTGGTGCCGAGATTGTGTGGCAGCGGATTCGTCGTCACTTGCTGCACTCGGTCGGTGGCCTGCCGCAGACGCGCCTCGGGCGCTCGCAGCCTGCTCAAGGGGCGGTGACTCGCCGCGTCGTGTCCGCGCCTGCCCCCTAGCGCACCGATCAGCAATGCCTCACACCACTCTTCGGGCGGCAGCACACCACCTGCGGCGTTAGAAAAGCTCGCCGATGCGGAGCATCGACTGCGCTTTTCTGCCTTGCATCTGTCGCACTGACACCGCGAAGCCTGCGCGCGTTTGATTCCTGTTCGGCGCTCTAGGTCCGCACGTCGTTCAGCCTTCGTCGCCGAGCACCCGGCGGGTCTCGCGCATGTCGATGAGCGGCAGCAGCAGCACCATGGACGCCTGCAGCGCGCCGCCCACAAAGTACAGCCCCTGGAAATCCAAGACCTCGTCGATGGGCCCAGCGAGCCAGTGGCCGATGGTCGTCGAGAGGTTGAGCAGGGCCATGTAGGCGGTGAACTGCGTCGCCGCGACCTTGGGCCATGAGATCGACATAAAGAGCGCGAATAGGCCGACTGTCATCACCGACTGCAGCAAGGGTTCGAGCAGCAGCAGGCCGATTGGGATCCACTTCACCGTCGTCCAAAATGGCTCGAGCAGCGCGAAGCCCAGCCACACCCCAGCGAGACCCAGCGCACCAGTCGCGATGACGGCTTTGGCACCCACACGATCGGCCACCCAACCGCCGCCAATCGACCCCGCGAGACCCAGCCAAACGGCCCAGCCGTCGAGCATCGCCTTCTCAGCGCCCGTCCAGCCGAGCCGCTGGGTAAAAAACACCGCCCCGATGACACTCAAGATGCCCGCCCCGAGGGACGTCATCAGCGCCAAGCCGACGCCGGAAATAGTCGATTTCAGAGAAAAGGCCCGGCCTAATCGCCTGAAAAGCCGCGCAACGGATGGCTGAATCGCATCAGCGCGCTGCGGCGCCTCGCCGGCGGTCCATGGCAGCAGCCGCTCGCCCGCCCGCTCCCGCAGCAACAGCGGAAAGGTCATGATACAGAGCAAAATCGAGGTCTGAACCAACAGCGCGGTCTGCATATTCGTCGCCGCGAGGATGGACGCCAGGCCCGCGCCCCCCAGCCAGCCACCGACGTATTTCGAGCCGTACATGAAGCCGTTGGCCTTGCCGCGCTCTTCCTCTTCCAGCAGATCCACCGCTAGCGCATCCACCGACACGTCCTGCAGCGCGTTGAAGCAGTTGTGGACGAACACCATCATGCCGAGGGCTTTCACGCCGTCGATCAGGTCTGGGATGAGGATCATCGCGCCGATGGTCAGCGCCATCATCGCCTGGGCGAGGAGGATCCACGGTCGCCTGCGACCCATAGCGGGGAAGCCGAAACGGTCGATGAGCGGCCCAGCTAGCCACTTGAAGCTCCACGGGAGGGAGGACAGGGCCAAGATGCCGCCGACCTCCGCGCTGGGGAGCCCGCGTTCGGCGAGGTAGGGGGGCAGGGTGATGGCCACGAAGCCCCAGGGGATGCCCTGGGCCATGTAGAGCACGCACAGGGTCGTGATACGCAGGCGCGAGTTGTTCGTTAGGTTCGGCAGCAAAGGAAGCCTCGGTCGCAGACGGAGAAGGGGCGAACGGCACCGTACCTCAGGCGAGCGGCGGAAGTCCCGCGAGCAGCGTGTGAAGCAAGCCCGCCGGGTTGTCGGCGTGCAGCCAGTGGCCGGCGTCTTCTACCTCGATATCCCGTGCCCGCCCCGCCCGTTGCAAGGCGCTGAGGCGCTGAAGGTCGGGCTGTGTCCAGGTGTCGCTCCGTTGTCCGCGCACCATGAAGTGCTGGGCATCGCCGCGACGCACACTGAAAACTGGCCACAGATCTTGGACAAAATAGTCGGCCAGCAGCACCTGGACCATGGGCAGGTCAAAGCGCCACACATAGCCGCCCTCCCCACGGCGCACATTGGTCGTCATCCAGGCGCACAGGGCAGGGCTGAATCCGCGCTCGGCCAGGGCATCGGCCACATCACTGCGCCCAGCGACCGGCATCTCCACTTGCTGCAACGCCGCAATGACGGCCTCCACGGTGCTCTCACGGGCCTGCCGCGGACCCAGCGGCGCATCGAGGACCCACAGCTGCCGCACAGCTTCCGGCCACTGACGCGCCGCCTCCGCGCAGACCTTTCCACCGAAGGAGTGGCCCATGAGGATGGGCCGTTCGATACCCAATTTCGCGCCCAAGCGCACAAGATCCGTCGCACAATTGGCGACCGTCGCATCGCCTGGCAGTCCGTGGCTGTCTCCGTGACCACGCAGGTCGACGATGATCACCTGCAGGTCTGGCCGTTGCTTCAGCAAACGCTGGGTAAAGCTGCGCCAATTGCGCCGTGAACCCAAGATCCCGTGGGCCATGATGACGCGGTGGGACGGGTCGTCAGTGCCGAGTTGGGTGTAGGCCAAGTCTGTGGTCATCGGGTCACTCTGGTTTGGGTTCGACGTTCGGCGTGGTCGACGCCGGCGTAGTCGTCAGCGGCGTGGTCGTCAGCGGCGGCGCAGCACCAATGCGCTGAAGGACCTGCGCAGTCGTCAGCCGCTTTCGGTAGTTGTCGGTGATGTGCCGCCATCGCACACGGCCCTTCATGTCGACGAGCACCAGCGACGGCCAAGCCGTCTCATTGCCCTGATCGAACACGCCGTAGTGCTTGATCACCCGAAAATGGGGGTCGGATAGCAGCGGAAATGTCAGGCTCAGGCGCTCCTTGAGGCTGCGTCCGGTCTTGGTGTCTTGCGGGCAAATCGCAACCATCCGGATCTGGGCTTTTTCGATGAGTTTGAGGTTCTTCTGCAGCTCTCCGAGCTGCCTACGACAGTGGCTTCACCAGTGCCCCCGATAGAACACAAGCAAGGTCTCTTTCGCTGCTGGGCCGCCAAACGTCACGTTGCTACCGTCGGCTGCGAGCAGGGACGTCCGCGCCGTCTGGGCGCCGATCTGCACGGCGCGGCTGTCGATGCCCACGGGCTTGGTGGTACGTCGCGCTTCCGGCGGAAAACCAGCCACGGACATGAGCGCGCCACAGCCAAGGGTCAGACTCATGAGCCCGCCAGCGAGCAGCGTCCGCGTTGCTAGGTTGCTGCTCAAAGACTGCAAAATCGGCCTCCTCGCAGAAATTCGGCTTCGTCGTGTCGGCATGGGCCTTCCTCGCTCGCTGGGATCCATCTGAATATTCGGCGGTTCGGGATTCATCTGGATTCGGATCAACATTGTCGTTGTCGACCGGTGGGGATGGGGGTATACATCGCGCCCATGAGTAGCTCCACCAAGCCCCTCGTTATTGGTATCGCCGGTGGCACCGGCTCCGGAAAAACCACCATCGCAGTGAAGATCGTCGGGGAGCTCCGCTCGTCCGATGTCTCTCATATGCAGCACGACTCGTATTATCGCGATCGCGATGACCTGAGTGCCGAGCAGCGTGCGTTGGTCAACTATGACCACCCCGACAGCCTCGACAATACCTTGCTCATTGAGCACATCGACGATCTGCTCGCCGGTCGTCCGATCGCGTGTCCCAACTACGACTTTCGGACGCACCGCCGCACAGCGACGACGACCCCGGTTCGGGCGACGCCAATCATCATCATCGAAGGCATCCTGATCTTCGCCGATCCAGAGTTGGTCGAGCGGATGGACATCAAGATCTTCGTCGACACCCCAGCCGACATCCGCATCCTGCGCCGCATTCGCCGGGACATGGAGCTACGTGGCCGGACATTTGAGGAAGTTCGGCAGCAGTACTACGCGACCGTTCGCCCCATGCACCTCGCCTTTGTGGAGCCGAGTCGCCGAGTCGCCGACCTGATCATCCCCGAGGGTGGCAACAACCGCGTGGCCATCGAGGTCATCGTCGACCGCATCCGCCGCGAGCTCTTGACGCTCAAGGACGATACGCGGCGCTTCGACGATCCAGAGTCAGTCGATGTCGCCGCCGCTCGCCGCAGCCATCACTAGCCGCGACCGCTAGCCACGAAGATGCCGACCAGTGGGCAGGCTGCGCTTTTTCTCGCTTTTTCGGAAACGCACGCCACTGGGCGCTGTCTGCCGCGACTGGGGGCGCACGTACCCCCCCCAATTGAAAAGAAAACAAGCAGCGTGCACGGGCAGTAATTTCAAGTACGCCGCACGCTGCTAGTAGTAGCCGTTGGAGAACTCGACCGTGAAGTTCGAGCACACCGGCGCCGCGCCAGCTTTGTAGTGAATCCGGACATAGTAGAGGGCCGATTGGCTCGTGCACTGGTTGTATCCGGGTAGGGAAGGGCCGCTCTTACCGGTCTTTGTCGAGCACTTGCACTCGCCGCCGCGATTCGGGTTGGGCGACTTGTACTTGTCCCCCTTTGCCACGCCTGTCTTCGAGCCAGGGCCACCCGTTGTGCCGTAGAAATCGACCCTGTAGCGGTGCTCCACCTCGTCCTTGCACAGCTGGGCGCTGGCTGAGCAGCTGCCACGGTAGACATCCATCTGGAAGACGCCGCCCGGATTGCTCAGGAAACGAATGCGCACATCGTAGTTGTCGCAGGCGTTGACGTTGGCCGCGTCCAGTGTGGAGACCCGGTACCACTGGCTGCCCTCGTTGGGCATCAGGTTACCGGTGTAGGTGACCCGCTGCTTCTTCGTGTCGACCAGCGTCGCGCCGATGATCGCGTTTGTGCAGCTATTGCCTTTGATCCCGTACTGCCCGTCGGCTTTGCACTCGCAGCCCGTGCTGTATTTCTTGTCGACGTCAAAGTACTTGCTCGCGCATTTGGCGATGGAGCACGACGCTGAAACGCACTGCACGGTGGCGTTTTTCGCCGATTGGCACTGCGCCGTCGCCCCTTCGTCCTTGGTCTTGTTGCAGTTATCATCGGCGCCGTTGCACAACTCGACGGCGCCAGGCTTGATGGTTGAATTGCTGTCGTGACAGTCGCCGCTCTTCTTGGCCGTGAACTTTGTCGCGGCGCTGGCCGAACACAGGCACCTGGGCGCGCCAATGCCCGCCCCATCGCCGTCACCGTCGTAATAGTACATTGAGCAACCGACGCTATCTTCGAGGTCGGTGCTGCCGTCGCAGTTGTCGTCGATACCCTGGCTGCTGCACTGGTCTTTGACGCCGGGCTTCACGGTGCCGGTGGTGTCGTCGCAATCGCCGTCCTTGAGCGCTGTGAACTTCAGCGGCTTATTGGCCACGCACAGGCAAAGCGGCGTGCTCCCCTTGGCCCCAAATCCATCACCGTCGCTGTCTTTGTAGAAGTTGGTGCAGGCCAAGGCGCCACTGTCGTTGTTGCTGTCATTGCAGTTGTCGTCCCACGACGTCAGGCAACTCTCTTGCTTGCTGGGATTCACCCCGCCATTGAGGTCGTTGCAATCCCCGCCCTTCGTCACGATGAGCTGCTTGGCCGGAATCGGTGCGCACAGGCAAACCGGCGGCTTCTTCTTGTCACCAAACCCATCGGAGTCGGAGTCTGTGTAGTAGTTGATGCATTTAACCGCGCCCACGTCGTTGTTATCGTCGTTGCAGTTGTCGTCGTAGGTGGTGGCGCAGGACTCCTTCGCGTTGGTGTTGACGGTCGATTTCTTGTCATCGCAATCGGTGGCTAGCGCGGAGGTGTGTTTGCTCTTGGTATCCGCTTTGCACAGGCAACGTGCCTTGCTGCCGACCTTGCCGAAGCCGTCGCCATCTTCATCGAAGTAGTATTTCGAGCAGTTGTCCGCGTCCTCTTCCTGCTTCAACCCGTTGCAGTTTTCGTCGACCCCTTGGCTGTCACAAACCTCATTTGCGCCTGGATTCACAGCCTTTTTACTGTCGTCGCAATCGCCAGAACCCTTGCTGCAAATCTTCGGTTTGCCAACGACCACCATGCCTTTGTCGCAGTAGCCGTCCCCATCATCATCGCAGCCGTCGTCTGTGGTCTTGTTGCAGTCGTCGTCCTTGTCGTTGCAGATCTCCTGGCCGTCTGGGTGAATGGTCGAGAGCTGGTCGTCGCAGTCGCCGCCGCCCTTGAGGCACGCGGGTGATTTGCCGAACAGGGTCATGTTTGCGTCGCAGTACCCGTCGTTGTCGTCGTCGCAGCCTTCGTCGGTCTTGCCATCGCAGTCGTTGTCCAGACCGTCGCAGATCTCGATTTTCGCCTCGCTCGCGCTGCCGTCAGCATTGGTCGAGCACGTCGCAGCCGTCTGGCCTGACCCGCAGACCACCACGCCCTTGCCGCACTGGCCGATACCTTGGCAGGGCGCGCCGATAGACACCTTGGTCGCGCCGTAGACGAATCCTTCGTCTGTCTGGCCGTCGCAGTTGTTGTCTTTGCCGTCACAGGATGTCTCGGTCGCTGCTTGGTAGCCCGCGACGGCGCTGTAGTCGCAGGACCACTGACCCTTCGTGCATGTGCCTTTGACGGTGGTGACGCTGCAGATGCCCGCCACGAGACAGTCGGAGTCATTGACGTCCATGCCTTCGTCTGTTTGGCCATCGCAGTCGTCATCGGCGAAGTTGCAAGTCTCGGCCTTGGTCTTCGCCCAGCTGTCGCAAATCGCCTCGCTACCGTCGGTCTTGCACACCACCTGACCGCCAGAGCAGGCGCCCGTACCACAGGGCTTGCCCACAGGCTTGAGCACGCCACCGTCATCAAAGGTGATGCCCTCATCGGTCTCGCCGTCGCAGTCGTCGTCGCTCAGGTTGCAGGATTCTGTCGCAGGCGTCGCCGCCGAACAGGTGCTGAGGCCCGACGCGCCGCAAGACCGCGTGCCCCAGCAGGTGCCCTTGTCGTTGTAGACGCTGCACGTCGTCTCTGACTTCTTCGTCGATCCCCACAGGTTGCAGGCGCAGGTGGTGGCCTTCGTGGGGACGCATTGTTCGGTCTTGCCGCCGTCGAGATTGAGGACCTGGCAGGCGAACCCACTCGGGCATTTGACGCCATCTCCGCACGGCGATCCACAGAAGGAACCAACGGTCGAGCCTTGGGCATCGAGCCTGGGCAAGCACGAGGTCGTCCCTGCCTTTGCGCCTGGATGGTCACAGTCTGCGTCCTTCTTGCAGGGCTGGCACAGCGTGGTGGTGGTGGGCGAACAGAGGTACGTCAGATCCGTGCCCTCTCCAGTCTGGGTGCACTTGAATCCGCCGGGGCAATCGTCGAGGCACGTTTTTGTGCAGATGGACCCCTTGGGGCCGAGCACACAGTAGCCGGTGTCGCAGTCGTCATTCTTGGTGCAGGGGCAGTTGAAGCCTCCGCTGGTCTCGCAGGACGGGTCGACTGTCGGGACGTCCGGTGACACGTCTACAGCGGTTCCGTCGCTGTTCGTTTCGGCGGTATCGCCGAAGCTGATCGTCGAATCCGACACGCCCGACGTATCGCTGGGGTTGAAGATGATGCTATTGCCTTCAATGTCAGATAGTTGCCCCTTGGTGTCGCTGCCGCCGGCTCCTGCGCCCTGGTTGCCGTCCGAACATCCCGCTAGCGACAGCGCCAGCAGACAGGTCAGAGCGATAAAGGATTGGACGGCGAATGTTCGGGCCATCTTGTCACGAGCCATAGGGCGCGCCTCCAGTGATGCGGCTCGCAACAGCCAGACAGGGGACCGCACCAGTCTAGCAGACTCCGGCCCGTCGATGCATCTCGATGAGGGGGCTGCACCCCGGATGGGAGCGACCGCTGCCGTGACCTCCTCGATGGGGCGCTACGCTAGGTGAGCGAATCCTGTGAGATGGCTCCAGGTGCCCTTGGACGGGCGATGCAGCGCGGGTACCCACTAGTGTGCCCGCTCGACCTCAACCCGGCCCTAGCGGCCTCCCAGGGCCCTTTCCGGGCGTTTGAGGCCTCAAATTGGCGTGAAATCTGGCGCCCGGACCTCAAGTTTACGCGACCTCACAAATCATAGCCAAACTGATGGCGAAGGGGCATGGGCCAAGACCTCATGCCGCTTCGCCATCCGTGAATTGGAGCGCGTTCCACCGGACACCAGTCACCCCAAGACCCGGCACACGACACGTCGTGGCCGCCGCTCGAAGGCGGAGGAGGCAGATGCTTCCAATTCGAGCCGGCTGCCGCTGTACAGTTTGAGGGTGAATGTCGCGACCCCGAGGTCGCCCCACGGGTGAGTCGCCTGCCAGACGTGAGAGCGTAGGGTCGCCTCGCGTACGCCGCGCTGCCTTCCCCTACGCCGCGCTCTCCCCAAGCGCCGCCTCAATCGCCATCAACTCATCAACAATCGCACGCTGTTCAGCGAGCAGTGCGGCGTGACGGTCTCCTCTCCGCAGCATCATCACCAGGGAACGCGCGGCGCTACCGATGGCATCGCCATACTCACCCCAATGCAGCGCGGCCCAGGCACTCATCGGCCCAACGACCAACGCCATGGCGCCAGCCCAAGATCCAAGGGACCAGCCGACCGCGCCGGCGGCGATGAGCCAACTCAATGGAAAGAGCACCAGCCCCCCGAGGGTCTTCATGGTTGAGATGACGTCTTCTTCGTTATTGGCAAACCGGACCGCAGCCCATCCAATGAGGCGATAGGCGGGGTAATTGATGAGGAGACCGACGAGGGCAAACGGCGACAGCGCCGCCATCATGGCCAGCGCGCCGACGAGTGAGCGCTTCACGCTGCCGCTGGGGAATTGAGCGGCGTGGTCGGCAGACAGTCCCCAATACGCGAGATCGCTCTCGTGATGGTCAATGCGCCGCAGGATCGCTTGCAATCGCCGAGGCAGGGCGACATCAGCGCGGTCGTGGCCCGATAGCAGGCGCTGCATGAGCTCCAAACGATCCCCCATTCGCGCCGGGAGAGCGGACGGCTCGTCGTGGTGCTCGATGGCTGCGAGGAGCCGCGCCACGCGCGCGACTTGGGCGACCCGATCGGCATCTGCGGCGTTGGGCGTCAGGGCGCGCAGGTGCTTTGCTATCTGCTCGTTCAGCGCGTGGGTGTCGGCCCGAGACGGCTCTGCGTCGGCGTCGATGGCCACCAGCGGAACGTCAATCGGCTGCCCCCACACCACGACCGCTTCACTCCGGAAGATGGCCTTGTCCTCGAAAAACAACCCGGCGGGTTGGATGCGCAGGGGCGGGCCATCCCCCGAATCAGCGATCAGGCGCTGGGTCGCAAGCGCCATGCGCGCCGCCCCCGTCTTCAGCGGTTGGAGCTCTGGAAAGTCATGGCTGATCCCCTCCGGAAAGATGCCGATGGCGCCGCCGCGCCCGAGCAGCGCCCTTGCTGCCTCCATCGTGCGGCGGTTCGCGCCGGTGTCCGCGCCGTCCTGCTTTCGATAGACCGGCAGGCAATCGAGCGCCTTCACAAAGAGGCTGACGACCGGCGTGCGAAACAGCGGCTCCTTCGACATGAACGAGACCCTACGCGGCGAATGGGTCAGCAAGACCAGCGGATCCATCAGCCCATTGGGATGGTTGGCGACGATGACGAGCGGCCCATCAGTGGGCACGTTGCCCAAGCCGACGGCGTCCACGCGACGGAAGAAGATTCGGAGGGTTAGCCGGCACAGCGCTTCGACGAATGTCCGCAAAGGGGGGCCTCACTTGGGCGGCAGGGCGATGGATTGTGACCACCGCACAGACGATGCCACATCACGAGCGCGGGCCCAAAGACCAGACGGTCGCAGGGGCTCGTGTGATGGCGATGGCGCGCATTCGACTCTCTTGCACTACCCTCTCAATTGTCTTGAAGTTTCCCTCACATGCGTCAGATTCGCGCCAGACTTCAACAAACCAGTGCGTCGGCCTTTTGCGTCGCGCACCCTGCAAGAGGCCCTCCAGGTGAGCGACGTGAAAACCGGTTCGAGTATGTGCGGCGGAATCCAGTTCTCGTATCGCGGCGAGTTGTCCGACTTCAGCCTCTGCCACTGCATCATGTGCCAGAAGTTCAGCGGCACTCTCGTCCCAAATTTGACAAGTCTGGTCTCCACCCCCGCCGGCGCTATGTGGGTTGTGGTGCTCATTGGGGTCACAGAAATTTCACAGTAGCGCGTCGGGCGCAGATAGGATCGTTGTGTTTGGGCGCGCGGGGTGGTCTAAGCTCATCGTCGTCGATTGGGCAGGTAGCGCCGCCCAGGACCTCAGAAGCGCGCGCTTCGCCTCTGAGGTCGCCGGTTGGGCCGACGAGCGTGCGAACGGGTAGCCTCGCTCTGCGTAGGTTGCTGCGAGGAAGGAGTTCACCTCATGAGCCGAACGTGGCCGCGCAGCACCAATGTCGTGTGGAGCTCTAGCCAGGTCTCGCCAGCAGAACGCGCGGCGCTGCTCGGTCACCCCGGCTTTACGGTGTGGTTTACCGGACTGTCTGGCTCGGGCAAGTCGACGTTGGCTCACGGGTTGGAGCGTGCGCTCATTGACCGCGGTGTTCTCGCCTCTGTGCTCGACGGCGACAACATCCGCCAGGGGCTGAGCGGTGACCTGAACTTTAACGCGGCTGACCGCGCAGAGAATATTCGCCGAGTGGGCGAGGTCGCGGTTGTGATGACGGACGCAGGCACCGCCGTCATCGCGGCCTTCATTTCCCCCTACGCCGAAGATCGCGCCCGCGTGCGAGCCCGATTCGCCGATGGGCGTTTTCTTGAGGTGCATGTCAGCTGCCCACTCGAGGTTTGTGAGCAACGGGACCCCAAGGGGCTCTACATTCGCGCTCGCGCCGGAGAGATTGCGAACTTTACAGGGGTCTCCGCTCCGTACGAAGAGCCACACGATGCCGATCATGTCGCACGAACCGACATACATACGCCGCAACAGTGCATCGCAGAACTGTTGGAAGCCTTGGAACGCCGTGAGTGGATTCCCAGTGGGACGTTGGGCAGGCGCACGGTGCGGTCATGACGCAGGCGCCCCCTCTCACAGTAGATGGTCCACTCGTCGGGTTGCCCCACCTGTATGGCGCGCTCGTCGACCTCTGCCAGCGAGCCGCCACCGACATTCTCGCCGTGTACGAACGCGCAATCGCTGTGACCACCAAAGATGACAACTCACCGCTCACGGCCGCCGATCTCGCCTCTCACAACGCGATTGTACATGGGCTCTCCCAGCTCACCCCCACCATTCCGATCTTGTCGGAGGAGTCGGCTCATATTCCCTGGTCTATCCGGCGGACATGGCAGCGTTTTTGGCTGGTCGACCCGCTCGATGGCACAAAGGAGTTTATCAAGCGAAACGGCGAGTTCACCGTCAATATTGCCCTGATCGACGCCGGTGTTCCTGTGCTGGGGATCGTGCAGCAACCGGTGAGCGGGCAGTGGCATCTGGGACATGTAGGCGTGGGCTTGTGGCGCGGCAGAGGCGCCTGGCAAGGCGATCCAACGTCGCCCGAAAGACTGAGGCAACGACGCGCGGCGCCCCAACTGCGGGTGGCTGTGAGTCGTTCGCATCCGAGTGCGCGCCTGGAGACGCTGCTTAAGGTATGGTCCATCACCGCTCGCGTGCCACTCGGTAGTTCACTCAAGTTCTGCCGCATGGTCGATGGAGACATTGACGCCTATCCCCGCCTCGGCCCCACCTGTGGTTGGGACACGGCCGCAGCGCACGCAGTTGTAGTAGCTGGCGGAGGTTGCGTGGTCGATGCAAACGGGGAGCCCCTCCGCTACAACCAGGCGGACTCCGTGCTCAATCCGCATTTTCTCGCCCTCGCAGACAGGCATCGACTTCCCGAGTTGCTGCCAGATTTTGCAGCGTGACCCTCTTGGAGGCGGCTGACCGACCTCCAATGACCGCCTCTGTTCTCGCCAACATGGAGCGCCAAATCGGCAGTGACCCCAAAGTCGTCTCGTCGATTGCTGTGGCCACGGGCCGCACGTCCGTTCCCTCGTCATCCGCTTGCGGTAACGGTACTGTTTCGGCACGTCGATACGCCCGACTCGGTCGCACGTGCGGTCGCCCGGGAGTTTCATGCAGCCCCATCTGACGTCTTCTGAGACCGCGTTCACACCGGAGACGCTCCGCCGCCGTCGCTTCGCCCGTGGCCTCGCCCATGCGCTCAGCGCGACCCTCATGTTGCTGACCGCGAGCGCCTGTGTCAGCCCACTGATGCATCCCATCAGAGCGCCCGACGGCCCATACCTCAGGGTTGGCGCCGGCATGGGGGTGGGCGGCGGCGACCGTGCCCTGTGCGACATCCAGTGCACGAAGGCAGACCCAGGCACGACGCTCGGATTCGCGGGCGCCGTCGCTGTGGGGCTCGGACACCGTCTCTCTCCGCAGCACGGCGCGCTGATCGGTGTCACCATCGCTGCACCGACCGTCAACCCTGTGGATGATTTGGCCAACATCGAGGCGATGGAATATGTCGCGCTCGACCTCTGGACCGATTGGACGCCGGGCGCGGTGGCGGATGTCCCCCTGACCTTCGGCGCCGGCGTGTCGGTGTCGTTTTTCACTGTGACGCCGGAGGTAGGGATTCACGGGCGCTTTTTTGGTGACTCATCTCAAGACGGCGTGTCCATCTGGGCACGGGCGCCGGTGCCTTTCGTCGCGCGAGATGACGTGGAGCGCAGCTTGGTCTCCCCGGCCCACATCGGCGAGGCACCCAGTCCGCGAGATGTGCGATCAAAGCCCAACGCTACAGTCGCGCTCGGCGGACGTTCGCCGCTCCTGCAGGCCGGCATCTCGGGGCAATGGCGGGGCTTTGGCGTGCATTGGACCATGATCCGACGGCTCGCGGGCGCCATGGAGGTCCCGTTCGGCGGCAAGGCACGAGAACACGTCAACTGGCTCTCAGTCATCGCGTTGTCCTACGACGACTGGTAGCGCTGCCTTTCAAGGTGATTCGTCATCGCCCATACGCCCATCTGGGCCGCATAGAATCGGGCCCGATCTCATATATCGGCATCTCGATGTCGGAATTCGCCTGAATTCAGGTTCGGGGGGCGGACTGGTGCGTCAGTCGTCCAATCGACCACGCAGGGTCTTACCCGTCTTGAAGTAGGCGGTGGTGCGGCTCGGAATGGTGATGCGCTCGCCGCTCGACGGGTTCGTGCCGATGCGCTCGGCGCGCAGCTTGGTCAGCAGGGTTCCGAAGCCGGGCAACGTCACCTTGCCGCCCTCGACCAACTCATTGGCGAAGATGCCGTCGTCGGCGTCGAACAGAAGTCCAACAATCTCATTGGCACGCACGCGACTCATACCGGCACGCCAAGCTAGGGCCGCGGAGAGCTCTTTCTTGTTCATCGCAATACTCCTGAGTGACGCAAACGGGAAAGCGGAGGCGTGCGTCACCTCTCTGCTTTGCCCGCTTCGGACCGTCGGCGTGAAGAGTTGAGCGCATAACCAGCGAATATGATGGACGGTGCGGCGCGCAGTGCGTGACTAGATGTGGGTGGTGTACGGGAAGCGAAAGTGCAGCTTCAGCCACAATTGCCCCATGAACCAGAGGCTATTTTGCAGCCCAGCCTCATCGAAGGTGGGGATGGCGAAGACTTGGTCACCGACTTTTTGCGGTACGTACAGGAGCGCCGACCAGCCAAAGGAGACCAGGAAGTTGTCCGTGACGGGAATCTCCACCCGTGGCCCAATATCCAGACCGGGCCGCAGGAAGTGCATGATGCCACTGGTCGGAGCGAACGCCGCGTTGTCGGAGTGGATGAACGCGTACGTCAAGATGACACCCAGCCCGATGTCGGCGTTCACCGCACCCTGGCTCAGCGGAATCGACAGACCGAAGGGCCGCCAGGTGACGCCATACATCCCGGTGCTGCCGACTTTGGGGCTGATCAGCAGACTGTCGGGCATGAAGATCGATGGCCGATAGCGCACCTCGTTCATGCCGAGGGCCATCTTGCGATACTGCTTGGGCACCCGCTTGATGTGTTTGCGAATCAACGCGCGGTCGATGATGGCGGCCAGTGATAGCTTGATGCCGAAGTGCCCGGTGACCCCGTCGAAGACTGGCCCCGTACCGTGGTAGAAGGCAGGCCCGACACCGACGTCTACCGGCAGGGTCACTTCTGCCGCCTGGGCATCCGGTAGGGCGATACAGAGCACTGCCGCGAACAGCAGCGGCGCGAGCGCGCGTCGGCGATCCCGACTTCGCAGGCGAGTGCGGGATACTGAATGCGTTTGTACGGTCCGCGTGCGGACGGTGCGGAGCAAAGAAGAGCCCATGATGTCTCCAAGTGAAAAGCGAGCGCCATCCGAGGGTCAGGGGCACAGCGGTGTTGGGTCAAGCGACACTGGCACCGCGGCGCTCATTCATCGGCCCCGTTGGCGGGGGGCTACGGCGTTGTTGCTGGGGTTATGGTGGGCCTATCGCGTCGCGGCCACAGTTTTGCTGGGCTCGGCTTGGCCAGAGGTGGCATCCGGCGCGGCGATAGACGCCATTGTCGTAGCTGCGCTCGTGCTGGCAGCCCACAAACCCGGGGTGATCGCGCTCGCTGGGCTTGCCGTCTTGTTACGGGCGCTCGACCTAGTCAGCTGTGTCGTTGCCCACAGCCATGTGAGCCCAGTTGTGTGGTGGCATCTGGATCCCCAGGCTTGGCGGGTGGCCGTGGAGGCTGGCGCACCGGTGGTGCTCGGCATGGCCCTCGGTTTTGCCTGGCTAGCGACGCGGGTGCTGCGGCGAGCGTCGCGCGGGCTACAGGGTGCGCTCACTCAGCTGGCCCACGATGGCGACTCGCGGGCTTTTTTGGTGGCGACCCGTGGGCACTGGCTGTCTGCAATCGTGGCGTTTTCCTTGTTGGCTCAGAGCGCGGCCGCTCCCCGTGATGCACTCGATGGCGGGGCGGTGCCCGAGGTCGACGTTTTGCGCAGCTGGCTGACGTTTTCGGGGTTGCGTACGCCACCCGAATCCACCCCGCCGGACGACGCTACCAAGCGCCGGTGGATGAGCTATGGCTGGTTGCCGACGGTGACGATTCACGTAGGAGATCAACCGCAGGGCCCAGGCGCGGCGGCGGGCAAGCAGATGGACGCGCTCACAGGCGTATTGAAGACCGCGCTTGCGAAGAAAGAAGCGGGCCCTCCGCCTCGGGGGGCCGTCATCGTTCTGATGGAGTCCATGAACGCCGGGTTTTCCCAGCTCTACCACCCAGACGCACCGCTGAAGACGCCCGGGCTGCAGGCCTTTGCCGACCGCGGGGTGGTGGTGCAAGGCGTCTTGACCCAGTCGCGACCAACGCACAACGGCATCATGGCCAGCCTGTGCGGGCGCTTGCCGGGCACGTGGCCCTTGGACAGCGCCCGAGGGATGACGTTGCCTCGCCTGAGCGGCTGCTTGCCACACGCCATCGCCAAAGCCGGCGGGCGATCGGTCTTCATGCAAGGGAGTCGGCTGGGCTTCAGTGGGCTCGGCCGAACCCTGCAGGCCATGGGCTTTGATGACACCCTCGGTCTCGAAAAACTCGCGACTGCGGGGGCTAGTCACGGCCCGTGGGGGCTCCACGATCGGCATCTGTACGCCGCTGCGCTGAAACAGTTGGCCAAGCTGCGCGCGCAAAAGGGGCGATTCCTGCTCGTGATCAGCACCGTCGATGGGCATCTGCCAGGCGCGCCGCATCCTGAATGCAAGGCGGCGGGGCAGGGGGCCGTTCGGGCGCAAGCCTGCGCGGATGCCGAGCTGCTGAGCTTTGCGAAACAGCTATCCGCCCTCGGCAAGCTGGACGAGACGCTGCTGGTGGTGACCGCGGACCACGCCGCGCCTGATCAGGTTCGCTCGCTGCTACCGAAGGGCGCAGGCGGCACTTTTGCGGAGATCCCACTCATCATTACGGGGCCCCAGCGGGGTGTGCGAAAGGTCTCTGGTGGGCAGCTGGACCTGCCGGCCACGGTGGCGGGGCGGATGGCGTTGCCCGGCGTCGCAGGCGTGGATTTACTGCGGGGGTTGGGGCGCAGCCGCGTTCGCCTGAGCACCCAGGGGCGCCGGCGCATCGGTGTCGCAACAGACACCGGGCGCATCGAAGTGCCGCTCGCCGAGGTGGAGCGCTATTGCCGGACGGGTCGTGCCCTGCCGTTGACCGATGCACCCAAAGGGCTGGCGTGCGATGTGGCTCGTTATCTGCACGCCATCGATCGGGCTTGGCACGCGAAGAACTGAGCTGAGTTGCGGCTTCTACCTCGGATTTGCTGGCCTATTGCGCCAAAGCAACTATGCGGTCGACTCGCTGGTCGATGCTGCCGACGACGCGCCCAGGCAACGCGCAAAATGAGCTGCCGCGCCCTTGGCGAAGCGTTCGGCGTGGTCCTCGTGCACAAAGAGCCGGCCGTCGTCGATGATGTCGATCTCCGCACCCGCCGGAAATTGCGTGAGCATTTCTTGTGCAGGTTTCAGCTTGAAGAAGTGATCCCGCGCGCCCCAGATGAGCAGCACCGGCGCGGTGATGTGCGGGTGGACATTCGCCAGACTGTCGACGTGTTCCCACTGAAAATTACGCACGAAGTGGAGCTGGCCAGCCAGGGCATCGCCGCGGCCCAGGGGCGCGGTCTGCAGGTCGAAGAACGAACCGCGCGCGTAGCTCGGGTCCGTAAAACAGCCCCCCATCGCCTGCCGGTGGGAGCTCAGTCGCCGCGACCGCAACATCGCGCGCATCGCCGCACGTATCAAACCACTCCCTAACAACAGCCTCGAGGCCCCGATGCCGGGAAAGCGCTCCCCAGGAATCTCTGTATTGCCCATCACCAAGCCAATCACCCGCGTGCCATGGGCAGCGGCGACGGAGCGCGCAATGCCGCCACCCGAATCGTGCGCGACAAGGCCGTAGTTCTGCAGATCGAGCACGTCGATGGCGGCGCACATGGTCTCAGCGTGGCCCGGCATATGAATCCGGCTGTTGTCGCTCCACGTCGTCTGGCCACAGCCCGGTAGATCGAAGAGATGACAGGTAAACCGGCCTTTCAGCGCCCGTACGAGGTGCCGCCACGTGGCCTGCGTCAACGGCCAGCCATGGATGAACACCAGATCCGGCCCGGTACCGAACTGGCGATAGGCGAGCTGGGCGTGACCCACATCGATGAGACGGTGCGGTGGCTCGAAAAACACGCCGTCAGAGGGTGTCGTGGTCATGGGGCTCCCTCGCGGCTCGCTGAACCAAGTCTCATGACCACGAACAAGCGCTACAACTTGATGGTCTTGGGCAGCCGAGCGTAGTTCTCCATCCCACGCGAACTGAGGACACGGCCTTTGGCGTCGATGATGAACCCCTCGACGTTGGGAAGCTGGTTGAGCAGTTCTTGGCCCTTCTTCGCTCCGAGTGAGAACACCGCCGCCGATAGCGCATCGGCCATGACCGAATCCGTGCTGATGATCGTCGCCTGGAGCACCCCGGTCGCTGGCTTGCCGGTGCGCGGGTTGATGATGTCGTGGTAGCGCTTGCCGTCTTTGACGAAGAACCGGTCACTCCAACTCCGCGTCGCCGCGGTCTGACTCGTCAGATACAGCTGCACGATGTTCTGTTTGCGGTGCAGCGGATGAGCGACGGCCACATACCAATGCCGACTCCCCGCACGCCCTGTCGCATAGACGTCGTTGCCGATGCGTAAGCGATAGCTCCCCACGCGCATGCGCTGCAACAGCTGTGAGACACGGGCGATGGCATGGCCATGCAACAACTCACCGACACTGATCCGACCACGCGGGCTGTTGATTCGAATCGCGCGATTGGGCTTGAGCACCACATGGTCACAGCCCACGTTCGCCAGACGCGCCTTGATTTCATCGTCAAGGGGGCGCACCGCGGGCCGGCGCTTGAAGTTCCAGAGGTAGTCGAAGCTCTGAACCGTCAGGTCGAAGGCCCCCTTGGTCAGCTCGCAGATATGGAGCGCCCGCTGTACGAGGTCGTATGTTTCCCGACTGAGAAAGACGTTCTCCTTGTCAGCCGTGCGGTTGACGCCGCTAATCTCCGACCGCCGCTGCTCTGCGCTCATCTTCGCGCTGATGCGGCGGACCTCTTTTAACGCTGCGGTTATGGCGGCGCCTGCTTTGCGCTTGTCAGCCAGCCACACCCGTAGGTGCACTTGCACGCCGCCAATGGGTCGGCCGTCTTCGTGCAGATTGGTCTCTAGCCCTTCAGCTGGTGGCGCGGCCGTCTGTGCGGGGACCTGAGCGACCGCGTTGCCGTCAGTCGGCGAGGGGCGAGCGGGCTTTTGCGCCCAAGATTCAGCCTGCGGGGCCCAAACCAGCATCACCATCGCCATCGCCAGCAGCCACCTGTCATGTGGAGCTGCGGCACGAGGCATCGCTCGATGGGGCATCACTTGGGAACTGGGCGTCATCAACACAGACCTCTCTCGGTTCAATGCAGGGCGTCGTTGGACCACATGGCGATGGGTTCGCGTTGGTCCCGATTGGCACCCCGTCCCAACAACGCGCTCACCGCCTCGACGATTCCCGCGACAGTCATGGGGTACATGTCCACGACTTCGCGCACCTGGGCGATGGTTTCAGCATGCCAGTAGTTTTCGGGGATCGGATTGAGCCAGACCCGCTTGGGATAGGCTGCGGCCAACTGCGCCAACCTGTCGATACCCGGCACTTTGTCGCTGGTCGCCATCTCGAGCGAGCCATAGGGCGCGAGCAGCTCGTAGGGGCCCATCCAGGCGTCGCCCACGAAGAACAGGTGCGTGTTGGGCGGCACGCCGCGGCAGATCTCGTCGAGGTCCTTCGACTCGAACTGCGCGATGTCTGTGTAGACCTTGTTGTAGACGCAGTTGTGGA
Organism: Myxococcales bacterium; assembly: GCA_023954815.1. Lineage (GTDB taxonomy): Bacteria > Myxococcota_A > UBA9042 > UBA9042 > UBA9042 > UBA9042. The sequence continues at coordinate 2,982 of JAGSHB010000067.1, read as the reverse complement.
AGTAGTAGGTCTCGACCTCGCGCAGACCGCCCGACTTCTTCATCGCGGAGAAGAACTGCTCCACCAGCCGGGTGTGGGGCTCCATAGAACCGCCTGAATCCATCATCAGCACCACACGGGCCTGATTGCGACGCTCGGGGCGCTCGACGATCTCCAGCAGATCCGTGCGCGCCGTCTTGCGGACCGTCTCGTCGATGTCGAGCTCCATCCGCCGAGCCTTGCGCTCCAGTCGTCGCAGTCGCCGAATCGCGACCGCCAGAGCGCGGGTATCCAGCACGCGGTCGTCGCGATAGTTGCGAAAACGCCGGGCACGGGCAGCAGCCACCGCCGAACCACGACCCTTGGCCCCCTCTCCAACCCGCATGCCGGTCGGATGCTGGCCCCCTTGACCGAAGGGACTCTTGCCGCCCGATCCAATCCAGTAGTCGCCGCCGTCGTGGCGCTCATCTTGCTCAGCCATGCGCTCTTCAAACAGCTTGCGCAATTCGTCCAGATCCAGCGACTGCAGCTTCTCGAGCTCTTCGTCACTGAGCGCCGGCCGCTCGATGGGCCGTGACAACCACTCCGCGAGCTTGTCCTTCAGCTTGGGCGGCAGCTCGGCTTCGGAGAAGTAGGCCGCAAAGGCTTGGTCAAAGCGGTCGTAGTCGCCCTCATCACGGCACACCAGCGCACGGGAGACGTCGTAAAACGAGCGCAACGACGGCTCGACTAGTCCAGCGTCGAGCGCCTCCATCAAGGCGAGCCACTCCGTCAGGCCGATCTTCAGGCCCGCGGTGCGCAGCATGCTGTGAAAGCCGATGAACATCTTGAACTACCGCCAACCGCGCCAGCCAGTGCCGGAGCCGCCTTTGTTGCCGTCACTGTCATCGGAGTCGTCATCCGATTCCATCGCGCCGGCCTTCTTGGCCTTGGCCGCGTCGCTCTCATCTTTGAGCAGCACACCAGCGAAGGGCAGGGCAGCGCTGAGCTTCTCTGGGTCGATGCCCGCCAACCGCAGCCCAGAGATCCAGTCGACCAACTCCGAGGTCGTCGGCTTCTTGCGCAGGTGCTTGACCGACCGCAGCGCCATGAAGCGGCGCAGAGCAGCGGCGAGCAGCTTGTCGTCCACGTCGGGGTGGTGCACGCGGCAAATCTGCGTCAGCCGATCCTCATTGGGGAAGTTGATGTAGTGAAAGACGCAGCGGCGCAGGAAGGCGTCGGGCAGCTCCTTTTCGGCGTTGGAGCTGATGATCACCACGGGGCGGTGCTTCGCGCTGATCTCCTCGCCTGTCTCGGTGATCACGAAGCGCATGGCGTCGAGCTCGTGCAGCAGGTCGTTCGGAAACTCAATGTCCGCCTTGTCGATCTCGTCGATGAGTAGGACCGCGCGCTTCTCGCTCGAAAACGCCTCGCCGAGCGGGCCCAGCTTGATGTACTGCGACACATCGCGGACGTCCCGGTCGCCGAAACGGCTGTCTTGCAGACGGGCGACCGCGTCATACACCCAGCAGCCATCCTGGGCGCGAGTCGTCGATTTGACGTGCCAGGTATGCAGCGGCAGGCCCAGCCCATCGGCGATCGCGTGGGCGAGCAGGGTCTTGCCGGTGCCGGGCTCGCCCTTGACGAGCAGCGGGCGTTGCAGCGCCACGGCGACGTTGACGGCGGCGATGAGGCCGTCGTCTGCGATGTAGGACTCGGTGCCATTCCAGCGCTGAAAGGTGGACTGGTAGCTCATAGCGGCTCCGGCGAGGGGCGGACGAGGTGTCCGCGGCTGCGGGGGATGGAGCGGGCAGGGCGCGCGCTCGCACGGCAGCATCGCGGCGCCCCACGAGGCCTGTCAATGTTCTGGCGCACCGCTGGGCCCTGTTGGCGCTTGTGGCGTGTGGTCGCGTACGAATTTCGTGCAGCGTTTGACGCACGTCCGCTCGACTTTGGGGAGACATCCGTGGACGGCATAGCAACTTCGTAGCTCGGCGATGCAGGCGCTGGTTGGATGTCGTCTCTGACGTTTACACGTCGGCAGGTTTTCGCATTTTGGGCATGTGGCGCGCTTGTGGAGGCTGCTCATCAGATGCCAGCGCGTGCAGGTGGACATGCACATCTCCATGGCGGGGGCAGTCTCGACCTGATGGTGCTGCGGTGTGGACTCACCCGCGAGATTCCAGGCCACGCCAGCGAGCCCCAGAAGGAGCAGTCCGACCGTGAGGGCTATCCGCAATCGCCGGTGCGAATCCGCTTCTTCCACGCTGGGCTCCTCCGGCCAATTCAGCCTCAGTGGGTCACAGGGCGTCGATGAACTGCACCAATTCGCCCTCGTCCGGGAAGCGGTCTAGCTCGCGCTTGCTGAAGATGCACTGTCCACGGGCAAACACGTCGAATACCCCGCGACCTCCGGGCACCAACGTGACCTTCAGTCCTGGATGAGCACGCTCAATGGCGGCCGCCTCACGGGCGGCGCGGGGGCGGTAGTTTCATATCTCGCAGTAGGTGATCGAGACGTTCATGGTCACTCCTGTTGCCCAGTCAATCGCTGGTGCCCTGCAAGTGTAGTCCGCAACGCATCGTATCGACAGGTGCAAATCAGGCGCAGGAGGCACGGGAGGGCGGACGCTATCGCTGCGGCGGTAGACACACGCCGTGGGTGGGCATCGCTGCGACGAAACCCTGCTGCCGGTAGATGCGCTCAGCGACGCTCCCGGCATCGGTCACGATCACCAGCTGCTCCGCGCCGAGCTCGACCGCACCCGCATCTGCAATCGCTGCCAACAGCGCCGAACACACGCCCTGGCGGCGAAAATCCGGGTGTGTTTGCACAGATTGATACCGACCCAGCCCATCTTGCGCCACGAGGCCCATACTCCCGGCGATTTGGCCGTCGATCCAAGCGCAGCGCCAGAGCGCCCGACCACGGTCGATATCGGCGCGCAGCTGCGCGTTTCGTGCCCGTTGAAAGGTCTCTCGGAAGGCGCGCGGATAGGGCATGGGGCTGCTGTCGAGCTGCAT